>NZ_CP011789.1:3965000-4270000 GCF_001636055.1 Pseudomonas putida
GCCTTGCTGGTTGTCCAGCGCCTGGGCAAGGGTCAGTTGCAAGGTGTCGGAAGCGGTGAGCACGCCGCCGCGATTATCGAGAGTGTCTGCATGAACCTGCGTGGTACCTGCACTGGAAATCTCACCTTGGCGGTTATCGATGGCCGCGCCTGCACTCACCACCAGGCCTGCATCGCTGGTCACGGTGCCGCGCTGGTTGTCCAGGGCCAGGGCTTGCAGGGTCAGGCCATTGCCCGACACCAGGCCGTCCTGGTTGCTGAACAACCGATCCAGACGTACATCCAGTGCCTGTTCGCTGTACAGCTGGCCGGCACTGTTATCGAAACCTCGGGCCACCAGTTCGAATGCCCGCTGGCTGGAGATTTCCCCAGCTCGGTTATCAACGTCGGCGAGCTGGCGCAATTGCAACTGACGGGCGCTGATCAGCCCATCACGGTTGTCCAGTTGGCCATGGTTGAGGTCCAGCGTCAGCTCGGTCAGGCTGGTCAGGCGCCCGCCCTGCTGATCGAGCCGGCCGACATTGACGCCGACCGCGCCGTTGCCGCTGACCTGGCCGTCCTGGCTGTTGTCCAGGCGACTGGCTGCAAGGTCGAGTGCGGCCTGACTGGTGATGCGGCCGCCGCGGTTATCGACGTTGCCCGAACTGCTCAGGGCCAGGCCACTGGCTGCCAGAACGCGCCCACCACGGTTGTCCAGCCCGCCCAGGTTCAGCGTTACCACATCCAGGCTGGAGAGTTCGCCACTCTGGTTGTCCAACTGCGCCCATGCGGCGTTAAGTGCACCCTGGCTGGTGATCCGTCCTCCCCCGCCGTTGAGCAATTGACCACCCTCGAGCGTCATACGCCTACTGCTCAACACCTTGCCTTGCTGACGATTGTCCAGCGTACCTGCCTTGAGCCGCAGGTCCCTCCCGGCGCCAAGGTTCGCACCGCTGTTGTCCAGTGCGCCAACCACCTCCACGCTCAAGTCGCGGCTGGCAGTGATGCTGTGACCCTGGTTGTCGAGCGCGCCAGCAGCGATGGTCAAGTCGCCGTCGGCGGTCTGGCTGCCATCGGCCAGCACCCCTGCCTGAATCAGGCCACGGTTGCTCAACTGACCGGCGGCCGACAGCTTGAGTTGCCTGGTGGCGGTCAGGCTGTGGCGGTTGGCCAGGTCTGAGCGGCTGTCCAGTTGCAAATCACGTCCGGCATGCAAGGCCCCCTGCGCATCAATGCCGCTGGCGGACACCCGCATATCGCCTGCGGCGCTGGCCTGGCCGATGCGCAACTGGCCATTGGCGTCGAGTTGGATATCGCCACCACTGGCAGCAAGCTGGCCATCCAGCTTCACCCCGACCCCCGCCTCGGTCCCCACCAGCTTGATAGCCCCGGCGTACATGCCACCCAAGGCGCTGGAGTCGATGGCTAACTGCGGCTTGGCGCTGCCGTCGTCGGCCCGCGCCGTCGCGGCGAGGGTCTGGGCATCGACGTCGTTGCGCCCGGCGATGATCGCCAGCTGGCGCGCCTGGATCTCGGCGTTGACTTTGGCGCTGCGGGTGATGATCTCGAAACGGTCGACGTTGCCGGCATTGAGCCCTGCGCCTTCGATGGTCACGCTGCCCTGATCGACCTGATAACGGCTCAACTGGCCGTTGTCGATCACGGGTTTGCCGGTGCTCAGGGTCACCTGCGGTGTATTGATGAAGCCGCAGCCGTTACAGGTGATGCCATGCGAGTTGGCGACGATGACGCGGGCCGACTGCCCCGCCACTTCGGTATAGCCGCGCAGTTGGCTGGGGTTGGCGCCGTTGACTTCGTTGAGGATGGTGCTGGCGGCTGCCCCTTGCAGGTTGGGGTTGCCGAGGATGATGCCGCCCAGTTGCGTGGCCTGGGTACGCTCGGTGGCGTTGTTGAGAATCAGGCCCTGCTGGCCGACGTTGTAGTCGCTGAACTGGTTGTGCGACAGGCCGTTGCCGTTGGGTGCGGCGATGTTGACGATCGGCACGCCGTTGCCCGCCTGGCCGAGGCTGGTGCCCGGTGCACTGACCGCAACGCCGTCGGCAGCCTGGGCCCACAACGGTTGCCAGAACATGACGTTGGCCAGCAGCAGCGCCAGTCCACGTTTGGGCAGGCCGCAGAAGTGCTCGCGCGTCTGCAGGCGGGCGGAAGGCTGGCGGGCGAGGAAGGCGAAGCGGCGAACGTCCATGTGCTGTCTCTTGAATCAGTGGGTCAGATGAACAGGTCCAGGCGGAAGTACACTGGGCGTTCCTTGTCGGGTAGTGCCCCTGGGCGCTCCAGGCTGTGGGCGAAGGTCACGCTGGCCGCCAGGTGCTGGCCGCGGGCGAACAGCTCGAAAGCGTGGCTGCTGGCACGACCATGGCGGTCGCCGTTGTAGCGGTCGTTGTGGATCACGCCAATGTCGTAGCCCAGGCCCACGCCATACTCGGCCAGCACCGGGCGCAAGGCGGCCCAGGTGACCGGGCGAGTCCAGCGCAGGTCGTTACGCCAGTACGCGCCACTGTCGCCCGACAACTACTGGTCCTTGAGGCCGCGCACCGAGGCCTCGCCGCCCAGGCTGATGCGCTGCGGGCTGAACAGCACGTCCTCGCTGCGCTGACCGGTGGCCAGGCTGCTGAAGCTCAGGCGCTCGCCCAGCACTTCGAAGCCCTGCACGTAGCTGACGGTGGCGGTGTACTTGCGATAGCGCGCCACCGGTTCGCCGGGGCGCGGGTGGCCGTTGTCCTGGGCGTCGAAAGCACCGATGCCTTCCTGCAGGCCGAGGTCGAGGTTGACGAAGGCATTGCCCAGACGACGGCCATGGTTGATGCCGAACTGTGCTTCGCTCAGACGGTTGCTGCTGCCATCCAGGCGGCTGTCTTCGATGTAGTTGTTGGTGCGCAGGTGGGCGATGCCGGCGTTGAGCGAGGTCTTGCTGGTGGCGTCGCGGTGCACCACGCGCTCGGCACGCAACTGGTGGTTCTGGCTGTCGCCGCTTTGCCTGAAGCTGAAACCGTTGCCCTGGGCTTGGGCGCGGTACTCGCTCTCACTGTAGCTGTAGCTGAAGTTCCACCAGCCCCAGGGCAGGTTGTAATAGAGCGCACCGTTCTTCGAGCCCTGGGTGTGGTCGCTGACCACGTCGTGGCCGCCGCGTAGCACCAGTTGGTCGGCCAGGCCCAGCGGGCTGTCCCATTCAAGGCCCAGGTTCAACTGCTGCTCGCCGGTGCTGCGCTGCCCGCCGTTATTGCGCGACAGCGAAGCGCGCCAGGGTTTCTGCGCCTGGTTGCGCACCAGCACCTGGCTGCCGCCCACGGCCTCGCCGGGGGCCAGTTCCATTTGCGCCCGGTTCGACGGCAAGCGGTTGAGCTGGTCGACCATCTGCTCGATTTCACGCAGGTTCAGGCCCTCGCCCGGCGAGCCGGGAAAGGCCATGGCCAACTCGCGCTCGCTCAGGCCGCTGTCAGGATCGGCGCGCAGGCTCTCCAGGCGCCCTTCGACCACCAGCACTTGCAGATGGCCGGTGGACAGGTCCTGCTGCGGCAGGTAGGCACGGCTGGTCACCCGGCCACGGTCCAGGTAATGGTTGGTGATGACCTTGAGCAGATCGTTGAGCTGGCTGACGCCCAGGCATTGGCCAATGAACGGCGCCAACAGGCGTTCGCGTTCGCCATTGGAAAGGCTGTTGGCACCCTTGAGGGTAATGGTGCGGATGGTGAAGCAGCGAGTTTCTTCGCGCGACGGCGCCTCTCCCTGCCCGGCGGCTTTGCCCGGCAGGGTGCGCAACTCGTCGAGGCGGCGTTGCTGTTCTTCGAGCAGACGGTTCTGGCGTTCGCGGATCAGGTCCTGGTCGCCGGGTGAGGCGGCTTGGGCACCGCCGACATCAAGAATGGCCCGCAGCGCGCAGACGGCGAGTCGCGGTACGGGGGTAACACCTGCCAGCATGTTCCAGTCCCTGGAAATGAAATAGCGGGCAATGTTATTTAGCCATCATCTTGGCGTCAATTTAGCGTCTTCTTTCTAATTGCCGATCCCGACTTGCCTGAGCCGTGTAACCCTCGTAGTAGAGCGCTCGGAAACCATGGATCTTTTTTTCCAACAAAGGAATAAAAAGCGGGGCTTCCCATCCTTTTCCACCACATTCGCAGTCTTACGGCATCACCGGCCGCTCATAGTGCGAGGTCGTCCACAACGTCCGCAGCGGCACATGCCGTCCGGCCCAGTTGCGTGCCAACCGGTGGGAACACGTCCCGAGATCATGACGTAATCATTTTCACTTCCACCCCGAGGACCTTCATGTGCTAATCCGAGCGACATTTCGGTGGGGCAAAAAGCGAGGCAAGATTTCTGTCAGCGATAAAATGAGAATGCATAAAAAAATCCAGTCACCGCTAAGTGACTGGATTCTTTGGAGTTTTTTGGTCGGGACGGAGTGATTCGAACACTCGACCCCTTGCACCCCATGCAAGTGCGCTACCGGGCTGCGCTACGCCCCGACTCTATTCTCGGTACCGCTGAGAACGGTAAGAAATCTAACCTAACCTTTTGAATAATGGAAGCTTTTTTTCAAAAAAATCCATTCATCGCCAAGCAGGTCACTTCTTCAACACCACCAGCACATCCTCCAACTCGGCAATCATCTGTCGAATCAGCTGCTTGTACTGGGTCGTGTCATCCTTGGCCTCATCACTGGACATGCGCAAGCGCGCGCCGCCGATGGTGAAGCCCTGGTCATACAGCAACGCGCGGATCTGGCGGATCATCAGCACATCTTGGCGCTGATAATACCGCCGGTTTCCGCGGCGCTTGACCGGGTTGAGCTGCGGGAACTCTTGCTCCCAGTAACGCAGCACGTGCGGTTTTACCGCACAGAGCTCACTCACCTCACCGATGGTGAAGTAGCGTTTGCCCGGAATGGGGGGCAGCTCGTCGTTATGGCTTGGTTCCAGCATAGGCCTCAACCCGGGCTTTCAGTTTCTGCCCTGGACGAAAGGTGACGACGCGCCGTGCGGTGATCGGGATCTCTTCCCCTGTCTTGGGGTTGCGGCCCGGCCGCTGGCGTTTGTCGCGAAGGTCGAAGTTGCCGAATCCGGACAACTTGACCTGCTCGTTCTCCTCAAGCGCGTGACGAATTTCTTCGAAAAACAACTCGACCAGCTCCTTGGCCTCGCGCTTGTTAAGCCCCAGCTCCTCGTACAGCCTTTCGGCCATCTCAGCTTTCGTCAGAGCACCCATGCCGTTATTTCCTTAACGTGGTGTTCAACCTTTGTTCGAGCGAGGTGAGGATATTTTGCAGGGTGGTGTTCACCTCATCGTCGTTAAGAGTGCGCGATGGATGCTGCCAGGTCAAGCCGACCGCGAGGCTTTTTCTATCAGGATCAATACCTTTACCCTGGTAGACATCAAACAGCCTGAGGTCTGTGAGCCATTCCCCTGCATTGTCACGAATTACTTCAAGCACGGCGCTCGACGCCACATCACGTCCTGCGATCAACGCCAGGTCACGACGGGTTTCAGGGAACTTGGACAGTTCGCTGAATTTCGGCAGACGACCTTCGACCACATCACCCAGTACCAGCTCGAAGACGAACACGGGACGCTCCAGGCCG
The DNA here is from genome assembly GCF_001636055.1 of Pseudomonas putida. Taxonomy (NCBI): domain Bacteria; kingdom Pseudomonadati; phylum Pseudomonadota; class Gammaproteobacteria; order Pseudomonadales; family Pseudomonadaceae; genus Pseudomonas; species Pseudomonas putida. The sequence continues at coordinate 3,970,582 of NZ_CP011789.1, forward strand.
AGGGTCTTGGCCAGCTCCGGGTGGATCGCGCCCAGGTAGCCCACTTCCTTGCCGTCGCGCTCGATGCGGGCGGTTTGGCCAGGGTGCAGGGCTGGGTGCTTGCCTGCGCTGAAGCTGAAGTCGGCGAGCGCGCCGGAGTAGCCCAGCAGGGCTTCGACGTCGGCCTTCATGTCGAAGAAATCGACACTGTCACGGCCATTGGCCCAGCCTTCCGGCAGGCGGCTGCCGGTGATCACGCCGGCGATCATCGGTTGCTGCTTGAGGTCGCCCAACTGGCCGACGAAGCGCAGGCCGCTTTCGAACAGGCGCACGCGGTCTTGCTGGCGGTTGAGGTTGTGCTGCAGCGCCTTGACCAGGCCCGGCCACAGCGAGGCGCGCATCGCGGCCATGTCGCTGGAGATGGGGTTGGCCAGCATCAGCGGCTCGACGCCCGGGGTGAACAGCTCGAACAGCTTGGGATCGATGAAGCTGTAGGTGATGGCTTCCTGGTAGCCGCGGGCGACCAGCAGGCGACGCAGGACCGGCAGCTCGCCGCGCGATTCCGAACGAGCCTTGGGGGCCAAGCGGGCTTGCGGGTAGCGAACCGGCAGATTGTTGTAGCCGTACAGGCGCGCCAGCTCTTCGATCAGGTCGACTTCGAGGCTGATGTCGAAGCGGTGGCTCGGGATCTCGACAGTCCACACCCCTGCCCCATTGGTGCTGGTTTTCAGCTCCAGGGCGTTGAGCAGTTGTTCGATCTTGGCCGGGGCCATGTCCATGCCGAGCATCTGGCTGACGCGTTCGGCGCGCAGGGTGACCGGAGCAACCTTGGGCAGGTGCTGCTCGCTCACGGCTTCGACGATCGGGCCGGCTTCGCCGCCGACGATCTCGAGCACCAGGGCGGTAGCGCGCTCCATGGCTTCGCGGGCCAGTTGCGAGTCGACACCGCGCTCGTAACGGTGCGAGGCATCGGTGTGCAGGCCGTAGGAACGGGCCTTGCCAGCAACGGAAACAGGCTCGAAGAAGGCGCTCTCCAGGAACAGGTCGCGGGTCTTCTCGGTGTTGACACCACTGTGCTCGCCACCCATGACGCCGGCGATGGCCAGGGCGCGGGTGTGGTCGGCGATGACCAGGGTGTCGCTACGCAGGGCAACTTCCTGACCGTCGAGCAGGACGAGCTTCTCACCCTCCTCGGCCATGCGCACGCGGATGCCGCCGTTGATTTCGGCGAGGTCGAAGGCGTGCATCGGCTGGCCGAGTTCGAGCATCACGTAGTTGGTGATGTCGACGGCAGCGTCGATGCTGCGTACGTCGCTGCGGCGCAGGCGCTCGACCATCCACAGCGGGGTCGGCTTGCTCAGGTCGACGTTGCGGATGACGCGTCCCAAGTAGCGTGGGCAGGCCGCGGGAGCGCTGACGTCCACCGGGCGTACTTCGTCGTGGGCAGGTGCGACGGCCGGGACTACCGGACGGGTAACCGGGACGTCGTACAGGGCGCTGACGTCGCGCGCCAGGCCCGCCACCGACAGGCAGTCGCCGCGGTTGGGGGTCAGGCCGATTTCGATGCTGGCGTCGTCCAGGTTGAGGTACTGGCGAATGTCTTCACCCACCGGCGCGTCGGCTGCCAGCTCCAGCAGGCCGTCGTTCTCTTCGCTGATCTGCAGCTCGGCGGCCGAGCACAGCATGCCGAAGGATTCGACACCACGCAGCTTGGCCTTCTTGATCTTGAAGTCGCCAGGCAGTTCGGCGCCGATCATGGCGAACGGGATCTTGATGCCGGGGCGCGCATTGGGGGCGCCACAGACCACCTGGAAGGTTTCCTGGCCGTTGCTGACCTGGCAGACACGCAGCTTGTCGGCGTCCGGGTGCTGCTCGGTGGCGAGAATCTCACCCACCACGATGCCGCTGAACTGGCCAGCCGCCGGGGTGACGCTGTCAACTTCCAGGCCGGCCATGGACAGGCGGGCGACCAGTTCGTCACGGGAGACTTGCGGGTTTACCCAACCGCGCAGCCACTGTTCACTGAATTTCATGCTGTTCTCCTGAAGATTGCGTCGAGGTGTGGCCTAGCGGAATTGCGCCAGGAACCGCAGGTCGTTGTCGAAGAACAGACGCAAATCGTTGACGCCATAGCGCAGCATGGCCAAGCGCTCGACACCCATGCCGAAGGCGAAGCCGGAGAATTCTTCCGGGTCGATGCCGGACATGCGCAGCACGTTCGGGTGGACCATGCCGCAGCCCATCACTTCCAGCCAGCCGGTCTGCTTGCACACGCGGCAGCCTTTGCCGGAGCACATCACGCACTCCATGTCGACTTCGGCGGACGGCTCGGTGAAGGGGAAGAACGACGGACGGAAACGCACCGCCAGCTCTTTCTCGAAGAACACCCGCAGGAACTCTTCGATGGTGCCCTTGAGGTCGGCGAAGTTGATGTCGCGGTCGACCAGCAGGCCTTCGATCTGGTGGAACATCGGCGAGTGGGTGATATCCGAGTCGCAGCGGTATACGCGGCCCGGGCAGACAATGCGGATCGGCGGCTGGGTGCTTTCCATGGTCCGCACCTGAACGGGCGAAGTGTGGGTGCGCAGCAGCATGTTGGCATTGAAGTAGAAGGTGTCGTGCATCGCCCGGGCCGGGTGGTGGCCGGGGATGTTGAGCGCTTCGAAGTTGTGGTAGTCGTCTTCGACCTCAGGGCCTTCGGCGATGCCGTAGCCGATGTGGGTGAAGAACTGCTCGATGCGCTCGAGGGTACGGGTGATCGGGTGCAGGCCACCGGTGGCCTGGCCGCGGCCTGGCAGGGTGACATCAATGCATTCGGCAGCCAGGCGAGCGTTCAGCTCAGCCTCTTCGAAGGCGGCCTTGCGTGCGTTGAGCACGTCAGTGACACGTTCCTTGGCGTCGTTGATCAGCGCACCGACCTTGGGGCGCTCTTCGGCTGGCAGGTTGCCCAGGGTCTTCATCACCTGGGTCAGCTCGCCCTTCTTGCCGAGAAATTGGACCCGGATCTGTTCCAGGGTATTGATGTCTTCAGCGCGCTCCACGGCCTCGAGGGCTTGGGAGACCAGCGCGTCCAGGTTTTCCATGTACAGACTCCAGATACGAAAATAGGGGAAGAGCTTTGAAGGCTCTTCCCCTATCGATGACGTTTTACACCCGCCGACACGGAGTGCCGGCGGATGATTGTCGCGGGTACTTAAGCCAGGACGGCTTTAGCTTTCTCGACAATCGCAGCAAACGCCGCTTTTTCGTTCACTGCCAGGTCGGCCAGAACCTTGCGGTCGATTTCGATCGACGCCTTTTTCAGGCCAGCAATCAGACGGCTGTAGGACAGGCCGTTGGTGCGGGCACCGGCGTTGATACGAGCGATCCACAGAGCGCGGAACTGACGCTTCTTCTGGCGACGGTCGCGGTAGGCGTATTGGCCTGCCTTGATGACCGCTTGCTTGGCGACGCGGAATACGCGCGAGCGTGCACCGTAGTAGCCTTTAGCCAGTTTCAGAATTTTCTTGTGACGCTTACGAGCGATGACGCCACGCTTTACACGAGCCATGAGTAACTTCCTCTATCTTTGACCGAAATTAACGTACGCGCAGCATGCGCTCGACTTTTGCCACGTCAGACGGGTGCAGCAAGCTGGCACCGCGCAGTTGACGCTTACGCTTGGTCGACATTTTGGTCAGGATGTGGCTCTTGAAAGCGTGCTTGTGCTTGAAGCCGGAAGCTGTTTTCAGGAAACGCTTCGCAGCACCGCTCTTGGTTTTCATTTTTGGCATGTTGGAACTCCGCATTCGATAAAATTACACAATAATCATCAGGCCTGCCGTGCCCGGGAGATTACTTCTTCTTTTTGGGAGCGATGACCATCATAAGCTGGCGTCCTTCCATCTTAGGATGCTGTTCGACGGTCCCGTATTCGACGAGGTCGGTTTCGACCCGCTTCAACAGTTCCATACCCAGCTCCTGGTGGGCCATCTCACGGCCGCGGAATCTCAGAGAGATCTTGGCCTTGTCCCCATCGGTAAGGAAACGTACCAGGTTGCGTAGTTTTACCTGGTAATCCCCTTCTTCCGTCCCTGGACGAAACTTGATTTCTTTGATCTGGATCTGCTTCTGGTTCTTCTTCGCTTCGTTGGCCTGCTTCTTCTTCTCGAAGAGGTGCTTGCCGTAGTCCATCACCTTGCAAACAGGTGGGACAGCGTCAGCGGAGATTTCCACCAGATCCAGCTTCGCTTCATCAGCGATACGAAGCGCTTCATCAATCGAGACGATGCCAATCTGCTCGCCATCAGCGCCAATTAACCGAACCTCGCGTGCCGAGATATTCTCGTTGATCGGTGCCTTAGGTGCAGTTCGTTTATCGTTTCTCATTTCACGCTTAATAGTCATTACTCCGATTCTTGGCGACCACGCCGGGAAACCGCATGCGACAGGAGCTCAGCGAATTGCGCGACGGGCATGGAGCCCAGGTCTGCGCCTTCGCGAGTACGCACAGCGACGGTTTGCGTTTCGACTTCGCGGTCCCCTATAACCAAAAGGTACGGGACCCTCAGCAACGTATGCTCGCGGATTTTAAAGCCGATCTTCTCATTTCTCAAGTCGGACTTGGCACGGAAACCGCTTCCGTTCAACGTTTTTTCCACCTCGAGGGCGAAATCGGCCTGTTTGTCGGTGATATTCATGATCACCGCCTGGGTCGGTGCCAACCACGCTGGGAACACACCGGCGTAGTGCTCGATCAGCATGCCGATGAAGCGCTCGAACGAGCCGAGGATGGCGCGGTGCAGCATCACAGGACGCTTACGGGCGTTATCTTCGGCGATATAGCTGGCATCCAGACGCTCCGGAAGATTCGGATCGTACTGCAGAGTACCGCATTGCCAGTTACGACCGAGGCAGTCGCGCAGGGTGAACTCGATCTTCGGACCATAGAACGCGCCCTCGCCCGGCTGGTATTCCCAAGCCAGACCGGATTCGTTCAAGGCGTCGGCCAGCGCACCTTCAGCACGGTCCCACAGCTCTTCGGAACCGACACGCTTGGCCGGACGAGTGGACAGTTTCATGGCGACGTCGGTGAAACCGAAGTCCTTGTACACGTCCAGGGTCAGCTTGATGAAGTCGGCCGCTTCCTTCTTCACCTGCTCTTCGGTGCAGAAGATGTGGGCGTCGTCCTGCACGAAGCCGCGCACGCGCATGATGCCGTGCAAGGCGCCGGACGGCTCGTTACGGTGGCAGGCACCGAATTCGGCCAGGCGCAGCGGCAGGTCGCGGTACGACTTCAGGCCTTGGTTGAACACCTGCACGTGGCACGGGCAGTTCATCGGTTTTACCGCGTAGTCGCGGTTTTCCGACGAAGTGGTGAACATGTTCTCGGCATAGTTGGACCAGTGGCCGGAGCGCTCCCAGAGGATGCGGTCGACGACCTGCGGGGTCTTGATTTCCTGGTAGCCGTTCTCGCGCTGGACCTGGCGCATGTACTGCTCGAGTACCTGGTACACGGTCCAGCCGTTGGCGTGCCAGAACACCATGCCTGGGGCTTCTTCCTGCAGGTGGAAGAGGTCGAGCTGCTTGCCGATCTTGCGGTGGTCGCGCTTTTCGGCTTCTTCGATGCGCTGGATATAGGCCGCCAGCTGCTTCTTGTCAGCCCAGGCGGTACCGTACACGCGCTGCAGCTGCTCGTTCTTGGCGTCGCCGCGCCAGTAGGCGCCGGACAGCTTGGTCAGCTTGAACGCCTTGAGGAAACGGGTGTTCGGCACGTGCGGGCCACGGCACATGTCGACGTATTCTTCGTGATAGTACAGGCCCATGGCCTGCTCGTCCGGCATGTCTTCAACCAGACGCAGCTTATAGTCTTCGCCACGGGTGCTGAACACATCGATGACTTCGGCACGCGGGGTCATCTTCTTGACGACGTCGTAGTCCTTGTCGATCAGCTGGTGCATGCGCTGTTCGATCGCAGCGAGGTCCTCGGGGGTGAAAGGACGCTCGTAGGCGATGTCGTAATAGAAGCCTTCGTCGATCACCGGGCCGATCACCATCTTGGCGGTCGGGTACAGCTGCTTCACCGCGTGGCCGATCAGGTGGGCGCACGAGTGACGGATGATCTCCAGTCCCTCTTCATCTTTGGGGGTGATGATCTGCAGGGTGGCGTCGTGTTCGATCAGGTCGCAGGCATCGACCAGTTTGCCGTCGACCTTGCCGGCCAAGGTGGCCTTGGCGAGGCCTGCACCAATGGATGCGGCAACTTCAGCTACGGTTACGGCCTTGTCGAACGAACGTTGACTGCCATCGGGAAGAGTAATGGTGGGCATGGCGCCTCCTCTCCTAGTGGTGACCCCTACCAAAGGTCACGTGGGTTGGGATGAGCCAGTACAAGATCCGACCTGCCTTTCCCGGAGGAAAGCCTGCCTCACAGCGGCAGAAGCCTTTCGGCCTGTCAGGGGCGAACCAGAGTGACTGGAAAGAAAACTTGCGCGCTGGACGTGAACAGCTGCAAGCCGACCATGCTAGCACGCGGCCTGCGCGTGACGCAGAAATATTTGGAATTTACGCCGGAGCGGTGAACTTGTACGGAAAAATTCCTATCAGACCCTCTGAAGCATCCTACTCTTGATGAGACCTAACCCAAGGAGTGTCTGGTTATGCGAGTTCAGTCTCTTCTGGCCGCGTGTGCCGCGAGCGTCCTGCTGCTGCCACTGGCCGCCACCGCAGGTAACTTCCCCGCCGGCAAGGAGGCAGCCTACATGACCCAGTGCCAGCAAGTCGCGACCGGCCAGGGCGTGGACGCGGCAACGGCGAAGAAGCACTGCGATTGCGGCGCCCAAGCCATCAAAAAGAATTTCACCGATAAGGAGATCCAGGACCTCGACAGCACGGACGGCGTCGACGCCAAGTTGATGGCGAAAGCCCAGAGCGTGGTACAGGCCGCCTGCAAGCCAAAATGATGACCCGCCGAGCCGCACCGATCGCGCATTGTTTGCGCCAGATCAGTATCCGGCTAAGGTAAACAGCGCTACATAAGCAGAATTAGACTATGATGTTGCCGGTGCTCCGTAGCCTCGGCCGCATTGCACCACTGAAAAACTAAATGTTCTGGAGATTCACCTCATGTCCAATCGCCAACAAGGCACCGTCAAATGGTTCAATGATGAGAAAGGCTACGGCTTCATCACCCCAGCAGGCGGCGGCGACGACCTGTTCGTACACTTCAAGGCCATCGAATCCGACGGCTTCAAGAGCCTGAAAGAAGGCCAGACTGTTTCCTTCGTTGCCGAAAAAGGCCAGAAGGGCATGCAGGCTGCTCAGGTTCGTCCGGAGTAATTCGGATACCGCAGTAAAAAAACCCGCCTTCACCGGCGGGTTTTTTCATGGATTCGGATTTATCCGGACAAACCATCTCCCTCGGGCGATCAGCCGCAGTTGGCGCGGATGACCTTGCCCTGCTCGTCGACGTTCAGGTTCAAACGATCGGAACGGTATTCCAGGGTGACGACATCATGGGGCTTGAGGATGCGAGCGGTCTGCGCGCCAGTTGCCTTGCGGGCCTGCTCAAGCAGCTCGGGCGTGCCCTGCTTGCCGACAGCGAAATCGGCACCACCGGCGCTGCAACGGCCATCGCCACCAGCAGGGGTCGTCGGCGCGGCGCTGCCGCCATCAGACGACCCACCGGTGCTGCAACCAGCCAGAACGGCAGCCATCAGCAAGGTCGCCAGGGAAGCGCGGGTACGAAACATGAATCCTCCTAATCGATCTCGGGAACTGTCATATGCGACCGCTCCGCTCACAGTTTGTTGCAAAACCGCTCAAGTCTGCCTGATCTCGCCCGATCAGGCCAAAAGCAATCGTGACCGGATTTTGCACCGTGGCGATTGGTTAGGGCGGGCGGCCTGCTTATGCTTAAGTCGCAGCGCAACGGCGGCAAAGGCATGATTTACTTGGCAGACGTGGAGTGCGTCTCGCCTCCCCCGCGAACGCCAGGAGCCGGTGTTCGACCCCAGGCACCAGGCACAGTCGCGAGTACCCCCATGAACACCCACAGCATAGACGCCGACATCAAGGTCAAATGGGCCGAGGGCCAGAGCGCCTACAGCCCGGGCACTCCGGAAGAATTACTGCTGATCGCCATCGACCTGCTGGTCCGTGATCGGGGCAGTGAAGCGGCGCGCAGCTTCATCGAACAAGTGTTCGAGCGCTACGCGCCGCACGCCGCTATTTCAATCGAGCCAGGCGAGCGCTGAGCAGGTCGAAGAAGCCCTGGGCGTCGCCGTTCTCGATCCACATCACGTTGGCCGGCTGCTTGAGCACGCCGTACCAGTCGGCGACAGTCTGGGCGAAGGTCGGGCCTTCGCGGCTGTCGACTGTCATGTGAATCTGCCTGCCACTGAACAGCTCTGGCTTGAGCAGGTAGGCGATGACCGTGGCGTCGTGCACCGGGCCACCACTCATGCCGTACTTGTCCATGTCGTACTTGATGTAGGCGTTGAGGATGTCCACCACCTTCTTGCTGGCGTCGTTGCCGACAGCGGCGAGCTGCTTGAGACGAGCGTCGCTGGTGATGATCTTGTGGGTCACGTCCAGCGGCAGGTAAGTCAGCTTGACGCCACTGGCCAGCACCACTTCGGCAGCATGCGGATCGGCGTAGAGGTTGAACTCGGCCACCGGGGTGATGTTGCCGCCATTGAAGTGGGCGCCGCCCATGATCACCACTTCCTTGATGCCCTTGACGATTTCCGGCTTCTGGATCAGCGCCAGAGCGAGGTTGGTCTGCGGGCCGAGCATGGCGATGGTGATGCTGTGGGGCTCGGCGGTATCGAGGGTGTCGACCAGGTACTGCACGGCATTGCCTTTGGCCAGAGGCTGCTTGGGCTCATGCACCGCGACACCGGTCAAGCCTTCCTCGCCATGGACATCGGCGGCGTAGATCGGCGTGCGCACCAGGGGGCGCCCCGCCCCGGCGTAGACCGGAATGTCTTCACGGCCGGCCCATTCGCGCGCCAGGCGTGCGTTGCGGGAGGTCTTGTCGAGACGCACATTGCCGGCGACGGTGGTGATGGCGCGGATCTTCAGCTCCTCGGGCGAGGCCATGGCCAGAAACAAGACCACGACATCGTCGGCGCCGGGGTCGGTGTCGATGATCAGGTCACGTGGGGCGGCGAATGCACTGGCAGCAGTCATCGTGGACATGAGCACGACTCCTTGTAGCAAACGTTTGGCTTTGTTGATCAACATCCCGCTTCACTCCTTTGCTTTTGTTGTTTGGTCTGTTTCGGGTGGGCGGGCCAATAAAGACGCCCTCTACCTCAGAACGTGACACCCGCAATCAACGCAATATTGCTGTAGGGCTTGCATTCCCCCGTGCGGACCACCGCCCGCGCCTGCTGGCTCAAGGCCTTGAACGCCTCGTGAGACATGCGCTGGCGCTCACCGAGCAAGCCCAGCGCATGCTGCTCCTCGACCTCCACCAGCCCAGACGGTGCGGCGCTGAAAATCTCCTCGGCCAACACATGCCGCTCCACCTGCATCTCGCTGAGCACTACGCGCAGCACGCTGGCAAAGTCCGGAATGCCCGGCGTCAATGCCAGGTCGATCAATTCCACCCCTGGTGGCACCGGCAGGCCGGCGTCGCCGATCACCAGGATGTCGCCGTGCCCCAAGCCGGCAATGGTGCGCGACAGGGCGATATTGAGCAGCGCGGTCTTCTTCATGGCGCCAACTCCTTAAGGAAGGGAATGGATGGCTGCGCCCCTGCACGTGTGACCGAGATGGCTGCAGCACGCTGCCCCCGCACGATCGCCTCGCCCTCCTCCAGCCCACAGGCAAGCCCCGCCGCGAAGCCACCAACGAAGGTGTCGCCTGCCGCCGTGGTGTCCAGCGGCTTGACCTTGGTCGCCGGGAAATGACGGCTGCCATGCTCGCTGACGAACAATGCACCTTCAGCGCCCAGGGTGACGATCACCTTGCCCGCACCCCATTCGCGCAGGCGCTCGGCGGCACAGCGAGCACTGTCGATATCGTTCACCGGCAGGCCGGTCAAGGCCTCGGCCTCGCTCTCGTTGGGGATGAGGTAGTCGATATGGGCGAACCACGCTCTGGGCAGCGGACCCGTCGCCGGGGCCGGGTTGAGAATGACCGTCTTGCCCAGCTCGCGACCGCGAGCCAGAGTCCACGCCACGGTGGCAGGTGGCACCTCGAGCTGGCAAATGATCACCTCGGCGTTCTGCAGCAACGCATCGAAGCGCTGCACCGACTCGGGGGTCAACAGGCCATTGCCGCCCGGGATGATGACGATGGCGTTCTGGCTGGCGGCATCCACCACGATCAACGCCACGCCACTGGACACGCCCGCGCAGACGCCCACCGCCTGGCAATCGATATTTTCGCTCTCCAGGGCCTGGCGCAACTGCTGGCCATAGGCGTCATCGCCGACATTGCCGACCATGGCCACGCTCGCCCCCAGGCGCGCGGCAGCGACGGCCTGGTTGGCACCCTTGCCGCCGGGCACGGTGAAAAAACTGTCGCCGGCGAGGGTTTCGCCGCCACGCGGCAGACGCTCGGCACGGGCCACCAGGTCCATGTTGAGGCTGCCGACCACTACGACCTTGGCATGCATGGGTCTTCCTTAGCGGTAATCATTGAACAGGTCCGGGCGCGGCCCGGTGGATTCGCGCAGCACGATACGCGGCGCGACGATACGTTGCTGCGCCGTATCGCGGCGCGGTGTAGCGATGCGCGACAGCAGCAACTGCGCAGCGCTGTCGCCCAGCTCGCGGATCGACTGGCCGACAGTGGTCAGCGGCGGATACACATAGCGGCTCAGCTCGATGTCATCGAAACCGATTACCGATAGCTGGCCAGGGACGTCGATATTGCGCTCGGCCGCAGCACGCAACACACCGAAGCCGATCATGTCGTTGCCCGCAAAGATCGCCGTCGGCGGCCTGTCTTCGAGCAACTGCGCAGCCGCTGCGTGCCCACCAGGGCTGGTAAAGTCGCTATGCAGCACGCGATCGGCGGCCACGTCCAGCCCGGCCTCGGCCATGGCGCGACGAAAACCGGTCACACGCAGTTGGCTGACGCCAGTCTCGGCCGGACCGCCGATGCAGGCAATGTCGGTATGGCCGAGTTCAAGCAGGTGGCGCGTAGCCAGATAGGCCCCCAGCTCGTGATCGATACGCACAAGGTCGGCATCGACACCTTCGAGGGCTCGGTCGACGATGACCATTGGCGTGCGCACGGCAGCCAGGCTTTCGAGCAGGTCACGGTCTTCGCCCACCGAGGCGACGATCAGGCCATCGATGCGTTTTTCCAGCAGCACCCTCAGGTAGCTGCGCTGCTTCTTCGGATCATCGTCCGAATTGCACAGGATCACGCAATAACCGTTGCGCTCGCAGCCGTCCTCGATACCGCGCGCCAGCTCGGCGAAGTACGGGTTGACGCTGCTGGGCACCAGCAAGCCGATGGTCGCAGTGCTGCGCGCCTTGAGCGAGCGGGCCACGGCGCTTGGAACATAGTCCAGTTCGGCGATGGCGGCCTCGACCTTCAGCCGCACGTGCTCGCTGACCGGACGGGTCTTGTTCAATACATGGGACACAGTGGTGTAGGAAATACCCGCCAGTGCCGCGACGTCTTTGATGGTTGCCATGGGTCAGTTCCGCCGGGTCGCACGCCGGCTGCGATAGGTATCGAGGACCACGGCGATGACGATCACAGCGCCAGTGATGATGCGCTTGGTTGGCTCGGAAGCGCCGATCTGCGCCAAGCCCGCAGCCAGTACGGAAATGATCAGCACACCGAAGAACGTGCTGATGATCGAGCCTCGCCCGCCCATCAGGCTGGTGCCGCCGATCACCACGGCGGCAATCACCTGCAACTCAAGGCCCGAGCCCGCATTCGGGTCAGCAGCCTCAAGGCGGGAAATCTGGAACAGCGCGGCCAGACCGGCCAGCAACCCCATCAGCGCAAACACGCCGATCTTGTACGGACGCGGGTCGATGCCTGCCAGGCGCACGGCCTCTTCATTGGTGCCGATGCCGATCAGGTAACGACCGAACACGGTGCGGGTCAGTACCAGCTGGGCGAGCACGATCACCAGTAAGGCGATGATGAAGGCCGGGGATATCCCGAAGGCGATCGGGTTGGAGAACCAGGAGAATGCGTCGCCGATATAGGCGGTGCGTGAATCGGTGAACTGGTAGGCCAGGCCGCGGGCCATTTCCAGCACGCCGAGCGAGACGATGAACGACGGAATGCGCCAGGCCACGGTGACCGCACCGGTGATGCTACCGGCCAGGGCGGCGATGGCCATGCCCAGGAGCGCGGCAGGCAGCACACTCCACCCCCAGCCGAGGATGGCGACGCTGACGGTCGAGGCGGCCAGGGCAAGTACCGAACCGACCGACAGGTCGATACCACCGATGATCAGCACGAAGGTCATGCCGACGGCCAACACCATGAGGTCGGGTATCTGGTTGGCCAGGGTGCTGAAGGTGGCGTACGAGAGGAAGTGGCTGCTCAGGAACGAGAACAGCACGATCATCGCCAGCAAGGCGCCGGCCAGCCCCAGGTAGGTGCCCAGGCCGAAATAAGTGCCGCTGCGGCGGGCCGGCGTGCTGCCGGCGGAGTCGAGGGAGGGGGTCTTCATACATCCATCCTGGGAGCTGCGTCATGCAGCAGTGCGTCACGTTTCTGATAACCGGCGAAGGCGGCGGCAAGGATCTGGTCCTGGCTCCAGCCATCACGGTCGAAGGTCTCGATCAGTTGGCCAGCGGAAAGCACGGCGATGCGGTCGCAGATCAGCATCAGCTCGCGCAGGTCACTGGACACCACCACCAGGGCCTTGCCCTGGCGGGCAAGCTCGGCCAGCAACCCATAGATGTCGAACTTGGCGCCGACGTCGATGCCGCGGGTGGGTTCATCGAACATCAGCACCTGGCAATCGCGCTCCAACCAGCGACCGATCACCACCTTCTGCTGATTGCCACCAGACAGCTCGCCGACCGCCTGGGCAGAGCTCGCGCTACGGATACGCATGGCGCTGATCTGCCGCTCGGCAAGCTCACGCTCGGCAGTGGCGTCGAGGATGCCGGCCCGCGATACCGCACCCAGGTTGCCCAGGGCGACATTGGCGCTGATCGAATGCGGCAGCAGAAGGCCCTCGCCTTTGCGGTCCTCGGTGATCAGCGCGATACCGGCGCGCACAGCGGCTTTGGGCGAGTCGATGACCACCGGCTGCAGCGGGCGTCCGAGCTGGATGCTGCCACTGTCGGCGCGATCGGCACCGTAGATCAGCCGCAACAGCTCGGTACGCCCGGCACCGATCAGCCCGGAGATACCGAAGATCTCCCCTGCCCTGACCTCGAACGACACATCGCGCACCTTGTCGCCACGGGTCATGTGTTCGACCTTGAGCAACGGCGCACCGATTTCGCGGCGGCCAAGGTCGATGTGCTCGCCGACTTCGCGGCCGACCATCAGGTTGACCAATTCGTTGCTGCTGTAGCGAGCAATCGGCTCGGCGCACACCAGCTTGCCGTCGCGCAGCACGGCGATGCGCTGCGAGACACGCTGCAGCTCTTCGAGCCGGTGCGAGATATAGACAATGGCCACGCCGCGCTGGCGCAGACGTTCGATCTGCGTGAACAACAGCTCCACTTCGCGCGCAGTAAGCATCGCAGTGGGCTCGTCGAAGATCAGCACGTGGCAGTCGCCGATCAGGTTGCGGGCGATCTCGACCATCTGCTGATGGCCAATGCCCAGCTCGCCGACCGGGGTGTCCGGATCGATGGCGTCCAGCCCGACCTGGGCCATGGCCGCGGTGGCCAACTGGCGCAGGCGCTTCTGGCTGATCCAGCCGGCGCGGCTGGGCAGGTTGTCGAGGAACAGGTTCTCGGCAACGGTGAGCGTGGGCAGCAGGTTGAGCTCCTGCATCACCATGCGCACACCGAGGCGCTCGGCCTCGCTGCGACTGCCAGGGCTGTAGGGTTTGCCGCGGTAGGTCATCTGCCCGGTGGTGGGAGTTTCCAGGCCACTGATGAGCTTGGACAAGGTGCTCTTGCCGGCGCCATTCTCGCCAGTCAGGGCGAGCACCTCGCCACCGCGCAGGTCTAGCGTGACATCGCCGAGAACGGGCTGGGCGTACGTCTTGCCCAGGCCGGTGACACTGAGCACGGATTCATGGGCCGACATGGCCACCTCTCTCATGGAACGCGCTGCAACTGCTTGAACTGGCGCTGACTCTGCGGGAGCGGCGAACCACCGCTGCATCGGACTCAGCGCACTGCCAGCATCACTTGGTGATCAGTTCTACCGGTGTCTGGATGACATTGTCGGCATCGACATCAGGCTTCTCGCCCTTGACCATCTTAAGCGCCGCCTGGATACCGAACACGGCCTGCTGACTGGCTGCCTGGTCGAGCGTGGCGAGCACACGGCCGTCCTTGAGCATCGGCTTGATGGCGTTGATGTTGTCGTAGCCGACCACCTGTACCTGGCCGGTCTTGCCGGCAGCACGCACAGCCGAGACCGCGCCCAGGGCCATGCTGTCGTTACCCGCCAGCAGCGCCTTGAGATCGGGGTATTCGTTGAGCATCGAGGCGGCAACGGCGTTGCCCTTGTCGATTTCCCAGTTGCCAGACTGCACCGAGACGATCTTCATCTGCGCGGCCTCCATCGCATCCTTGAAGCCCGCGGTGCGCTGCTGGGCGTTGGTGGTGGTCGGCACACCTTCGATGATGCCAACCTGATCGCCGGCCTTGAGCTTCTCTTTCACCAGGTAATCGCCAACCAGACGCGCGCCCTTGCGGTTGTCGGGGCCAACGAACGGCACGCTGATACCTTTGCTCTTGAGCACTTCGGGGTCGAGGCGGTTGTCGATGTTGACCACGGTGATGCCCGCGTCCATGGCTTTCTTGATCACAGGCACCAAAGCCTTGGAGTCGGCCGGAGCGATGACCAGGGCCTTGGCGCCGGTGGCGATCATCTGCTCGACGATACGGATCTGGTTGCCGGTGTCGGTTTCGTCCTTGATGCCGTTGGCGACAAGTTCAAAATCGTTGGGATGTTCTTTCTGGTAGGCCTTGGCGCCATCCTCCATGGTGCGGAAGAACTCGTTGGCCAGCGACTTCATGACCAGCGCGACCTTGGGCTTGTCCTCGGCATGGGCCTGGGACAGCGGGATGGCGAGAGACAGGGAGGAGAGAATGGCAATAGCCAGCAGACGACCTGGGAACGGCAGCTTCATGGGATAACTCCGAATCTTGTGATTTTTATCGGACCGCAAACGTTTGCGCTGCCTTACTATGGGAACAGGAACAGGTTTTGTCAAATGACTTTCCGGGGTTCCAGCTCCCGTCGTACTGCTCGGAGATTATCCGGTAAATAGTCGGAAAACCGAATAGCTCTCGTAGAGATTGTTCGGATTTCCGAATAGCAAAACACCCGCAACCCGCCTCGTGGGAAAGCCCGTGCCTACCATGGCAGCGCCGTAGTTAAGTGCTCCATACACCGCTGGGAGCGGGTTTGCCCGCGAAAAATCCGACTCAATTCGCCCTGCGCCTCACCACTGCCGTACCCCTTGGTACGGAACCTGCCTACAACCCTGTGCGAATAAACATCTCATTTGGAAGAGAGAAGAAAAAATAATGAACACCGCACTGAAAACCTTCGCACCGGGCGCCCTCGCCCTGCTGCTTGCACTGCCAATGACCGTTTCCGCCAAGGAAGCAGAACAACAGCAGAAGCTCGCCAATGTGGTCATCCTCGCCACTGGCGGCACCATTGCCGGGGCCGGTGCCAGCGCTGCCAACAGCGCGACCTACCAAGCTGCCAAGCTGGGCATCGACAAGCTGATCGCCGGGGTGCCGGAACTGGCCGACATCGCCAACGTACGTGGCGAACAGGTGATGCAGATCGCCTCCGAAAGCATCAGCAACGACGACCTGCTCAAGCTGGCAAAACGTGTCGCAGAGCTGGCCGACAGCAAGGATGTCGACGGTATCGTCATCACCCACGGCACCGACACCCTCGAAGAGACGGCCTACTTCCTCAATCTGGTCGAGAAGACCGACAAGCCGATCGTGGTCGTCGGCTCGATGCGTCCGGGCACCGCGATGTCTGCCGACGGCATGCTCAACCTGTACAACGCCGTGGCCGTGGCTGGCGACAAGCAGTCGCGTGGCAAGGGCGTACTTGTGACCATGAACGATGAGATCCAGTCCGGTCGTGACGTCAGCAAGTCGGTCAACATCAAGACCGAGGCGTTCAAGAGCGCCTGGGGTCCGATGGGCATGGTCGTGGAAGGCAAATCGTACTGGTTCCGCCTGCCGGCCAAGCGCCACACCAGCAACTCCGAGTTCGACATCAAGCAGATCAGCAGCCTGCCCCAAGTGGACATCGCCTATGGCTACGGCAACGTGACCGATACCGCTTACAAGGCCCTGGCCCAGGGTGGCGCCAAGGCGATCATCCATGCCGGCACCGGCAACGGCTCGGTGTCGTCGCGCGTAGTCCCGGCACTGCAGGAACTGCGCAAGGAAGGCGTGCAGATCATTCGTTCCTCGCACGTCAACCAGGGCGGTTTCGTGCTGCGTAACGCCGAACAGCCGGACGACAAGAATGACTGGGTCGTGGCCCATGACCTGAACCCGCAGAAGGCGCGGATCCTGGCAATGGTCGCCATGACCAAGACCCAGGACAGCAAGGAACTGCAGCGGATCTTCTGGGAATATTGATTCAGGTTTGAGTTGGAGCGGCCCTGTGCCGCTCCTGCTACAACCGCATTAGCCTTTGGATGCTTTTTGCCTGACATGCTGTTGCGAAAAAACTGACAGTGAAATACTGTACGCACATACAGCAAAATAAGGAAAGTTCCATGGCTAGCACCGCCGCAGCGCCCAGCAGTTATGAACAACTGGGCGTACGCATCCAGAAGATCATCAACAGCCCCACCGCCCAGCGCAGCCGCGCAGCACTGATCTTCCGCCTGGAGCACGAGTCACCCGACGACTGGGAAACCCTGCTCGAAGAAATCGCCGAGAACGACAACGTCACCCTCGCCCACCGTGACGATGGCGGCATCCAGATCTTCTGGACCGTCCCCAAAGAAGACTGATCCTTCCTCCCCGCCCCGCCTCTTCCACCGAAAGATGATTTGCGCTCGCCCATGAAAAAACTGCTGTCTGCCGTTGCCCTGCTCTTGTCCGTCGCCACTCCAGCGCTCGCCAACCCTCCCGCCACCTTTGCCGAAGCCAAGGTCGTGGCCAAACAGAAGATCTATCTCGACCAGGCCAGCAGCGCCATGGGTGAGCTCTACTGCGGCTGCAAATGGACCTGGGTGGGCAAGTCCGGCGGGCGCATCGACCCCGCCTCCTGCGGCCTGCAAGCCCGAAAGCAACAGACCCGCGCCGACCGCACCGAGTGGGAACACATCGTGCCGGCTTGGACCCTGGGTCATCAACGTCAATGCTGGAAGAACGGTGGCCGCGAGCACTGCGCCGACGACGACCCGGTATTCCGCGCCATGGAGGCCGACCTGTTCAACCTGTACCCGGCCGTGGGCGAGGTGAATGGCGATCGCAGCAACTTCAACTATGGCATGGCGTCGGGTGTGGGGCAGCAGTACGGCCAGTGCAAGACACGCGTCGATTTCAACCAGCGCGCTGCCGAGCCGCGCGATGAAGTCAAGGGCCTGGTCGCCCGCACCACCTTCTATATGTTCGATCGCTATGGCCTGAACATGTCTCGCCAGCAGCAACAACTACTGATGGCCTGGGACAAGCAGTATCCGGTCACCCCCTGGGAGCGCGAGCGCGACCGTCGCATCGCCGGCATCATGGGGCAAGCCAACCCGTTCGTGAGCGGTGAGCGGCGCTGGACAGTCGGCTACAAGACCGTCGGCGACGGTGTGGTCAGTGGCGTTGCCGACAAACCCATCAAGGCCACACCTCAGCCCACCCTGGCCAAGGCCAGCATGACGGGCACGATCATCGGCAACCAGAACAGCCACGTCTACCATCTGCCCAGCGGCTGCCCTGGCTACAATCAGGTGTCGGCCAAGAACCAGGTGAGCTTCGAGTCCGAGTCGCAAGCCCGGGCGGCCGGTTACCGCAAGGCCGGCAACTGCCGCTGAGCCTCATGAACCGGGAGCGCCTTTACGGCGCCCCGGAAGCAAGATCAGTCATGCCACCGGAATGCGAGCAGTCCGCTCGACGGGCAGCGACACGAGCTGGCTGACGTCATCCAGGCGCTGCAACTGCTCGCTGCTGAGCTTCACCTCAAGCCCCGCCAGGTTCGATTGCAACTGCGCCAGCGAGCGCGGCCCTATCAGCGGCAATGTGTCGTGACTGGCGGCCCAGGCGATCGCCACCTGATCTGCCGGTACGCCATGCTCCTGCGCCACACCTAGCAGCGCATCGAGGATCGCGCTGCGCTGCGGCGAATTCTCTGCCTGGAACACCTTGCCGCCCAGGCCCTGGGCTCGCCCGGCCTCGCCCTGGCGGTACTTGCCGGTCAGCATGCCGCCGCCCAAGGGCGAGAAAGTCATCATGCCCAACCCCAATGCTCGACAGGTCGGCAGCAGGTCCAGCTCGCATTCGCGACGCACCAGGCTGTGTTCGAACTGTGCAGCAGCAATAGGCACGGCGCGAGCAAGCTGGGCATAGGTGGCCGCATGGGCCACACGCCAGGCAGGGAAGTTGGACAGGCCGACATACAGCACCTTGCCTGATCGCGAGAGGTCTTCCAGACCACGCAGCAGCTCTTCGGTCGGGGTCACATGATCGGGGAAGTGAGCCCAGTACAGATCGACACGGTCCGTGTTCAAACGCTTGAGACTGGCCTCCAAAGACGTGACCATGGCTTTGCGGCTATTGCCGGTGGCCAGCACGCCCGCAGTGGGCGAGGCGCCCTGGGTGAACTTGGTCGACAGCACCACCTCATCGCGGCGCCCTGCCAGCAAGCGCCCCAGATGCGTTTCAGACTCACCGAACTGATAGATGTCCGCCGTATCGACGAGATTACCGCCAGCCTCAAGATAGGTGTCAAACATCGCCTTGCATGCATCGGGGTCGGCGCCATGACCCCAGGCGGTGCCAAAGTTGCCTGTACCCAATGCCAGCTGGGACAGTTGTAATCCGGTCTTGCCAAAGGGTGTGTAGCGCATGGATGCTCCTGAGCCGATGAATACCGTTCCAACAGGCGCCAGGGTTGATCGCCCCCGGCCAACAGAACATTTGCATATACAAATGTTGCAGGTACAATATTTCACATGAACACATCAATCAAGCCCTCCGGCTGCACAAACCTCAAACTGCGCCAATTGACGCGCATGGTCACCCGCCACTACGACCAGCACTTGGCTGCCATAGGCCTGAAGAACACCCAGTACGCCCTGCTTTCCCATGTGCTGCGGCTCGGCCCGTTGCGTCCAGGTGAGTTGGCCAAGGCCATGCAGATGGAACCTTCGACCCTGACGCGCAACATGCAACCGCTGGTAGCTCAGGGCTGGCTGACCATTTCGGCGGGCGGCGATGCGCGCAGCCGTGCGGTGCAGATCACCGAGGCCGGGATAGAAAAACGCGAGGAAGGCAGTCAGGCGTGGCAGGCGGCCCAAGACTCATTGCAGGACGCGCTGGGGCTTGAGCGCATCAGCGCGCTGCATGTACTGATGGATGCGTGCATGACCACGCTCAATGACCCGGAGGCTGAAGCAGCTGACTCCCTGTAGAGTCGGCCCCGTATCGTGACCAGATGCCCCCGCCAAAGGCGTGCGCTATCACGCCAGCGCCTGCAGATAGGCGCTGGCCTCTCGATAACGGCTCAGCCGGGCGATATCGGCGGGCCCCGGACATACAATTCGCGAGAGATCACTGTTGTCGGCGAGGTCGGCCAGCTTCACTTCGCGCGCCAGCGGATCACTGCCCAGCCGCACGACGAAATCCTCGTAGCGCTCACCCTCACGCCGACTCAACGCCAGCAGCGCCGCCAGGATTTTCAGAGTGAAGCCCTCGCGGGCCAGGTCGGACAGGGTCAGCGGCGTATCCTCCAGCACATCGTGAAGCACCGCGACGATCCGCTGCTCGGGCGTCGAGACCCGCTCCATCACCCGCAGCGGATGCAGGATGTATGCGGCGCCGCCTTTGTCGATCTGCCCTTCGTGGGCTCTGGTCGCCACCACGATTGCTCGTTCCAGGCTAGACATGACCCCTCCTTTCACCCCGTACGTCGTCGCACACGCGCCATTGCAACAGCATCGACAAGGATGCCGTCATGCAAAGCATAGTCCAGTAAATGTCCTTCGACTTCAAAGCCATGGCGCTTGTACAAGATCAGTGCCGGTTCGTTGTCGCTGTATCGGGGCCTATCGAATGGTAAGGCGGGCGTGATCGGCCTCCTTGGCAGTAGAGGCCGCAATACAGGGGGCTATGACCGAGGCTATGCAACGCCCCCGCCCGGGCGCGGGAGTATCAGCGCTTGACGCCGTGCTGAATGACGATCGAATCCGTGCCCAGGCGTGCCATGACGTCGGCCTTGCGCGCATCGGCCTCGTCCTTGGTGGGGAAAGGCCCCATCAGCACGACAGGCTTGCCGTCGCGGTATTCGACCCAGGAAGGGATGCCTTTTTCGATCAGGCGCGCGGTCATGTCGGTGAGTGCCCCCATATTGGGCCCCTGCACGACTTCGACATCCCAGCCTTCCGGCGCCGGTTCGCCAGCCAGGGCATCGGCACGGCGCTGCAGCTCGGCACCGCCGCAGATCTCACGGATGCGCAGATTGTTGCCGCTATCGTCGACCAGGATCTCGTACTGGCCATCGTGCTTGATCGCCACATAGCTGCGATAGGCTTCGTACTGGCCGGCGTCATCCTTGCCGCGGACCTGGCCGCAGATCGAACCCTGAGTGTCGATCCGCACGTTGGCGAACTTGGCCGTCTTGGGATTGTGCAGGTGTTCGGCCACCTGGTTGTGCACGCCCTCGACCTCGTTCTCACAGCCAGCCAGGGCCAGCACTGCCAATACCACTGCCAGTTTGCGCACGCGTGTACCTCCAGATTCGAAGGGGCGCATTCTAGCACGAGGCACAGCACAGACCGAGGGTCAGATTGGCGCAGCAGCGGCACCTGGCCCGAGCTGGCTAACCATCAATGCTTGAAGGCATTCCTTATTCTGGAAAGAAAATTCGGCTTTCGCCCAGGCTGAGCAACGGTCGTCACCGGCCTTCGCGGAAGGCCACGTGCAGGTGCAGTCAAGTGCGGCACTGGCGGGAGTTGCGCCTCGACTTCGGATCGACGCGCCATGTGCAGATCGCCTTCTCTCCCTTTGTAGATATCCATGACTGCATTGTATTTAAACTCGGCCAGCGCCTTGGCTTGCTGCCGCTTCGCGAGGACCTTGCGATCACCGATTTCATAGATTATTTGATTGGCCTCTGCGTACAACTGGTCCACCCACTGAAAGCCCGTCTGCTCGACATCCCGCAACTGCCCATTGGCCTGGAACATTTCCAGCAGCAGGGCCGGCCTGTTTTCATTGAATGAAGAAGCGAGTTCTTCAAGACCTTGCGCCCAATGCGATTTGAGGAAAGCCAATACCGCCCGCCCCCTTTCTGCCCGATCATTGATTTTCCAGAATTCATTGACCTTGGCCATATACGCATGAGGATCACTGAACATTGTCATTCGCCACTCCAGTGACGCAGTGCTTCCATGCGAGGTTATTCGCGGTCTGTTGTTCTCAATGCCTGCTGCATAACCTGGCGGCGTTCGGTAATGCCCCGTTTCCGTCGTAATGCGCCCCCCGTCATAAACACCTACGAAATCAGGGAATCCCCGCTCACCCTGCGGCCGAATGGACATATGCCTGTTCATCGTCGACACATAGGCATTATCTCCCCAGATGGCGATAGCCCACGGCGGAGCTGAATCAAGTTGCTCACCCCACGGGACGAAGCCCAAGGCATCGTGGTTCACATCGGTCATGACATCCGCCAGAAATGCCGATAGCACCGGGTAAACGGGTTCTAATCCCTGTTGATCCTTGAGCGTGACGGGGTTGTTGCGAACCATGCGATACAGGTTCAGCCCATCCACGACACCAGCAGGGTCAGCGCTCAACCAGCGCCCGAGCCAAGGCTGGTAGTACCGCAACCCGTAATAGTACAACCCGGTGGCGTCACACTCCTTTCCGGAGTAGCGCAAGGTCTTGTAATCCGCCTCCACCTCGCTACGTGCGGTCCACACCGCAGTACCGCCATAGGGGTAATACTCTTCCTGGCTGATGACCTCGCCCTGCTCATCCAGCTCCAGCTGACTGCTGCCCAACAGGTCGTCGAAGCTGTAGCGCAGCGTGTCACCGGTCAACCCATCGGGCCAATGCAGCAAGCGCGCCTGACCTCGCCCGGCACTGCCCACGGCAACCACTTCAAGCGCCTTCTGCGCGGCGCCGTCGAAAGCTTGGTCGCGCAGCTCGAGCCCAGGCAAGTACAAGACCCGGCGCTCCTGGATACCGTCACCGATTTGCCGGGAAGTGACTTTCAACAGGCGCCTGCCAGCCCCGTCGTAGCGGTAATGCTCACTATCATCAATCGTGCTGCGGGCGACCTGCACCACGCGCCCCAGTTCGCCACGCGGATTCCAGTGCAAAGGCTGGCCAGCCTGTAACCACAGCGCGTGACCAGCGCCGTCGAACATCCGCTCGACATCACCCGGATCAAGGCCCTCTTGCCAGCGCACAGCACGATTGCCATGGGGGGAGACCAACAGGTCCGTGGTGTAGCTGTTGCCACTGCCCGGCGCGCTGTGACGGATTTGCGTCAAGTTGCCGCCCCTGTCGTACTTGTAGTCGCGCTGATAATGGGTAAACGCCTCGGGGCCACTCGGCAACGGCACTAACGCCGACGGAACCCCCCCCCCTGCTGCCCATGCGCCGCCAATTCCCGGCCACACGCCTGCACCAGCTGGTAAAGGCTGTCGTAGATGAAGGTGTTCTGTGCCAACACTTTTTGATTACGCCAGAACCGAGTAGCCTGCGCAGCGTTGTCTACACTGGCCACGTTGCCCACGGGGTCATAGACGTAGCGCAGGTATTGCAGCAATCGGCCCCCTGCCGGATGGCCGTCTGGGCGTTCCGTCTTGATGGCTGACACACGTTGCGTCTGCGGTTCATATAGATAGTGGGTCAGTACGCCATTGCCATGCAGTTCCCGCTGCTTCTGCCCCACGGCTGTCCAGGTCAATGCCTCAAGCACACGGCGCTCTTGCTCCTCGCCTTGCACATGCACCGAACAGCTGCTCAAGCGGCCAACCACATCATACGCATGGCGCTGCCGATGCCCCCGCGCATCGGTTTGCGTCAGTGCCGCGCCGGTGGCGTCGGCGCTACAACCACTGACGTGGATGATGGGCTCCAGCTTTGCCTGCCAAGCTTGCTCATTCTCGCCAAGCCATTCAGGCCGCTCGGCATCCCTCAGCATTTGCCGGGCAACGAGCAGTGGCGTCCCCGTCAAAGCGATGCTGCACACCTGCTGCAGGCCACCCGTATCATAGTGGCGCACACATTCGCCCAGCAGATTGCGCGCACGCTCGACGGCACCGTCAAGCGCCCAGATCCAGCGCTCGCACACTGCACGCTCGGCGCCCTCTGCCTGTTCATCAAGTGAATGTAATCGCCCTGAAAAGGCTACCGACTGGTAATTCCAGCGACGGGTAACCCCCACGCCGCTGCGACGCATCAGTTGCCGTCCCGCGCAATCGTCCAACGCGAGCAGCGTGCCGGCATCGACACTCTGAGAACGTACCACCGCGCCGCTCAGAGCAGGCTGCAACAGCAGATTGGGTGGCGCACCTGGTGCCTCACGCCGGCTTTGGGCCAGACGCGGGTCTATGCTTTGCACAGGGTGGCCACGTGCATTGAAATGAAGGTGGGTTACCCGACAATCCGTTGAGTCAGGGCTATCCGGATGGCGGTGAAAACGGATATCGCGGACGATCAGGCCCCGGTTATCGGAGACGCTGACTTCAGGCGTGTACGTGTGAAGCGACGCGTTGGCACCCTGCATGGAGAGGCTCCCTTCATCGGGATCGGCGGAAGACGCCAAGCAGCCTCACACATGCCGCTACCTACTCCCTGGCGATGTTCTCGAACCATTCAATGCGAGATTAGCCATCCCTGAGAGAGCTGCCACCTCAAAGGGCGAAAATGAAAAAGGGCGTCCCTTTCGGGACGCCCTTTTCAGATTTGGTAGGCACAATTGGACTCGAACCAACGACCCCCACCATGTCAAGGTGGTGCTCTAACCAACTGAGCTATGTGCCTGTCGTGTGGTGCGCATATTAGTGATCGAATGCACACCTGTAAAGCGTTTTTTCTCAAAAAAATCAAAAACTTTGCAGGCTGGAGCTATGCCCGGACGCAAAAAAGGGCGACCCTTGCGGATCGCCCCTTTTCTTCGATTTGGTAGGCACAATTGGACTCGAACCAACGACCCCCACCATGTCAAGGTGGTGCTCTAACCAACTGAGCTATGTGCCTGTCGATGAGGGCGCATTCTACGCGCTAGAAAATCCCTGTCAACAGTTTTTTTCGAGCTAACCTACTGATTCTAAAAATGTTTGCGCCCATGGGTGGCAGTAACGCTCCTGTAAAGGATTTTCACCATACGACTAGCGGGTGTTTATTATTATTGATAGCATCGGTACATTCGTTAAAAATATAAAACACGAGGTTTTCCGAGCATGGCTAACACCCCCTACCCCCAGTCCTACTACGCCGCCTCGGCCAACCCGGTGCCGCCACGTCCGGCGCTGCAGGGCGAGGTGGAGACCGATGTATGCATCATCGGTGCCGGCTACACCGGCCTGTCGAGCGCGCTGTTCCTGCTGGAGAACGGCTTCAAGGTGGCCGTCGTCGAAGCCGCCAAGGTCGGCTTCGGTGCATCGGGCCGCAATGGCGGGCAGATCGTCAACAGCTACAGCCGCGACATTGACGTCATCGAACGCACCGTCGGCCCCAAGCAGGCACAACTGCTGGGCGAGATGGCCTTCGAAGGCGGACGCATCATCCGTGAGCGCGTGGCCAAGTACAACATCCAGTGCGACCTGAAAGACGGTGGCGTATTCGCGGCCCTGACCAGCAAGCAGATGGGCCACCTGGAGTCGCAAAAGCGCCTGTGGGAACGCTTCGGCCACACCCAGCTGGAGCTCATGGACCAGAAGCGCATCCGTGAAGTGGTTGCCTGCGACAGCTATGTAGGCGGCATGCTCGACATGAGTGGGGGCCACATCCATCCGCTGAACCTTGCCTTGGGCGAGGCCGCTGCGGTCGAGTCGCTGGGCGGCGTCATCTATGAGCAGACGCCTGCCGTACGCATCGAGCGTGGCGCCAACCCTGTGGTACATACCCCACAAGGCAAAGTGCGCGCCAAATTCATCATCGTCGCGGGCAACGCCTACCTGGGCAACCTGGTGCCGGAACTGGCCGCCAAGTCCATGCCCTGCGGCACCCAGGTGATCACCACCGAGCCACTGGGCGATGAACTGGCCCGCACTCTACTGCCACAGGACTACTGCGTCGAAGACTGCAACTACCTGCTCGACTACTACCGCCTGACCAGCGACAAGCGCCTGATCTTCGGCGGCGGCGTGGTCTACGGTGCACGCGATCCGGCGAACATCGAGGCGATCATTCGTCCGAAGATGCTCAAGGCCTTCCCTCAGCTCAAGGACGTGAAGATCGACTACGCCTGGACCGGCAACTTCCTGCTGACCCTGTCGCGCCTGCCGCAGGTCGGTCGTATCGGCGACAACATCTACTACTCCCAGGGTTGCTCGGGCCATGGCGTGACCTACACGCACCTGGCGGGCAAGGTACTGGCCGAAGCCCTGCGTGGCCAGGCCGAGCGTTTCGACGCCTTCGCCGGCCTGCCGCACTACCCGTTCCCGGGTGGTCAGATGCTGCGCGTACCGTTCAGCGCCATTGGTGCGTGGTACTACAGTCTGCGGGATCGCCTGGGGTTCTGATGTAGCACCGTATTGTTCTTTTCGCGGGTAAACCCGCTCCCACAAACGTGCATCTGTGGGAGCGGGGTTACCCGCGAAATGGAATCAGTACCGCCAGCAACTACTGCCCTAGGCTGCGCAGCGCCTGCTTCGCGGCAATCTCCTGCCCATCCCGCGCCAGCTCGTCGGCGGCCTTCAGCCAGCGCTGGCGATCGACCTGGGCCGGCAGGCGCTGCGGCGGTTGTACCAGCACAGCCCAGCTCCCCTCCTTGGCCCAGGCACTCTCGAAGGTGTCGAAATCCAGCAGATGCCGCCGGGCCATCCCTGAACGCAGCAACACCCGCTGCTTGTAACGGTCGTAGCCAATCAGCACCGCATAGCGTGGCTCGCCCCACAGCGCCGAGCCGTCGTGGTAGCGCAACAGCACCGGATGACCGGCCGCCACCTGGGTGAGCAAGGCATCCAGGCGCTTGTCCAGCGGATAGACCACCATCCCGTACTCGCGGGCCACTCGGGGAATACCGGTTTCCAACGACGCCGCGCCCTGCGGGAGGTTCAGTGACTTGTCCAGCAGGCCAGGCGTGATCGGCGCGCCCTGCTGCGAAAGCACGGCGGCCAGGGCCATGGAGCCGCTCAAGTTGGCATTGCCACGATAGAACGGCACGCTGCTGATCTCGACCCGCTGCGGCAGTTTGTCGAGCGCTGCCGGTGGAGAACCGGCGCAACCCGCAAGGCTGGCGGCCACCAGGCAGGCCGCCAGCAGGCGGCACGGGCTCAGGGAGGTGAAGAAATGCTGCGACATGGACACTCGCTTGTTTCGACGCCCGGCAGACAGCGCCTGGCACTGGGCTCCGATCATAGGCGCCTGCGCGGCGCGGGTATAGCCCGCTTCGGGCTTGTAACGAAACGACCCAAGCAATAGACCTTCGGTCAATGGAACGTCACACGCCTGCAGCTAGACTAAGTAAGTGTCTGGAGGGAACAGCCCACAGCTGTCCCGAGAGAAGGAGGCACGCACATGAGCCTGACAATGGCAATCTTCATGCTGGTCGCGATGTGGTTGAGCGTCGCCACCGCCATGCTCTGGGGGGTACTGCGCATCGCACGACGCCATGCCCGACCGCATCACACCCAAGCGGCCACCACGCCCAAGCCGCAGCCGCTGCATCGCACCCGCCGGCACGCCGGGGCACATTGACCTGATCCGCAAAAGAACAAGGGGCTGCCTGGCAGCCCCTTCTCTTTTACCTCAGCCTGCTGTCAGCCTTGCGCCGCCTCGCGCTTCAGGCGTGCCCGGCGAACCATGATGTTGAGAATCTCGATCACCGTGGAGAAGGCCATCGCTGCGTACACATAGCCTTTCGGTACGTGGGCGCCGAAACCTTCGGCGATCAGCGTCATGCCAATCATGATCAGGAAGCCCAGTGCCAGCATCACCACGGTAGGATTGTCGTTGATGAACTTGGCCAGCGGGTCGGCGGCCACCAGCATCACGATCACGGCACTGACCACGGCGATGATCATGATCGGCAGGTGCTCGGTCATGCCCACGGCAGTGATGATGCTGTCTACCGAGAAGACGATGTCCAGCAGCAGGATCTGGCCGATGGCCGCAGCGAAGCCCAGGGTCACGGTGGAGCCGGCCTTGGACTCTTCCTTCGCACCATGCGGGTCGACGCTTTCGTGAATCTCCTTGGTCGCCTTCCACAGCAGGAACAGGCCACCGGCGATCAGGATCATGTCCTTCCAGGAGAAGGCGTGGTCGAACACCTCGATCACCGGCTCCGTCAACTGGACGATCCAGGCCACCGTAGAGAGCAACGCCAGGCGCATGATCAGCGCCATGCTGATACCGATGCGGCGCGCCTTGGAGCGGTAGGCCTCGGGCAGCTTGTTGGTGAGAATGGAGATGAAGATCAGGTTATCGATACCCAGCACGATCTCCATCGCCACCAAGGTAGCCAGGGCGATCCAGGCGGCGGGGCTCGCGGCAAGTTCCAGCAAGTATTCCATTTAGTGTTCCTTCGCTCAGATGTCCTGGGTGTCGTTCTTGTCTTGCTTGCTCTCGGGCTTTTGCCCTTCACCACCAAGAGTGTCGTTCAGCGCTTGCTGGGCCGCCTCGTTGGTCTTGTCGATCGCCTGCTTGGCCGATTCGGCAGCCTGGTTCAGCACCTGCTGCGCCGACTTCTCGGCCTGGTCGCACCCCGCCGTGGCCAAGAGCGCCAGCGCCAGTACCAACGGGGTGCCGATGGATTTCAGTTGTAGCATAGGGTCCTCGCTTATCGATATTCGGCTGGCGCGCGCACCGCGCCTGATGGAGTCGAATTCTAGAGAGGACAACAGTTCAGGAAAATTCGTATTTTTAGCGGTTATACTTCGATTTTTACGAATCGAGTAGCATCTCTATGCTCAACTACCGGCAGCTTCACTATTTCTGGGTAGTAGCCCGCACTGGCAGCATCACCCGCGCCAGCGAGCAATTGAATCTCACGCCGCAGACCATCAGCGGCCAGATCAGCCTGTTCGAACAGACCTACAACCTGGAGCTGTTCCAGCGCGTCGGTCGCCAACTGGAGCTGACCGAAACCGGCCGGCAGACCCTCGCCTATGCCGAGCAGATGTTCCAGATCGGCAGCGAACTCGAGACCCTGCTGCGGGCCGGCCCCCAGGAGCAGATCCTGTTCCGCGTCGGGGTCGCCGACGTGGTGCCCAAGTCCATCGTCTATCGCTTGCTGGCACCGACCATGGAGCTTGACGAAGTACTGCGCATCAATTGCCGTGAAGACAAGCTGGAGCGCCTGCTCGCGGACCTGGCGATCCAGCGCCTTGACCTGGTGATCTCCGACAGCCCCATGCCCAGCCATCTGGACATCAAGGGCTATAGCCAGAAACTGGGCGAGTGCGGCCTGAGCTTTTTTGCCACTGCGGCACTTGCCACTCGGTTGAAGCAGCCCTTCCCCGGCTGCCTCAACGACGCACCGCTACTGATCCCCGGCCAGGAAACGGTGGTGCGCAGCCGCCTGTTGCGCTGGCTGGCCGAGCAGCAGGTGCAGCCGCGTATCGTCGGGGAATTCGACGACAGCGCCTTGATGCAGGCATTCGGGCAATCGGGCAGCGGCATCTTCGTGGCACCAAGCGTGATCGCCGATGAGGTGTGTCGGCAATACGGCGTGGAGTTGATCGGGCAAACCGAGGCGGTGCATGAGTCGTTCTATGCGATTTCGGTGGAGCGCAAGGTCAAGCATCCGGGGATCGTGGCGATTACCGAGGGGGCACGCAGGGAACTGTTCAACTGGTGAGGCCATGCTGGCTTTTTCTGGCAGATTGCACCGCGATCGCTGCAGTGCGTCGGAGGAACAATACCGTCAGCCCTGTCCTACAGTGCCTGTGCTAAAGTCCGCGGTTCGTTCAAACCCGAGACCCCGCTGCACATGAGCCCTGTTTTTCGCCTTCTCAACCGCACCAGCCTGGTGACCCAGATCATCATTGGCCTGGCTGCCGGTATCGCCCTGGCGCTAGTCGCCCCGAGCCTGGCCCGGGATCTTGCATTCCTCGGCAAGGTGTTCGTCTCGGCCCTCAAGGCCGTGGCACCGATCCTGGTGTTCGTGCTGGTCATTGCCTCCATCGCCAACCACCAACAAGGCCAGCAGACCCATATCCGCCCTATTCTCTGGCTCTACCTGCTGGGCACTTTCGGTGCCGCGGTGGTCGCCGTGGTGGCGAGCATGGCCTTCCCTTCGACTCTGGTGTTGAGCGCACATGAAGCGACGCTGAGCGCCCCCGGCGGCATTGCCGAAGTGCTGCAGGGCCTGCTGCTGAGCGCGGTGGACAATCCGGTGAGCGCACTGGTCAATGCCAACTTCATCGGCATCCTGACCTGGGCGATCGGCCTGGGCATAGTGCTGCGCAAGGCCGGCAAGGCAACGCGCGGTGTGGTCGACGACCTGTCCAACGGCATCACGCAGCTGGTTCGCGTGGTGATTCGCTTCGCCCCGCTGGGGATCTTCGGCCTGGTCAGCTCGACCCTGGCCGAGGCGGGCCTGGATGCCCTGCTCGGCTACCTGCACCTGCTGGGGGTGCTGATCGGCTGCATGCTGTTCGTGGCGTTGGTGATGAACCCGTTGATCGTGTTCTGGAAGATTCGTCGCAACCCTTACCCGCTGACCCTCCTGTGCCTGCGCGAAAGCGGTATCACCGCGTTCTTCACTCGCAGCTCGGCGGCAAACATTCCGGTGAACCTGGCATTGTCGGAGCGCCTGGGCCTGCATGAAGACACCTACTCGGTGTCGATCCCGCTGGGTGCGACCATCAACATGGCCGGGGCAGCGATCACCATTACCGTGCTGACCCTGGCGGCGGTGCATACCCTGGGGATCACCATCGACCTCCCGACCGCGGTGCTGCTCAGCGTGGTGGCCGCGGTCTGTGCCTGCGGCGCCTCGGGCGTGGCCGGCGGGTCGCTCCTGTTGATTCCTCTGGCTTGCAGCCTGTTCGGCATTCCCAGCGAGCTGGCCATGCAGGTGGTTGCCGTCGGCTTCATCATCGGTGTGTTGCAGGACTCGGCGGAAACCGCGCTCAATTCATCGACCGACGTACTGTTCACTGCGGCTGCGTGCGAGGCCATGGAGCGGCGTGCTGCCTGAGCCGCAATTGCTTAAGCCAGACGCAAGGCCTAGGCTAATGGCCTTTTCCTAGTAACGAGACAGGGCCATGTCAGAACACGAAACCGCAGGCGAAGGCCGCCTCAACAGTATCGAGGTCCGTATCCTCGGCGCGCTGATCGAAAAGCAGGCCACCAGCCCGGAAAGCTACCCACTGACACTCAATGCGCTGGTCCTGGCCTGCAACCAGAAGACCAGCCGGGAGCCGGTGATGAACCTCTCCCCCGGCCAGGTCGGCCAGGCCCTGCGTGCACTCGAAGGCCAGGACATGGCCCGCCTGCAGATGGGCAGCCGCGCCGACCGCTGGGAGCAGCGGGTGGACAAGGCGCTGGAACTGGTGCCGGCACAGTTGGTACTGATGGGCCTGATGTTCCTGCGCGGGCCGCAGACCCTCAATGAATTACTGACCCGCAGCAATCGCCTGCACGAATTCGAAGACGTCGATCAGGTCCAGCATCAGCTGGAACGTCTGGTTTCACGTGGGCTGGCGTTGCACCTGCCACGTCAGGCAGGCCAGCGTGAAGACCGCTACACCCACGCCCTGGGCGATCCGGCCGAGATCGAAGCGATTCTTGCCGCGCGCCAGCAGGAGGGTGGTTCACGCAGTGCTTCAGGTGCTGCTTCGGACGAGCGGATCGAGGCGCTGGAAGCCCGCGTCGCGGCACTGGAAGCCCGGCTGGCTCAGCTCGAGGGCTGAGTCAGGGCTGGTCGGGTTCGGGGAAGTTACGGCAGCTCTTGCGCTCGGCCAACTCTCTGTCGCTGGGGCGCTGGTCGACGAACACGGTGCGGCCGTCGGGATAGATTTCCAGATAGCCCCAGTGCAGGTCCTGCTCCTGCTGGCCGGGCTTGGGTGGCACCAACCACCAGGGTTCTCGACTGATCGGGGTCATGACTGTACCTCCTGGGAGCGTCTGCAGTAATCATAGACACCCTCGGGTGATACTTGGTTTGGTCGGCCATATCACGGACAAGCCCACCCCACCGGTAAAGCGCAGTTCTCGAGAACTGCGCTTTACCGGTGGGGTGGGCTTGTCCGTGATATGGCCCGCGCTGACTTACGCCGGCGCCGAAGTCCGGATCAGGTGGTCAAAGGCTGCCAGCGAAGCTTTGGCGCCCTCGCCCACGGCGATGACAATCTGCTTGTACGGCACCGTGGTCACGTCACCGGCCGCGAACACACCAGGGATGCTGGTCTGGCCTTTGGCATCGACGATGATCTCGCCGCGCGGCGACAACTCGACCGTGCCCTTGAGCCAATCGGTGTTCGGCAGCAGGCCGATCTGCACGAAGATACCTTCGAGCGCCAGTTCGTGGATCTCGTTGCTGGTCCGGTCTTCGTAGCGCAGGCCGGTGACCTTCTCGCCGTTACCCAGCACTTCCTTGGTCAGGGCACTGGTGATCACCTTGACGTTCGGCAGGCTGTGCAGCTTGCGCTGCAGCACCGCATCGGCACGCAGCTGGCTATCGAACTCGATCAACGTCACCTGAGCGACGATACCGGCCAGGTCGATGGCTGCTTCCACGCCAGAGTTGCCGCCGCCGATCACCGCCACGCGCTTGCCCTTGAACAGCGGGCCGTCGCAGTGCGGGCAGTAGGCCACGCCACGGGAGCGGTACTCCTGCTCCCCGGGGACATTCATTTCGCGCCAGCGGGCGCCGGTGGCGAGGATCACGGTCTTGGCCTTGAGCGACGCACCGCTGGCCAGGCGTACTTCGTGCAGACCGCCATCGGCGGCCGGGATCAGCGCTTCACCGCGCTGCAAATTCATGATGTCGACGTCGTACTGCTTGACGTGCTCTTCCAGCGCAGTGGCCAGCTTCGGCCCTTCGGTCTCCTGCACGGAGATGAAGTTCTCGATCGCCAGGGTGTCGAGCACCTGGCCGCCGAAGCGCTCGGCGGCAACGCCGGTACGAATGCCTTTGCGCGCAGCGTAGATGGCTGCCGCAGCGCCAGCCGGGCCACCGCCGACCACCAGCACGTCGAAAGCGTCCTTGGCGTTGATCTTCTCGGCCTGGCGGCTGCCAGCACTGGTGTCGATCTTTCCGAGAATCTCTTCCAGGCCCATGCGACCCTGGCCGAACACTTCACCGTTCAGGTAGATGCTCGGCACCGCCATGACCTTGCGCGATTCGACTTCATCCTGGAACAGCGCACCATCGATGGCGACGTGCCGAATGTTGGGGTTGAGCACCGCCATCAGGTTCAGGGCCTGGACCACGTCCGGGCAGTTCTGGCAAGACAGCGAGAAGTAAGTCTCGAAGCTGAACTCGCCTTCCAGGGCCTGGATCTGCTCGATCACTTCGGCGCTGGCCTTCGATGGGTGGCCGCCGACCTGCAGCAACGCCAGTACCAGCGAGGTGAATTCATGGCCCATGGGGATGCCGGCGAAACGCAGGCTGATATTGCCCCCGGGACGGTTGAGCGAGAATGACGGGCGACGGGCGTCGCTGCCGTCCTCGCGCAGGGTAATGAGGTTCGACAGGCCGGCGATCTCAACCAGCAGGTCGTGCATTTCACGGGACTTCGCGCCGTCGTCGAGGGAGGCAACGATCTCGATCGGCTGGGTGACCCGCTCCAGGTAGGTTTTCAGTTGCGATTTAAGCGTGGCGTCCAACATACGGGGCGATTCCTTTTTCAAAACTCGGATACAAAAACGCCCAGGCGAGGTCGCCCGGGCGTTTGACGGGGCAGTGAGTACTTCAGCTGTGGCGGCTGCTCACCGCCCTCGACTGATGCATGGACTCAGATCTTGCCGACCAGGTCCAGCGACGGCGCCAGAGTGGCTTCGCCTTCTTTCCACTTGGCCGGGCAGACTTCGCCTGGGTGAGCGGCAACGTACTGGGCAGCCTTGACCTTGCGCAGCAGCTCGGCTGCGTCACGACCTACACCACCGTCGTTCAGTTCGACGATCTTGATCTGACCTTCCGGGTTGATCACGAAGGTGCCGCGATCAGCCAGACCGGCTTCTTCGATCAGCACGTCGAAGTTGCGCGAGATGACGTGGGTCGGGTCACCGATCAGCGGGTACTGGATCTTGCCGATGGTGTCCGAAGTGTCGTGCCAGGCTTTGTGGGTGAAGTGGGTGTCGGTGGACACGCCGTAGATCTCGACGCCCAGTTTCTGGAACTCGGCGTAGTTGTCAGCGAGGTCACCCAGTTCGGTCGGGCAGACGAAAGTGAAGTCAGCCGGGTAGAAGAACACGACGGACCATTTGCCTTTCAGGTCGGCTTCGCTTACCTGAACGAACTCGCCTTTGTGGTAGGCAGTGGCGTTGAACGGTTTGACCTGGCTGTTGATGATTGGCATGAGAAACGCTCCTTCGAGGGTTAGTTAACTTGGGGTGGGTAACTTTCGATGGAGTAATCCTATCCAATGACCTCGACAATGGCTCATTGGTAAACCTCATGTTGGTGATTGGTTTTGGCTATAAGCTGCGCGACCGATAGATTTTTTCATTCCTATGCCTCGTCTGCCGGTCCTGAAGTGCAGGTCGAGGCTGCGCCCTCTGCGTAATCCAGCCAGCAGCTCGCATCTGCTTGCTCACCCCAGGAGACCCTTACCCGTCCTCGCGCGTCATGCGAGCGAAAATGCAGGCGGCTGCCCTGTCCCACCATGCCCACCTCATCACCTTGCACATCGAATACCTGGGCACCGAACGGCAAGGCATGCCCGTGCTCGTTGCGAGCCTCCAGCATCAGCAGGCGACCGCTGCGCGTGGGATAGTGCAGCAAGGTCACCGCACCGGCTCGGGGCACAACCGACTGACCGCTGAGCTGCAACTCCACATCCTGTGACATGCCCTTGGGGTCCAGGTCGACGGTATTCACGCTGTAGGGGCTCAACGAGGGGACCACCGCAAAGCCCTGGGCATTCAGCCGCACACTCGGATGCTGCTGAATACGCGCCGCTTCAGCGAAGGGGGCATGGACGATGGCGAAACTTTCGCCCAACGGTTGTGCCAACAGTACACCTCCCGGATGGGCGACCACCGAGCCGCGCGCGCCGAGTGCCAGCTGGCGGGATCCCTGGCGCTGGGCCACGACCCCGCTCAGCTCTCCCGTCGGGCTGCGATGCACCAGGTTGGCGTCGAGCCCTGCGCCGCCTTGCCTTCCCTCCTGGTACACACTGGACAGGCCATACCCCCATTGCCCATCCTCGCCGGCAGTCGCGCTCCAGCGCACATTCGTCCTGGCCCCGCCTTCGGAGTCGCGGCTCATGCTGGAACTCAGCGATCCACGACGTTGCAGACCCAACGGCAAGCTGGCCGTCAGTGTCAAAGCGCTCACGGCCTGTCCGTTGCCTCGATACTCGCGCCCAAGCGTCATGCCGTAGGAGAGCGAGCGCAGATTGTTGTAATACCCCACGTTGTACTCACGATTGCCCACCCCAGATCCCCACTGCTTACCCGCGCTGGCCCTCAGGCTCAGACGACCGCTCCCGGGCAGGCGCTGCTGAAGTGTCAGCGCTGCCCGCCAGTGCTGAGGCGAACGCTGATTTGTACGCTGCGTTTGCTGGCTGGTGCGGGCGAACTCGTCAAAGCTGTAGTAGCCAGCGTTATTGCGGTGGGTAAGGCTGGCGCTCAGGTCGGTGGCCGTTGCCTCCACCCGCTGGCGCCAACTGAAGCGCAGCGCCTGCCCCTGCGCGGAGCGACCCTGGCCTAGCGATGCCTGCGCGTGGTATGCGGTCAATCCAAAAGCACCAAAGCGGCTGTTGATCGCCCCCCCCATGGCGCTGGCCAGATAGTCCTCTGCCAGCCAGGCGCCTCCATGTACGCTGAAGGTGTTGTCCACCCCTTGCTGCCAACTGCCTTGCACATGACCTGGGCCAGGACGCCCAAGGTCGTCGCGCCACACCCCCGCACTAAGGTCGAAACGGCTTGCCCCTTCTCGCAAGGCCAGTGGCGCGGCCTGATAGGGCAACGTGAAGCGTCGTACGCTGCCGTCAGCCTCCTCCAGGGTGACCTCCAGATCGTCGTTGAGGCCACTGGCATAAAGGTCGTCGATCTCGAATGGCCCCGGCGGCACCGTCGACTCATGCAGCAGCATCCCTCGCTGGCGGATGCTCAACAGCGCCGTAGTATTGGCCATGCCCCTCACTACCGGCGCAAACCCCCGCTGTGCGCGGGGCAACATGCGCTCGTCAGTGGATAATCGCAGTCCGCGAAAGGCGCTGCTGTCAAATACATCCCCAGCAGCGTAGCCATCGCCGAGAGTAAGCTGGGCCGACCACAAGGGAACATCGCGCCGTACCGACGTCGCACCCGGCTGGTACCGGGCTGCGCGCTTGTCGCTCATCTGCGCATTGCCTTCGTGGCGCCAATACCAATCCCCGGTATTGAATCCGGCACGCAGGCCGAGATAGCCCTGCTGGCTACGACTGCCTGCCTGCAGGTCGTGCTGCTCATGGACATTCAGGCGGTAGTCGACAAACCCTGCTGTGACACCTGCATCCCAGGTATGGAATGGCAAATTGTCCTGGGGTTGGCGACGCAGCAAAGACCGGTCAATTTCAAGGCGCAATTGCAAGGCCCCAAAATCCAGATCCTCGCTGGCGGCCACCAGCAGTTGAGGCAACATCATGCAGCTGTCGGGGCTGGTCAGTTGCTTGCGCGGCTGAGCCGCCAGCCTCGCTAGATCAAGCCCCAACTCTTCGAGCAGGATTCGGTCATAACAGGGCGCCGCCTGACCGGATGCATCCCGATTGCGCAGAAACACGGTACGCCGCCCTATCCACTGCTGGTTGAGGATGATATCCAGGGCAAAGTCGCCCTGGGGAACCGAATCGCTGGCCTGGAAACGCTCGAGATTGATCGTGCTGCCCTGGCGCAACAGGCCGGGATCGAACTCCACACCAGGTACAAGCCCGACATACCCTCCCGTCATACCGAGAATGGCCCACCACCGGCGAAAACTCATGGGTTCAACGGCCTTGAGGGAACTGCAGGATTGCAACAGCTTCTCGAGAGGCGCCGTAGTCATCCAGGTACTGATAGCGGACCTGAGAAACCGCATCGGGACGAGACGGCGCGGAGCTCAACGCGAAACGGGCGCTGCTGAGGGGAGCAACATGGCCTACCGATGCTGGCAACGCCGAACCCGGATGGACAGCCTCGAGCTTGGCGAGATTGACGTGATAGGGTGTGGGATTGTCCGCATGCAGTACCCAGCCCTGGGATTCCCTGACCAGGCGCCAGGTAAGCCGAGCATGTGCATCGGCAGGTTTTGCGGCCAATCCCTGCGGCCGATAGAACAGTTTGATACGAGTCCTGAGAGAAATCTGCAGGCTGTTATCGCCACCACCTTTCGGCGGGACATCGAGTACATTCAGCCAGTACAGGCTCTCTCGATCCGTTGGCATGGCACGACTATCGTGAAACACCCTCAGGCTCTGGCGCTTGCCCGGGTCCAGGCGCAACAACCCAGGTGTCACGCTGAATGGCCCCTGTAACTCATCCTCGGCCTCTTCCGGCCCTCCCTCGTCGACCCAGACCTGCACCAGCGACGGATACCGTCCCTCGTTGCTCAACCTGACAGTGACCTCGGAGCTCTCGGCGGGATAGACGACCCGCGTGGTGGCAATCACCACACTGGCATTGGCCTGCGTGCACGACAGAAACGCGGCCAGCAACGATCCCCACCCCATGGCGCTGAGAGATAGCTTCATGATGTTCCACTCGAAAATTGGGA
Organism: Pseudomonas putida; assembly: GCF_001636055.1. Classification (NCBI taxonomy): domain Bacteria; kingdom Pseudomonadati; phylum Pseudomonadota; class Gammaproteobacteria; order Pseudomonadales; family Pseudomonadaceae; genus Pseudomonas; species Pseudomonas putida. Next base: position 4,007,893 of record NZ_CP011789.1, read on the forward strand.
GCGGAGCAGCCCCGGACAGGGCTGCTCCATAGGACTCAGAGATAATCCAGCGAGTAGCGGATTCTGGAACTGACCAGGCCTGGGGTAGTGCGGCCTGTCGAGTAGTACTGGGCGTAGTAGCGCAGCGTCGCGTTACCGTCCACGAGGGTGACTTGCTGGGAGTTCTGCGAGCCTTTGGCTGCAGCGAGATTCATGACGCTCTTGGCACTGTTGAGCAATTGCAGCTCGACGTTTTCACTGCCGCCGGCATCGACGATCAGACGCCCTTGATCACTGACGCTCGCACCTGGCTCGAAGTAAGTTGAAACCTGGCCGACATGGGTACAACCCGTCAGCTGCAATACGAAGGAGGTTTCCCCTTCCACATCGCCTGGACGCACGAGCTTCGCGGCGTTGACATCCGGCAGGGTCACCGGAAGATTGCCGTCCCCCCCATTGATGATGCACGTCGGCGCCAGAACCCGCCCCTGAAAGCTGATTTCGCCGTGGTCTGCCTGGGCCCCCCCGACGATCAGCGACAACCCGCAGAGCGCAAAAACACTTTTGTAGAACCTGTCCATATCATCCTTCCTCAAGCGAGACGATCAGGCACATGCCGAACCGGCGCCGTAGAGCGGCGCGGCAACAGTATCTGCATCAGGCTTGGGAGGCTCTGTCGGTGATTGGTTGATCAGCGGCTGGCGACAACCATGACAGCGGTAGGATTCTCTACCATGCGATTGTGGGAACAATCCCCAGACCTCATGCTTCGAGGCCCGGAGAATGCTGCGAACTACTAACGAGTTACAGTCCGCATCGTGACGAATTCCTCAGCGGCGGTCGGATGCACGCCGATAGTCTCGTCAAACTGCTGCTTTGTGGCGCCTGCCTTGAGTGCGATACCCAGCCCCTGGATGATCTCGCCTGCATCCGGCCCCACCATATGGCAACCCAGGACCTTGTCGGTCTCGGCATCGACCACCAGCTTCATCAGGGTCTTTTCCTGCAGGTCGGTGAGGGTCAGCTTCATGGCGCGGAAGCGGCTCTCGAAGATCTGGATCTTGTGGCCGGCAGCCAGTGCCTGCTCTTCGGTCAGGCCGACGGTGCCGATCGGCGGCTGGCTGAACACCGCCGTGGGGATGTTCTGATAGTCCACCGAACGGTACTGCTCAGGCTTGAACAGGTGACGGGCTACCGCCATGCCTTCAGCCAGAGCGACCGGTGTGAGCTGGACACGACCGATTACATCGCCCAAGGCGAACACCGAAGGCTCGGTGGTACGGTACAGGTCGTCGACACGGATGTAACCGCGCTCGTCGAGCTCAACGCCGGTGTTCTCCAACCCCAGATTGTCGAGCATCGGACGACGACCGGTGGCGTAGAACACACAGTCGGCGATCAACTCCCGACCATCCTTGAGCGTCGCCTTGAGGCTGCCATCGGCCTGTTGGTCAATACACTGGATATCAGCGTTGAACTGCAGGTCCAGACCGCGCTTTTCCAGTTCCTCCTTCAGGTGGGTACGTACCGAACCATCGAAGCCGCGCAGGAACAGGTCGCCGCGATACAGCAAGGAGGTATCGGCGCCCAGGCCCTGGAAGATGCCGGCGAATTCGACGGCAATGTAGCCACCACCGACCACCAGCACCCGGCGTGGCAGCTCCTTGAGGTAGAACGCCTCGTTCGAGGTGATCGCCAGTTCCTTGCCAGGGATGTCAGGCACCTGTGGCCAGCCGCCCGTGGCGATGAGGATGTTCGCCGCGCTGTAGCGCTGACCTTCTACCTCAACCTCATGGGCACCGGTCATGCGCGCATGACCTTGCAGCAAGGTGACGCCGCTGTTGACCAGCAGGTTGCGGTAGATGCCGTTGAGACGCTCGATCTCACGGTTCTTGTTGGCGATCAGGGTGCCCCAGTCGAAGTGACCTTCTTCGAGGGTCCAGCCGTAGCCGGCCGCCTGCTCCAGCTCATCGGCGACGTGTGCACCGTACACCAGCAACTTCTTCGGCACACAGCCGACGTTGACGCAGGTGCCGCCCAGATAACGACTCTCGGCCACCGCCACCTTCGCCCCGAACCCCGCGGCAAAGCGCGCCGCGCGTACACCGCCGGAACCGGCACCAATCACGAACAGATCAAAATCGTAGGCCACTTTCCAGACTCCACAAAAAAAGCCACCCGAGGGTGGCTCTTTTCGTGACGCGCTGCAAGCGTCAGACAGCAAGAAAAGTGACGCTGCAGCGCTGGCTCGGACTCAGTAGGCCTTGCCGGTCTTGTAGTAGTTCTCGAAGCAGAAGTTGGTGGCGTCGATATAGCCTTCGGCGCCGCCGCAGTCGAAACGCTTGCCCTTGAACTTGTAGGCAATGACACAACCGTTCTGTGCCTGCTGCATCAGGGCGTCGGTGATCTGGATCTCCCCGCCTTTGCCCGGCTCGGTGTTGGCGATGATATCGAAGATGTCCGGGGTCAGGATGTAGCGGCCAATGATCGCCAGGTTCGACGGCGCATCTTCAGGCTTGGGCTTCTCGACCATGTTGGTCACGCGGAAGATGTCATCGCGGATCATGTCGCCAGCAATCACGCCGTACTTGTTGGTTTCCTGCGGATCGACTTCCTGGATGGCAACGATCGAGCAGCGGAACTGATTGAACAGCTTGACCATCTGGGTCAGGACACCGTCACCTTCAGGGTTGACGCACAGGTCGTCCGCCAGCACCACGGCGAACGGCTCGTCACCGATCAGGGGGCGACCGGTGAGGATGGCGTGGCCCAGGCCTTTCATTTCAGTCTGACGGGTATAGGAGAACGAGCACTCGTCCAGCAGACGACGGATACCGACCAGGTATTTTTCCTTGTCGGTGCCCTTGATCTGATTTTCCAGCTCATAGCTGATGTCGAAATGGTCTTCCAGCGCGCGCTTGCCGCGCCCGGTGACAATGGAGATCTCGTTCAGACCGGCATCCAAGGCCTCTTCAACGCCATACTGGATCAGTGGCTTGTTCACCACCGGCAGCATTTCCTTGGGCATGGCTTTGGTAGCGGGCAGGAAGCGGGTGCCGTAACCGGCTGCCGGGAACAAGCATTTTTTGATCATATACATCCTTAAACAAGGGCTGGGCCTGTGGTATTCGGCGCAGTCTAATCAGGCGGCAGTCACCTTACAATGCCCCACCTGCGGCCGACCGATGCCATGATAGAGATAACCCAGTGTAGATAGTTCCGATGGATCGTAAATATTACGCCCGTCGAACAGCACCGGCTTACGCATCAGGCCCCTGATCCGACGAAAATCCGGCTGGCGGAACTGCTTCCATTCGGTCACCAGTACCAGTGCATCCGCGCCCTCCACACAGGCATAGGGATCATCCCCCAACTGCAATTGACCACTGGCCATCGCCTGCGGATAAGCCGCCGCGGCCCCGTCCAGCGCCGCCGGGTCACAGGCCCGCACCCGTGCCCCTGCCGCCAGCAGGGCGTCGAGCAGCACCAGGCTGGGTGCCTCTCGCAGGTCGTCGGTGCCAGGCTTGAACGCCAGGCCCCACAACGCCACATTGCATCCGCCCATGCCCCCCCCGAAATGCTGCTGCAGCGCCTGGAACAACAAGGTCTTCTGCTGCGCGTTGCGCGCGTGGACCGCGCGCAGGATCGCCGGCTGGTAGCCATGCTGCTCGGCTGTGTGGATCAGCGCACGCACGTCCTTTGGAAAGCATGAGCCGCCATAGCCGCAGCCTGCGTAGATGAAATCGCTGCCGATGCGCCGGTCGCTGCCGATCCCGCGACGCACCTGTTCGATATCCACCTCCAGCTCGGCGCACAGGCCGGCCAGCTCGTTGACGAAGGAAATCTTGGTGGCAAGGAAGGCATTGGCGGCATACTTGCTGAATTCGGCGGCGCGCGGGCTCATGACCAGCACGCGCTCCCGGTTACGTACAAAGGGCGCATACAGGCGCTGCAAGCATTGAGTGGCGGCGTCACTGTCGGTGCCGATGATGATCCGCTGAGGGCGCATGAAGTCCTCGACGGCGCTGCCCTCCTTGAGAAACTCCGGATTGCTCGCCACCGACACCGTGAAACTGGCCCCGCGTGCGCGCAAGCCGCTGTTGACCTGGCGGGCAACCCGCTCGGCCGTGCCCACCGGCACGGTCGACTTGTTCACCACCAGGCATGGGCGCAGCAAGTGCCGCCCGAGACTGTCGGCCACCGCCAGCACATGCTGCAGGTCCGCCGAGCCGTCTTCATGGCTGGGCGTACCCACGGCGATGAACGCCACATCGACCCGCGCCAACGCGTGATCCCAGTGCTCGGTGAAACTCAACAGGCCACTGTGCAGCCCCTCCTGCACGAGCGCAGCAAGCCCGGGCTCGTAGATCGGACACTGTCCCTGACGCAACTGGGCCAGGCGCGCGCGGTCATGCTCCAGACAGACCACGCGATTGCCCATTTGCGCGAAACAGGCCGCCGTGACCAGCCCCACGTACCCCGCCCCGATCACACAGAGTTCCATGGCCGCACTCCTTCAGGAAGATACGACATTGCAACCTGCAGGCGATTGCAGGGCCGTGACAGCGACGCGGCGGGAATATGACAGGTGCCCGGTATTCAGCCGCCCGTGCCCTGCCCGATCAATACACCCTCGACCTTTTGCCCATACAGGTTGACGCCATCGTTGGCATGGAACTTCACCCGCGTCTTCTCGATGGAGCCCTCTACCAGGCGCGGATCCTGCGGGCGTTCGTGGCGGTTGATCCATGCCGCGACATCCCACGCCTGCTGGTCACTCAGGCTGCCTGGCTTGCCCAGTGGCATGTTGTGCTTGATGAAGGACGCGGCGGTGTTGATCCGGTGCATCCCGGCCCCCCAGTTATAGGCATCGCGCCCCCACAACGGCGGCATGACGTACTCACCTGCAACTTTCTGCCCCTCGCCCTTGCCGCCGTGACAGATCGCGCATTGCTCGCTGTACACCTGCTCGCCACGCTTGAAGTCGTAGCCGTCCTTGGGTTGCGGCACCTCAGGATAACCGCGACCGGGCGTCTCCACGCCTGTGCGAGTGCCGGTCGCCAGCCAGTAGGCATAGACGCTGAGCGCGGTCATCGGCGGGCTGTCGGCCGCCGGTGGCTTGCCGTTCATGCTGAACTGGAAACAGCCTTGGATACGTTCGGCGTACGTGTTGACCTTGTCGTTTTTCTTGCGATAGGCGGGATACATCGGGTAGGCGCCCCACAGCGGAGCGGAGTGGGCCATGCGGCCTTGGTCGAGATGGCAGTTGCTACAGTTCATGCCATTGCCGACAGCCTCAGGCATCAAGCGGCGAGTATCGACGAACAGCGCATGCCCCTGGCGGACCATCTGGCCGAACGCGTTGTCCGGCAACTCGCTTTCTGCAGGAGGCACGAATACCGGAGTGGCCTGGCTGCCGGGCACCTTGAGCTGCGACTGGTCTTGCATGGCGATCTGCGCCGCCTGGGCGACGCCTGCGCCGAGCCACAATGCTGCGATCAGGATTTTTTTCATGGTGCGACCTCCTGGCGGGCGGCGTGGGCGAAGTAGTCGGCGATTGCCGTCACCTCGGCATCGGTCATGGCCTTGGCCACACCGACCATCAGTTGGTTAGGGTCGTTACGCCTGCTACCGTCGCGCCAGGCATTGAGCTGCGCAACCAGGTAAGCCGCCGGTTGTCCGGCCAGTGGCGGAAAGTGCTCGCCAACCCCCGCACCACCTGGGCCATGGCACTGCACACAACCGGGAATCTGCCGGCTCCAGTCGCCGTACAAGGCCAGGCGTTCGGTCGGATCGCTGGCCATTTGCTGACGGCGCGAACCCGTAACCGGGTCGGAAGGCTGCTCGGCCAGCCAAGCGCTGACCGAGCGGATCTCCTCGTCGCTCAGCGCCTTGGCAAGCGGCTCCATGACCGGCTGCTTGCGGCTACCCGAGCGAAAGTCCTCGAGTTGCTTGCTCAGGTATCCGGCAGACAAGCCGGACAGGCGGGGAAAACCGGCAGCGGCGATACCTTTGCCGTCCGGGCCATGGCAACCGAGACAGGCCATGGCGGCGGGATTCTGCCCGCCCTGGGTGAAGATTTTCTGGCCATCGACGGCATGCGCCGCGGGCCAGGCCAGGATCAGCAGACCGCCGATCATGACGCGACTCATCGGGTTCATCAGGGACACTCCATTTCCTTGTTATAAGCTTAGTCTTAAAAGACATAAGGAAATGGATACTAGTCCGGATAACTAAAGCGGAACAATGTCCCTACAAGTCATAAGGTATTGATCGGGCGTCTAACGACGTATTGCTTGCGCTGGATCAAGAACCGGAGATGCACTGGGTCGCTGCGGAGCGCACATCACCCAGACGCAGAGGGAAGTTGTTCAAGCGTTCATGCAGCTTGATGGCACTGCCACTGCCACGCTTGTCGACATCGACAAGCGCTGCCGGGCCGACACCGGCACTGAGCTTCTGCGGCACGATCAGGCGCAGGCCATCGCCACGCGCCTCTTCCACCAGCGGATCACGGCTATCGCCCAGCTTCTGCTTTACACAATCGGCATACTCACGCGGCGTCTTGCCGGAGATCACATCCAGCGTCTCTCGCGACTGCTCCAGCTCCGAGACACTGACGCAACCACCCAGTACCAGCGTCGCCGCCGCCATCACCCACTTCATCCGTTGCACCTCTGCCAATCAAAGAAATCGTTCGACAACGTCCGGGCGGTTTTGCTCCCTGCTTTGGCAGATTTCTCCCTGGCCCGGCCGTGCAGCCCGCCAGTGTACCCTGACATCGTGGTATCTTGGGCATTTGCAGAATCCCAACCTCGCGGAGCCCCACATGAAATTCGTCCACCAGCGCGAGCACCTCAACGAGGATGACATCGTCGTTATCGAGTGCTCCCAGCGCTGCAACATCCGCCTGATGAACGACGCCAACTTCCGCAGCTTCAAGAACGGCGGTCGCCACACTTACCACGGCGGCCTGTTCGAACGCTTCCCGGCGAAAATCACCGTCCCCAGCACCGGTTTCTGGAACATCACGCTCGATACCGTGACCGCCCGCCCGATCTCGGTGACGCGCAAGCCGACCTTCACCCACAAGATCAAGATCATCCGTCGCTCGTCGTCGAAACTCGGATAAGCCCTGCCATGACCCAGAACCTCAAATACGTGATCAAGTACAAGCTCGACGGCCAGCGCCGCTGGGACTTTGCCGTGATGCCCGATACCTCTCAGGAACAAGCCCTGGAAGCGTTGCGCAAGATCCACGGCGAAGACGCCGAGAAAATCAGCGACATTCAAGTCAGCAAGGCGTTGTAATCCAACAGCCATAGCGCTCAGGGCGTGCCCGCCGCCGCCCTGGGTGCCTGCACCGCCGATACAGGCCTGGCGTCCCGATAGCACCCTGCCATGATTTCACCCCTTCCCCGCGAACGGTTTATCGCTATATATTTCGCAATATAACGATAACCTCCGAGGAGCCCGTTTCATGCGTATTCGCCTGCCCCACCTGGCCGTCAGCGCCCTGGCCAGCCTGATTTCCCTCAATAGCGCCTGGGCCGATGAAGTTCAGGTGGCCGTGGCAGCCAACTTTACCGCGCCGATCCAGGCGATCGCCAAGGACTTCGAGAAAGACACCGGACACAAGCTGGTCGCAGCCTTTGGCGCCACCGGACAGTTCTACGCGCAGATCAAGAACGGCGCGCCGTTCGAAGTGTTCCTCGCCGCCGACGACAGCACCCCTGCCAAACTTGAGCAGGAAAAGGAAATCGTCGAACGCTCGCGCTTCACCTACGCCATCGGCACCCTCGCCCTGTGGTCTGCCAAGCCCGGTTATGTCGACGACAAGGGTGAGGTGTTGAAGAAGAACGACTTCCAGCACCTGTCCATCGCCAACCCCAAGGCCGCGCCCTACGGCCTGGCCGCGACCCAGGTGCTGGACAAACTCAAGCTGACCGAAGCCACCAAGGGCAAGATCGTCGAAGGGCAGAACATCACTCAGGCCTTCCAGTTCGTCTCCACCGGCAACGCCGAACTGGGCTTCGTCGCCCTGTCGCAGATCTACAAGGATGGCAAGGTCGAAAACGGTTCGGCGTGGATCGTCCCGTCCAGCCTGCACGACCCGATTCGCCAGGACGCGGTGATTCTCAACAAAGGCAAGGATAATCCGGCGGCCAAGGCCTTGGTCGAGTACCTCAAGGGTCCGAAAGCCGCTGCGGTGATCAAGTCCTACGGCTATGAAATCTGATGCCACTCGACGCCAGTGACCTGGGGGCGATCTGGCTGACCGTCAAACTGGCCAGCCTGACCACACTGATCCTGCTGGTGGTGGGCACGCCCATCGCCTGGTGGCTGGCACGCACCCGCTCATGGCTGCGCGGGCCCGTCGGGGCAGTCGTGGCACTGCCCCTGGTGCTGCCACCGACCGTGATCGGTTTCTACCTGCTGATCGCGCTCGGCCCCCACGGCTGGCTTGGTCAGGCCACCCAGGCGCTGGGGCTAGGCACCGTGGTGTTCAGCTTTACCGGGCTGGTGATCGGCTCGGTGGTGTACTCCATGCCGTTCGTGGTCCAGCCCCTGCAGAACGCCTTCAGCGCCATCGGCCAGCGCCCGCTGGAAGTGGCCGCAACGCTGCGGGCCAGTCCTTGGGACACCTTCATCCACGTGGTGCTGCCGCTGGCCAGGCCGGGCTTCATCACTGCCAGCATCCTCGGCTTTGCCCATACCGTCGGCGAGTTCGGTGTGGTACTGATGATCGGTGGCAACATCCCCGACAAGACCCGCGTGGTTTCGGTGCAGATCTTCGATCACGTCGAAGCCATGGCCTATTCGCAAGCGCACTGGCTGGCCGGTGCGATGCTGGTGTTCTCCTTCCTGGTGCTGCTGATGCTCTATGCCGGCCGCCGTGGCAAGGCTGGCTGGAGCTGAGATGAGTTCACGCATGCACGCACGCCTGAAACTGGCGCGCGACGACTTCACCCTGGATGTCGACCTCGACCTGCCGGGCCGCGGGATCAGCGCCCTGTTCGGCCATTCGGGCTCAGGCAAGACTTCCTGCCTGCGCTGCCTGGCCGGCCTGGAACGCGCCAGCGAAGCCTACATCGAGATCAACGGCGAGGTGTGGGAAGACAGTCGCCACGGCACTTTCCTCGCCCCGCATCGACGCCCGGTGGGCTATGTGTTCCAGGAGGCCAGCCTGTTTGCGCACCTCTCGGTGCGCGGCAATCTGGAATTCGGCTGGCGGCGGGTCTCGGCCAGCGAACGCAAGGTCGGACTGGACCAGGCCTGCCAGTTGCTGGGGATCGGGCACTTGCTCGAACGCAAGCCCATCACCCTCTCCGGCGGCGAAGCGCAGCGTGTCGGCATCGCTCGCGCCCTGCTCAGCAGCCCCCGGCTGCTGCTGATGGATGAGCCCCTGGCCGCCCTGGACGGCCCGCGCAAGCGCGAGATCCTGCCCTACCTCGAACGCCTGCACGACGAGCTCGACATCCCTGTGGTGTATGTCAGCCACTCCCAGGACGAGGTCGCACGCCTGGCCGATCATCTGGTACTGCTGGAGCAGGGCAAGGTCATGGCCAGCGGCCCGATCGGCCAGACGCTCGCGCGCCTCGATCTCTCGCTGGCGCAGAGCGAGGAAGCGGGTGTGGTGCTCGAAGGTGTGGTGATCGGCCACCAACCCGACTATGGACTGTTCGACCTGCGCTTGCCGGGCAGCGACGGTGCGCTGCTGCGCATCGCCCATCCCGACCTGCATGTCGGCAGCACCCTGCGCCTCAAGGTCCACGCCCGCGATGTCAGCCTGACCCTCGCCCACGACGGCACCTCGAGCATCCTCAACCGCTTGCCGGTGACCGTGCGAGAATGTCGCCCGGCCGACAACCCGGCGCACGTGCTGGTCAGCCTCGACGCTGCCGGCAGCGCCTTGCTCGCGCGCATCACCCGGTACTCGGCAGACCAGCTCGGCCTGCAGCCGGGCCAGATGCTGTGGGCGCAGATCAAGTCGGTGGCGCTGTTGGCCTGAGCAACTCAGGCACTGTCGTTGTCCACAGATGACAACTGGTCGATGGACTGCGCCATGCCCGAGATCACCCTGCCCCGCACCCTGCACTATGTCGACGACACCCAGCCCGGCCTGAGCCGACGCCTTTGGCGTGGGCGCTTCATCTACCTCAGCCCTGATGGCGAGCGCGTGCGCGACACGGAGACGCTGGCGCGTATCGCGGCGCTGGTCATCCCGCCCGCCTATACCGATGTGTGGATCTGCCTCGACCCACAAGGCCACCTGCAAGCCACCGGTCGCGATGCCCGTGGGCGCAAGCAGTACCGCTACCACAGCGAGTGGCGCACGCTACGCGACGAGCACAAGTACGGGCGCATGCTGGCCTTCGCGCAAGCGTTGCCAGGGCTGCGCCAGCACCTGGACCAGCACCTGGCACGCCCCGGGATGGACCGGGAAAAGGTCATGGCACTGGTGGTCAGCCTGCTCGACAACACGCTGATCCGCATCGGCAACCGTCAATACCTGCGCGACAACCAGTCCTACGGACTGACCACCCTGCGCAACCGACATGTCGAAGTCAGGGGCAACACCATTCGCTTCCAGTTTCGCGGCAAGCGCGGCGTCGAGCACAGCATCACCGTGCGCGACCGGCGCCTGGCGCAACTGCTCAAGCGCTGCATGGAGCTGCCTGGCCAGGAACTCTTCCAGTACCTGGACGAGGACGGCCAGCGCCATCGCATCGGCTCCAGTGACATCAACCTGTTCCTCCAGCAACTGACCGGTGCCGACTTCACCGCCAAGGACTACCGCACCTGGGGCGGCAGCGCACTGGCCCTGAGCCTGCTGCGTCCGCTGGCCTGGCAGCCTGAGGCCGAGGCCAAGCGCCAGGTCGCGGCCATCGTCCGCGAGGTTGCAACGCGCCTGGGCAACACGCCGGCGGTGTGCCGACGCTGCTACATCCATCCAGCGCTGCTCGAGCACTTCCACCTGGGCCGCCTTGCCGAACTTCCGCGAGTGCGGGCACGCAAAGGCCTGGAGCAGGAAGAGGTGGCCCTGTTGCGTTTTCTGCAGGCACTCGAAGCGCTGTGAAGTTTCATTGACCAGAGCTATTTACAACATAAAGCAGAGAAATTTCCCATATTCGCTCCGGCCCCCTATCCTTGCCACCGAGCACCTTCGCCGATTGATCTGACCCGGTTGATGTCGGCACCTGCAACTGAAGACCGCCAACAGATTTTGTTCGCTCAGGAATTAATATCTTCCGAAAGCGTCTTTAATGAGAAGGAAGAGGGACAGGCTCCCACCGCTGCGGCACATAGCCCCACGGATTTCTACATCACCAAGGAGAACTACATGCTGATACTCACCCGCAAGGTTGGCGAAAGCATCGTCATCAACGATGACATCAAAGTCACCATTCTGGGCGTCAAGGGGATGCAAGTGAGGATCGGCATCGATGCGCCCAAGGATGTCCAGGTCCATCGTGAAGAGATTTTCAAGCGCATCCAGGCCGGCAACCCCGCTCCGGAGAAAGCCGACGACCAATACTGACCACCCTTCGCCTCAAGCCGCACGGACGCGCTTGATCGCACGGCACGTCCCCGCGGGATTCCGCCTGCGGCTCAGGGACTCAACAGTTCGCGGACCTTGGCGATCATGCGGTCCATGTCGAACGGTTTGTCGAACACCGCGCTGAACAGTTCCGTTAGCCTGTGCCCCTCGTAGGCCTGCGCGCCGCTCATGAGAATGACCGGCAGATCGGGCAGCTGCAGCTCATTGCGGATCGCCCTGGCCAGCTCCTCGCCATTGAGCACCGGCATCATGTAGTCGGTGATCACCAGGTCAACCCGCTTCTCTCTCAGGGCCTCCAGCGCCTTGCGCCCATTGCTGGCCTTTTCTACCAGAAAACCCTCATCCTCCAGGGCGAATCCGAGGATGTCGGCGATCAGGTATTCATCATCGACGATCAGGATGCTGTTCATTGCCAGGTACCGTCAGCGGTCCCCCTGGGGTACGGCCGTGCCCGACAGCACACCGCTGGCCCCCGCGAATGCGTTGCGCAGGGTAATGCCATCGGCGCCGATAGCCAGCTCGTGGAGTGCCGGATCATAGTGGCTGTCACGGACCTTGAGAATCGACAACACACGCCGCAGCTGCGACTCCAGTTCGACGAAACGCATCAGGAACAGGTTGTCGACGATGCTCGACAGGTCCGGTGCCGGTGACGTGATTTCCGAGCCGAACAGGTCGCGCATCTCCCAGGTCAGCATCACACTGACACCCCGTGCGCGCAGCTCGCCGGTCAGGGCTCGGAAGAAACCGTTGAGCCGCGCCTGATCGAAAGCGAGTCGAGCGAAGGCGCCCAGGCTGTCGATCACCACACGCCTCGCCCCCAACGCCTGTACCTGCGCGAGCAAGCGTGCGCCAACCTGATCGAGCAAGCCCTCGGTGGTCGGTTGCCAGCTGAGCTGCAAGGCACCCTGGCGTTCCATTTCGGCAAAGTCGTAGCCCAGCGAGGCAGCCTTCAACCTCAGGCGAGCAGGCGGCTCGTAGAAACCAAAATGCAGCGCCGGCGCCTCAGGCGTGGCCGCTGCAAGAAAGCCGAGCCCAAGGGATGACTTGCCCGCTCCCGACGGCCCCATGAGCAGGCTCACCGACCCTTCGGCCAGACCACCATCGAGCATCCCGTCCAACGCTTTCACACCCGTGGTGATACGCACCAAGGTGTCAGAACCCAGGTTGCTCGGGTGGCTGTACAACGCCTCCAGGCGCGGATAGACCTGCAGCCCTGCCTCGTTGATCAGGCATTCATGAACCCCCGATAGTGCACCGCTGCCTCGGGTTTTGCGCAACTGTATATGACGCACTGCGCGGCTGCCCTCGAGCTGTTCACCCAACTCGATGACGCCATCGACCATGGTGTGCTCCGGGCTGCCCTCATCGAGGCGAGCGCTGGTCAACAGCAACACCGTGCAGCCGGCAAATGCCGCGTGCCCTTGCAGTTCGGCGACAAATTTCTTGGTATCGAGACTGGTTTCGGCCCGCGCCCGAGCATTGAGCAGGCCATCGACGATCAACAAGCTGGCCTGCTGCCTGGCGATCTCCTGGCGCAACAGACGCACCACCGCTTCCAGCCCTTCGTCCTGCAACGTATCGAAGGCACTGACGAACTGAATCTGGTCGCCCACCAGCGTCTGATCGAAGAACTCCAGGGTCGAGAGGTACTTGAACAGGCGCTCATGGGACTCGCTGAGCAAAGTCGCGACCAACACACGCCCGCCGTCACGCACATGGCCGCAGGCCAACTGGTTGGCGAGGATGGTCTTGCCCGCCCCGGGCGGCCCCTGGACGATGTACGAGGATCCGGCTACCAGGCCGCCCTTGAGCAGCGCATCCAGGCCCTCGATACCGGTCGCCAGTCGCTTGAGTGTTTCTACCATGACGTACTGTCCACCTCGTGTCTCAGGGTTCGGGCACTTTCGATGAAACCGGCAGGTAAAGGCTCATGCGCGTGCCCTCACCGACCGAACTTGCTACGCAGATCGCACCATTGCTCTGCTTGGCAAAACCATAGACCTGACTCAACCCCAGCCCGGTTCCCTTACCAAAAGCCTTGGTGGTGAAAAAAGGCTCGAAGATTCGCGGCAGCACCTGCGCATCGATCCCGTGGCCGCTGTCCTGCACATCGAAACGCAGGAAGCGCCCGTGCAGCGCCTCTACCTCACCCGCCAGTTCAACAACTGTCACGTCCAGGCCGATCGTCCCCTTGCCGCTGATGGCATCACGGGCATTGAACAGCAGGTTGAGCAAGACCATCTGCAGCTGCCCGGCATCCACCTCGATCGTCGGCAACTCTGGCGCCACCTGCGCGATGAGGTCGATGCCGTCAGGCAAGGCGTGCTCCACCAGGCTGCGGGTGGACGCAACCAACTCGTCAGGGGAGATGGTGCTGACGTTCAGTTGCCGGTGGCGAGCGAAGCTGAGCAACTGGCCTGTCAATTGCGAGCCACGCTGCCCGGCCTCGAGGATGTGTTCGAGCAGGCGCTCTATCCGCTGCGGATCGCCACTGGCACGCGCCAGGCGCGCCGAGCTGAGGATGATGGTCAGCAGGTTGTTGAAGTCATGGGCCAGACCACCAGTCAGTTGCCCCAAGGCCTCGAGCTTCTGCGCCTGGAACAGCTGCGCTCGCATCGTGTCGAGCTGCAACGCCGATTCACGTCGATCCGTGATATCGCGCGTCACCTTGGCCAGGCCGATGATCTCGCCATGCTCATCGCGCACCACATCCAGCGCCGCCAGAGCCCAGAACTGCGTACCGTCCTTGCGCACTCGCCAACCTTCATCCTGCGCCACGCCCTGCTCCAGCGCCTGGCGCAGCAGGCGTGCCGGGCGACCGTCGGCGCAATCCTGTGGCGTGAAGAACAACGAGAAATGCCGACCGATCACCTCGTCGGCACAATAGCCCTTGATCCGCTCGGCCCCTGGGTTCCAGGACACGACGTGACCGGTCGGATCGAGCATGTAGATGGCGTAATCCACCACCGCCTGCACCAGCTGTTCGTAGCGATTGGCAGTCATGAGCGGCGGGGCAGGACGATCGGTCGAAACCATGCGGGCTCCACGAGCACGACAAGAGGAACTGTAGAAGAGCTTAGTGCACGGCATCAGTGTCGGATATATGGCGCAATGACAGCAAGCCGGGGATTACCCTATAGTACCCCAGCCCCCCACCTGTCATGGAACCTATATGGCCATCAATTTCCGTTTGCTGGGCCTGCAGGACGACCTGCGCCACACCGCCGGGCAGATCGACCACCTGTGCCAGGCACTCGATGGCCATGCCCGTTTTCTGCGACACTCGGTGCATCAGGACGATGCCACCGCCATGGGCGAACAGGTGCAGGACCTTCGCCACAGCGCTGATGACATGCGCGAAATCGCCCAACTGATCCGCCCCTGAACGGGCAGCGCGGTTGACTCACCTATAAGATGGGTTATAAAGCGCGCTTGATTGTATGGCCCTTCAGTATTGAAGCGTGCCGGTCCCGGTGACCCGGTCAAGTGTGCGAGTGTGGTGGAATTGGTATACACAGCAGACTTAGAATCTGCTGACTGGCAACACCTTTTTTGTCATGCGATTGCATCTACATAAACAGCTGTAGGGCACGTACCACGACGCTTCTAGCGTTTGCCCTTCTCCTCGATGCCCTTCATTATCTTTGGTCTTTTTGAGAGCTTGGTCACTATTTGGTAGCCGGCACTCAAAAGTCAATTTATCAGCCGCAATCATAATCCAAGCAACGTGAGCCAAGGAAGGATAGCTGCCCCATAATTGCGGTGCCGTATTTCACCTGCGACTTGTGATAACACTCAGCGTGGTTGCGATGAACAAGAACGCGCTACTGGCAATGAAGGTAGCCTGATAACCCATCTCGTCGTACAGCACCCCGCCTGCAGTTGCACCAGCAGTGATCGCCAACTGAATAACCGCGACCATCAAGCCACCACCGGCTTCTGCATTGTGTGGCAGCGCTTTGGCCAACCAAGTGAACCACCCAACAGGCGCACAGGTCGCAACCAGCCCCCAGAGCCCCAGCAATGCGGCGACCGGAACCACCCAGTTACCAACCGCGATCACGGCAAATGCGGTGGCAGTCATGATCAACGGTATGCCTATCAAAATCCTATTCAGGTTTCGGCTAACGAAGGAGCCGACCAACATGGTGCCCACCAATCCTGCCACACCGATGATCAAGAGCAGGAGCGAGAGCGTGGGCACATCGACATGCGTGACCGTTTCCAGGAAGGGTCGCAGATATGTGAATAGCGTGAACTGACCCATGAAGAGAAACGCTACTGCAGCCATGCCGAGAGCGACTTTGCTGTCTCCCAGCAAACGCAAGGAGCCGGTGGCCGAAACTTGAGTCCGCTCACTCGGCATGGCCGGCAGTGTGAATGCTTGCCAGATCAACGCCAATGCGGCCAATGGCACGACGCAAAAAAATGCCCCTCTCCAGCCAATCATGCCGCCTAGGTAGCTTCCAACTGGCGCTGCGATTGCCGTGGCCAAAGCTGTACCGCCCTGCATAACGGCAATGGCCTTCGGAACGAGCGCTTCAGGTGCGATGCGCATCGTTACTGCAGTGGACATCGACCAATAACCACCAATGGCAATCCCAAGCACGGCGCGCCCTACCATCAAGGTGAGATAGTTCGGAGCAAAGGCCACCATCCCACCCGAAACCAGCATGAGCGCCGTTGTGGCCAGCAGGACAGGCTTGCGGTCGATCCCCTGGGTTAAGCTGGAGAGCAACAAGCTTGTGATGACAGCAAGGAAGCCGGAGATGGAAATAGCCTGGCCGGCCTGCCCCTCAGTCAATGACAAATCGGATGCAATCGGCGTGAGCAGGCTCACCGGCAAGAATTCAGATGCCACCAATGCGAAAGCACAGAGTGACATCGCCAGGACAGCGCTCCAGACCTGACGACTTGAGTGTTGAAGGGAGATTGCTGGGCTGCTCATGGCGTTCTCGTTGTAGCGATTTCAAAAGACACATGCGCCCAGGCCCAGCTTTCAGGAGCTGGGTCTGGGAATAGCAGTAGTTACTTGAGGTTTTCGCGGAAGAAGGTGGTCAGCTTACTGAAGGGGATCAGCTCAACGCGGTCATAGAGATCGACATGGCCTGCGCCTGGCACGATTACCAACTCCTTGGGTTCGCCGGCAAGGCGATACGCCTCCTCGCTGAACTCACGGGAATGAGCTTCCTCTCCTGCGATGAACAACATTGGACGAGGCGAGATCGTCTCGATGTCATTGAACGGATAGAAGTTCATGAACCTGACGTTACTGGTCAGCGTCGGGTGGGTCGTCAGAAGCGGCGATAGCCCTTTGGGGGTGAACTCACCACGAGGTGTGCGGTAAAAGTCGTAAAACTCCCGCTCGATGGCATTTGAGCTCTCAGTTAGCTGATCCACCGTGCCACTGGTGTACTTGGTTTCGCCTCCGGCAAATTCGACATCACGCTGTGCTACTGCTTCGGCGATAGCCTTTTTGCGCTGTTCGACCGAGACGCCATGCTTGAGTCCATTGCGGTTGGCGGCACCCATGTCGTACATGCTGACCGTTGCAACCGCTGTTATGCGTGGATCAATTTTCGCCGCACTGATGGCAAAGCTGCCGCTGCCACAGATGCCCAGCACGCCTATACGGTTCCGATCAACGAAACCTTGAGCACCGAGAAAGTCGACCGCCGCACTGAAGTCTTCGGCATAGATGTCCGGCGACACCAGGTTGCGCGGACGCCCGTCACTTTCACCCCAGAACGACAGATCGATGGCCAGGGTCACGAAGCCCTGCTCTGCCAGCTTCTGGGCATAGAGGTTCGAGCTTTGCTCCTTGACCGCCCCCATCGGGTGCCCGACGATGATTGCGGGATGCTTGGCGTTCACGCTCTGCTTTGTGGGCAGATACAGATTCCCGACAGTGGTCATCTGGAACTGGTTTTTGAAGGTGACGCGCTCGAGTGAAACCTGCCCACTCTGATAGAAATTGTTGGCCCCATGGGACATATCGGCGGCTCCCGCAGTGAGTGAACTGGCCATCAAGGCAAACGTAATGAACAAAGACTTCACGCACATCTTCCTGTCTGCTCGAAATGGAAGGGATGTGAGAGGACATCGCTCGCGGACGCTAGGGTCATCCCACCTGCCACCTATCTTCCTCGTGTGAACCAGCACGTCAGTAGAGCAAACCGGTAGTTTTCTTGCCCAATTGTCCAGACGTGACTGACTGGGCATGGACACTGAAAGCGACGCGCGAGTAGTGTTTTCGTTACACGCTGATCGGAACGCTCACCATGCCCGCAACCGCACTGCCGCCTTCACGCACAAACCCAATGGCCACACTGTGCAGGGTCATCGGTGCCCACACGCCCACCGCTGGAGATTTCGCGACGAGCATTGCAGGCCTAAGCGTCTATAGACGCAATGCGCCAGCCCCACCGATCACGTGCATTGTCGAACCAAGCATTGTTTTGGTTGTGCAAGGGGCAAAGGAAATGGTTATCGGCGGTGACGTATTCCCATACGACACGACGCGTTTTCTGGTCACCTCGCTAAACATTCCCGCCAACTCGGCGGTGATTGTGGCCAGCGAGGACGCACCCTGTCTTGGCTTGGTGTTCAAGCTCGATTTGCGCACACTGGCCGAATTGATCGCGCAAGATGGTCGCCTTCCTGTGAGCGGTCAGTCCTTTCATACCAGCGCTGGAGTTGGTGGACTGGGCCAGAAGCTGTTGGAAAGCTTCACCCGCCTGATTGAGCTGTTGGAGGAGCCCGATGCGATTCCGGTTCTCTGGCCCTTGATTCAGAGGGAGATACATTATCGGTTGCTGCTAAGTGATCAATCCCCTCTCCTGCGATATATCGCCTCCGTTGGCAGCAAGGGTCATCGAATCGCAAAGGCCATCGACTGGATGAAGCTTAACTACGCCGAGCCTCTGCGGGTGGACGAACTGGCCTCTCAGGTAAAGATGGGCCTCTCGACATTCCATCAGCACTTCCGACAGCTCACCGCAATGAGTCCGCTGCAATACCAGAAATGGTTGAGGTTGAACGAGGCAAAACGCTTGATGCTCAACGAACACCTCGATGCAGCGACCGCCGCATTCAAGGTCGGCTACGAAAGTCCATCGCAGTTCAGCCGTGAGTACGGGCGCCAGTTCGGCACGCCTCCAAAGCGCGATATCGCGGAGCTGCGTTTAGGTGCGGAGAGGTCAGTTGCCTCCACGCCTAACGTGCCCTGATCCCCCGCCTTCAAGACGTCGCCCGAACCAGGATGCAAGGAGATGCAATGAGAAGGAGCACACCCGACAAGCTTTTACCTCTAACCTACAAGGCCGCTCACTATCGATGGTCTGGCCTGCAGTACCTTGCTTGGATGAGTGGGCTGATGGCACTTGGTTTAGCTCACGCAGTTTCGGCCAGCGCATCTGATTCTCAAACGGCGAAAACTGGCGAAGCGAAAGCTCAGCAGGAGATACCCTACATGCACATGTCAGTAGGCGAGCGGCATTACAAAATCAGGTTGGCTGACACTGAGGCAGCTCGTGCCTTCTCCGCGTTGATACCCCTGACGCTTGAAATGGCCGATCTCAACAGTAATGAAAAGTATATCGATCTCGCGGTACCACTCCCCAAGGATGCGAGCTTTCCAGGAACGATCAAGGCAGGCGACGTCATGCTGTATGGATCGAAGACCTTGGTGGTCTTCTACAAGACATTCAAAACGCCCTACTCTTACACCCGTATCGGAAACATTGAAACCCCCGACGCCCTGATGCAGATGCTTGGCGGTGACGTTATCCGAGTCGAATTTTCCCAGCACTGAAAGCCGGCTAGACCTCTGACATCCCGCAAGCGCCTACTCGCTTCGGAGTGCTTCAACAACAACCTTGAAAGCAGCGGTTTGCTGTCGGCGCTTGGGGTAGTAACGATAATAACCAGGGATGAATTCCGACCCATCTGCCAATACCTCTTCAAGGGCACCGCTGCCGATATGCGCCTGAGCGTGTACATTGGTCACCTGGCCGCCTGCCAAACAGGCATATCTGCAACGAACTGTTCATGATCACCCGGACATCAATCGAGGTGCTATCGTCCAGCCCCTCGTTCTGTCTCCGGTGATGAAGCACAGGATCGGCCCAAGCCATAAAACGTCACCGCGCACACGCAGGCAGCTCGCCTTTGACTTTAGTCCTGGAAGCTATCAACCCTAGCTCGGATGATGACGATCCAAACTTCTCGTAGAGCGGCTGCCCTAATTCAAACAACCGGCAGATAATCCTTACATCAATACTCACACCTTATTAATATTATTGCCGCTGAGCAGCTCTAATCGCTCCTAGCGCGGCTACAGAATCTTCCGACTTCACTCGTTTGACAATGCAAGCATTCCACAGTGATGGAATGGCATAAGTCTCGGCAGCCAGCAAAGCAGCCTCCCAGTAGCCTTTCAGCTTCAAACTCCCACCACCCACTGCCAGACGCGAGGGGTTGAGCAAATTTATGATACTTGCCATCCCTAGACCCAACGCCTCACCACCGGCTCTCACTGTTGCCGTGGCGATAGGGTCATCATCATTTGCCAATCGAGCGAGAGCCTCTCCACTCTAGCCAAGCAAGTTGGACATAGCGCCGCCACCGGCTATTTCATCCAGCCTCTTGACAGAACCATCAACGTGCAGCGGTAGATACCCAAGCTCCCCAGCCCAGCCATTAACACCACGTAATTCCCGTCCGTGAGCCATGAATGCAGCACCGATGGCAGTGCCCGCCATGATCACGCCACCTGTAAAATCATTACTAACATCCTGCATTTCTTCCTGCAGGGCTGCCTCGACATCATTGATGACTGTTACTTGGCAACCAAGTCCTTTCAGGGAGGTGTCTGGACGCCAGCCTGTCAGATTTGGTAGGACATCGCAGCTAACGATCTCGCCATCAGAAGCGACAAGGCCAGGTACAGCGATACCAATCCGAGCCGGGCGGAGATTGCCATCGTCTATGAAGGCGTGGAGCTGGGCAGAAAAGTCTTCGGGAGAATAGCCGGGTCCCGTTTCAAAACATTTTGAATAAGCGCCGCATAATAGCAATAGCTTGGTACCGCCCAAATCGGCGCCAATAATGATCTCATTTCCTTCGGGGGCACTTGGCACTGTATACGCTCCTGCTGGACTATCAACAAGCCCATCCTGGACCGTTGCCATCGGGATAATGAGCTCAATCAAAAAAAGATAGTACAAGCGCACCAATTAACAAACACACACTTGCGACTATGGTTAAACGTACTCGCATAGGCCAGTACCACCCAGGCAAAAAATTGACCAATTTACGATCTTGCCAAAGATGTCCAATGAAGCCACAGGCTAATACCAAGCCGCCCCAAGACACAGGTAACAACATGCTAACCCAACCGATGAGGGCTGGAATAACACTCCACACGAGCCGCTCCTGTCGTCCATTTGCAGATAACTCCTGTAACGTCATGGCGAACCCCCAATGCAAGGCCCCGACAAAACTCAGTATCACAGCCCCATAGCCCACCAACGCAACAGATAGAGAATCTCGGTAATCAGTCGCTATACAAATCAGCAGTGCCACACCAACGAACGGCAGCAAGCCACTATAGCCCAGGACTTTAAAACGACTTGGAGATAACGTATTGAAAACTGCACTCATGAGCACCTCCGTCCTATGCGGCTAGGGATCATATTTCAGGGATGTCGCCCAATGAGGTTGAGGAATTCGTGCCGGGTCGTCGGGGCGTCTCGGAACTCACCCAGCATTACCGATGAAATCATCACTGAGTTCTGCTTTTCTACACCTCGCATCATCATGCACATGTGCTTGGCCTCGATAACCACGCCAACACCTGCCGCATCAGTCACTTCCTGCATTGCACACGCAATCTGTCTAGTCAAATTCTCTTGAATCTGCAAACGGCGGGCAAACATATCGACTAAACGCGCCACTTTGGAAAGCCCTAATACTCGTCCTGTTGGAAGATAGGCGACATGCGCCTTCCCAATAAACGGCAACATGTGATGCTCGCACAATGAGTACAACTCAATATCGCGAACGACTACCATCTCATCATTCTGACTTTCGAACAAAGCGCCATTGACTATCTCCGCTAGGCTCTGGGTATAGCCATTGCATAGATAATGCATCGCTTTGGCAGCACGTTGGGGTGTATCCAAGAGCCCTTCTCGCTGCGGGTTTTCACCAACGCCAACAAGGATTTCACGATAATGCTCGGCTAGCGAATGTGACATTTGGATTCCTCACCTTTGCAACGTTGCCTACCCTCGGGATGGGGTAACCAGGCCAAACTTGGTCTCAAGCGACAGAAAAACCTGTACAGAACTGAAAGCAAAGGACGTAGCGGACGCCAAGCCAGTGGAGCTGCCCACATCCCAACACCGGCAGCACGCCAGCTCCAAAGGGTAGCGTCCAGGCCTGTTACCCAATGATCGTTCGCGAACCTGCCGTGCAAGCACGATCTCAACTGCTCAATCGACAGGCCAAGAGGTATCGGATCAAAGTCATCCCCATCGATATCGATCAGGATGAGCTTTGCTGGAGTCGAACACCTGCGCAGGAAGGCCACCTCCCTGGCGCACAATGGACAGGCACCGTCAAAATAAAGGGTCAAAGGCCACTGGCAATACATGTACAACACCTCAATTTTGTACAGCTTTTTGTATAAGTTAGCGGAACCCGTGAAATTAGCAATGGCCGTGATGACGGATCACCTCGGAAGCGTCCATCCGCCTGAGGCTGGCGGGATCTGCGCCTTTTACAGATTGCGGTAGGCGACCCGAGTCATCAGATGTCAGTCGAGATCGGAACGTACTGGTTTATACGAGAGTGCGATAGTTGCATCGCTTTTGAGACGCTGCGAAAGCCAGCTAGGGGAAACGAAGATTGGAGGTATCGTCTAGAAACGGAGTGATTGAGGAATACACCATGGGCAGCTACATGACTGTCCAAAGCAAAGACACCACCAAGGGCGTGCCTTTTGCGTTGGCCAGTCCGTGACTGAGGCACATAGGTAGTTACCGTCAATAGACGCGCGTCTACTTCACCTCGTCAGCGAAGCGCCCAACAGCTTCTACTACCTGCTTTGCTCCATTTTGAATCTCAAGGATAACCGTGCCCGCCTCGTTGGCGAGTACCAAGCCCTCCTCAGCTTTCGCACGACTGCTGAACATCTGGGCGACGGCGTTATCAGCAAGCTCCTGGTTTTGCTGAACAACGTTCACAATCTCTTCGGTCGCCGAGCTGGTGTGGCCTGCGAGCTTTCGGACTTCATCAGCAACCACAGCAAAGCCCCGCCCCTGCTCTCCGGCACGTGCCGCTTCAATCGCCGCATTCAAGGCAAGAAGGTTGGTCTGCGACGCAATACCGCCAATGGTTTGAACGATTGAGCTGATCAACGCAGATTGCCTGCCGAGCGCCTCGATGCTGTCGGTTGCGAGCTTCATTTGCTCAGCGATACTTCGCATCGTGCCTACAGTTCGCGTTACCACGACAGCGCCGTGCTCGGCACTTGAGTCCGTTCGTTGCGAGACATCAAAAGCAACGCCGGCGGCATCTTTGACCTCTTGTTCTCTAGCTACCTGGTCGGTAACCACACTCGCAAATTTCACGACCTTAGCTAGCTTGCCCTCGGTGTCATGCACAGGGTTGTAGGTTGCCTCCAGCCAAATATCGTTGCCACGCCCGTCGACTCGCTTGAAGCGATTCGCGACGTACTCACCACGGTTGAGTGTCTTCCAGAAATTTACGTACTCATCGGATGCCGCTTCTTGCGCCGAACAGAACAAGCGATGATGCTTGCCGACGATCTGGCCCAATGAGTAGCCCATGGCATCAAGGAACTGCTTGTTCGCCGTGATTACGGTGCCATCCAATTTAAACTCAATGACAGCCGTTGACCTAACCAGCGCTTCAATCAGAGCCTGGTTCTCCTTGGCCTCCTCAACGGTACGAGTAATCTCACTGCCGTAGCCCTGGACATGAGCCAAGCTCCCGTCTTGGTTTCGAACAGGAAGCCAGTAGATTTTCAACCAGGCAAGAGTACCGTCAGCCCGGAGGTAGCGATATTCGTCATTGACGGGTTCGAATCGCGCCACAGCTTGATTGAAGGCGTGGAAGCAAGGGAGATTTTTGACGTAAGGCGGAACGATCTCCGAAAGCGGACGGCCTTGCAGATGGTCGCTCGAGTACCCCAGAGTTTCCAAGAAACTCCGATTGACTGCACAGATCCGGAACTGACCATCAAGTCTAATGGAAAGCATCCCTCTGTCCATTTGCTCGACCTGCTGACGTAGCAGATGTAGCTCCGCACTCTGCTCCTGCAGCGATTTTTTGAGTTTGCGGTTGAACAATTTAAGGCTCCACACATGCTGAATCAGCAATTATCGACACAGGCCACTTTTTCTTGAGCGGCTAGTCAACTTTTAATGGGGTTGGGACGGGTGGTTAGCCAACAGCGCTATGACTTCTAGTCAAGACATAAGGAGGGACTCTCGCTCTGACACCAGCCGGAGCCTCTGGAAGCGCAGTTGGCCTCAAGAGGGGGAAGACTGGTGTCAAGTGGAACCGCTGAAAATCGAAGACCTCTCCACGATTGCAGGTCAGGATGGCAACGAACGCTGAGGATTTTGGCCTAAAAAGATGGCCCAGGCGTCATATGAGTTTTGATGCCATTGGACAGCATCGTCCCAGAGGACACCGTTGATTTCGCCCCGAGAAACTAGGTGCCTGAGTCTAGAATTTGAAGCATCCAATTCAAGAAGGTGCCTATGAGCGGTGTACCGAAAATCGTCGTTGCTTAGCATTGGACTGATGTCCTGAAGGGCTGGCTCGAGGATACGTGCCGATGTCCCTGTGCATCATTATGACATCAAACCGAAGCGCTAGTGCTGACCTCACCGAATATCCTACGCCCCTGCCGCGAAATCTGCCGGCGAAGGCTATCTCAGGACGGATACCGAGCTATCCAGGAGACTTTTACCCAGAGGCGGCTGGTCGAATAACCGCTCAGACTTCCTGATTAGCTGTCCGGTGGGCCATCGCAACACACCATGACAGAGCCTGTGTCATAGACTCCCCTAGCCCCGAGTCGAACGCCTCCTCAGTAGGCCACACCGGTAACGACCATCCTGAGGCTTGGCTATCCGATCATAGGATTTTCATGTCAACGATCCCGAAAAGAAGCCCCATAGGCCGATGACGGTAGCCGACTAGAGCCGTCAGTTCTCAGCCGAGATCGAAAAGTGCCGGTTTGCGCCTGAGTGCGATAGAGGCCTCGTTTTTGGAGCGCTGGCACGACCAGCTCGGCGAAATCCTCAAGCGTCCCAGGGCTTGTGAGCGGGTTAAGCATGTAGCCACTCGTTCCCGAGATGCGAGCATGCTCCTCAATCCGGTCGGCGACCTGCTCTGGCGTTCCGACTAGGATCAGGTCAGTACCCCGCGTCACATTGGCGAAGCGCTTCTTGACATCGCCCGCAGTGAGAGGCTTCCCGCTTCCATCGGGACGCATCATGTAGGAAGTCAGGCCTTCGGTATGAGTCGAGAGCGCATCGCTGTCTGCGTAACGGCTCAGGTCGATGCCTGTATCACCTGCATAGCTGACAAGTTGCGCCTCCAGGTGATAGTTGCTTTGAAGTTCGTCGTACTTCCGCTGAGCCTCGATTTCGGTCTTGGCGGTGACGATCCTCAGTACCGTCAACGATTTTACGTCATCCCGAGCACGCCCCCGAGCCTGGGCCATCGCCCAGATCTCTTCCAAGCCCTGGCGGATTTCCTGAGGGTTGGATTTTGCGATGAAGATCAGCTCGGCATGCTTGGCCGCGAATTCACGGCCTCTGCCCGACCAACCCGCCTGGATCAGCAAAGGTGTACGTTGCGGAGACGGCGCAGTGAGGTGAGGCCCCGCCACACGGTAACGCTCACCGAAATGGTTGATGGGCTTCACCCGGTCGCCTTGGGCGTAGACCTGCCCCGCTTTGTCCGCGACTACTGCGTCATCGGCCCAGCTGCCCTCCCAGAGTTTGTAGACCACATCCATGAACTCTTCAGCGCGCTCGTACCGGTCGGCATGCTTGATCATCTCCTCCAGACCGAAGTTTCGAGCCGCGCTGGAAAGGTAGGAGGTGACGATGTTCCAAGCGATCCGCCCTCCGGTCATGTGGTCGAGCGTACTGAGCCGCCTGGCGTGCGTGAACGGGTGCTCGTAGGTGGTGGTGATGGTTGCGCCGAAAGCCAGGTTTTTCGTGATAGCAGCGAGGCCTGGGATGATCATCAGGGGATCATTTGCCGGCGCTTCAACTGCCCACTTCACTGCCGCTTCAGCATTTCCGCCGAACACGTCGTAGAAGCCAAGCACGTCAGCAAAGAAGAGCATGTCGAGGTTGGCCTGCTCGGCGATGCGTGCCTGGTTTGACCAAAAATCGAAGGTGTTGGCAGCCAGGCGTTCGTCAGCCGGGTGAGTCCACAGACTAGGCGCGCCACCACAGCCAACACTGGCCTGCTCATAAAGGGCAAATAGAAGGGGTTTTGGGTCGGACATTATTGTTCCTATCTTCATTGAGATAGCGGGCAACTCACCGCTGATTCTGGAATCCTTTGCCGAAGTGGCGCTCAAGACGGTGCTGGATGAGTTCAAGCCCAATGGACAGCAGCCAGTAGATGAGCGCGGCGGTGGCGAGCATTTCGATGTAACGGTACGAAGAGCGCCCGTAGGACTGCGCCAGGAACATCACCTCCCAGACGCCCATGACCGAAATGAGGGACGAGTCCTTCAGCATCGAGATGAACTGGCTGGTGGTCGGCGGGATGATCGTCCTCATCGCTTGGGGAAGAACGACGTGAAGGAACGTCGACGTCGGCCTCAAGCCGAGCGCAGCAGCCGCTTCACGCTGCCCAGGTGGGACAGCCATGATGCCGGCACGGAAAATCTCGCTGAGGTAGGCACCGTAGTTGAGCGACAGTGCGATGACCCCTGCGGTAATGGCTCCCGGCACCACGCCCAGTTGAGGCAAGCCTAAGTAAATGAGCAGGATCTGGATAAGCAGCGGTGTACCGCGAAAGAACGACGCGTAGAAGCTCGCTACGCCGAACGCCACAGCACTGCGCGACAACCGCGCCAGTGCCGTAACAAAGCCCAGCAGCAGCGAAAGCCAGATCGAACAGAAGCAGAGGAAGAGCGTCAGTGCAGCGCCCTGGAGGAAGCCATCAGGCCCTAACCGGAGCCCTACCAGGTTTGGCCACTTATCCAGGATGATCGAGAACTTCAGGTCAAAGCCCAGGAAGAAAATGACGCATAGTCCGAGCAAAGCCGCCCAAGTCAGATACAGGCGGGTTTTAAACCCAAAGTTCCGACTCAAAGCGCTCGACTTCACATAGGGTGCGAGAACGGACTTCGCGGGGTTTGGATTGTGAGCTGTCATTTACTGATATCGGCGCCGATCCACTTCTGGGAGATCTTAGCCAATGTTCCATCGGCCTTAAGCTCCGTGATGACCTGAGTGACCTTTTGACTCCACTGCGGATCGCCCTTCTCAACAGCAACTACGTTGGGTTCCGCGTACAAAGTATCACCTGCAATTTTGAAACGGGGATCCTGGGCTATACGCTCCTTGGCAGTGATCAGGTTGGTGACCATTGCGTCGAGACGCACGCCGGCCCCCAGTGCTAGATCCTGGAAGGCAACAGTTTCGTTGTCGTAGGGCGCAGCTTGGACACTGTCGAATGGGTAGACCAGAGGTTTGTCCTCTGCCCCTTCGATGGTGAGATCCTTGTTCAGGTAAGCCTCGTACGTGGAGGCGCTTATGACCCCGACCTTCTTACCCGACAGATCTTTTCCCGAGGTGATGGTGTTGTCTTTGGCGTTGACCACGATCACCGCAGGCGACTGGTAATACTCGACAGGGAAGTCGAATACCTCAGCACGAGCCTTGCTCGGCGTCATTGAGCAGACGCAGATATCGTAGCGACCACTCCAGCGCCCTGCTGCGATCACATCCCAGGATGGTGTTTCGAGTTTAAGTTTTACTCCGAGGCGTTCGGCCACAGCCTTGGCGACATCCACGTCAAAACCATCCAGCTGGTTCTGCTGGTTTAAAAAAGAGAACGGAGGGTAGTTCTCCATCAGTACTCCGGTGAGCACACCTTTGCTCTCCACACGGTCGAGCGTTGAGCCAGCAAAGGCCGTTGAATAAGCCGTTAGTAGGGCAAAGCCCAAAGGCAAAAGGGAGAGGGGTTTCAACGACTGCTACTCCATGAGACTCAATTTTTAATATTAAAACGCAATATAAAATTAATTTGTAAGAATATTATGGAATATGCTTGCTTCTACGAGCTATATCTTTGAGCAAGGTCACCCCGCCTGTCAGGCAGTTTCCAGATCCACTAGGTGCTGGCCACGACTAACGGTAAACAGCTGGCCCAGGCCGATGAGCCTTATCGCAAGTGAGGGGTGAATCTGCCACTCACCCATCATCCGGAGGGCAAAAAAGCCCGCGATGGGGAGCGGGCTGGACCAATCGTAGAGATGAAGGGATGCCTAACCCACCCTCTGTGAAAATACGTGAGGCGATCTGCGAGCCTACAACAATGCGAAGGTCTGGTTCTGTCGCATTAAAAGCCGCTAATGAGGCGGTTTTAAGGGTGACACTCGAGGTCTCCAGCCCGCCTCAGCGGAGTTTAATTTGCTGATGACGAGTTATTTTCCTTCACAGGCATTGGTGCCGGACACGTACCGCTACAGGTTAACGCTGGATGGAATCAGCAACAATCAACGCTGGATCACCATACCTAGGTCTGATGTAGTTATCGTGGGTTTTCGTATAATCGCCAATTGTGCTTTTAGCAAGCTTAGCCTTATTAGCAATCATCGACTCCGACGCTTTATTAACAGTAATGCTTTCCCTCAAACTTTTTTATACTCCTCAACCAAAATCACATCGAGGTTAGCGTAGGTCTTTTCCGCAACCTCCCTGATAACTGGAAGTTTCGTAGACTTGTAGTCGTAGATGTCAATCTTGCGCCGCTGATCTTTGCCGCTGGCCTTTCGGATGATATAGAGCGTTTTCCCACCGGCTTTAGTGACGCGTACAGCTAGGCCCTTTGTATGAGTGTCATACACCTAAATCTCAGACTTATCCTCCGGGCAAACCAGGTCTCTAGGCACATCCTTAGTAAAATTGTTCTTCAATGCCACGCCCACACTCCTTCCCAGCCTCTAAACCGTTGATTTCCGCATAATTTTCGTGTCTAATCGACTGCTTCACATCGCGCCCCGATGGTGAAATTGGTAGACACATCGCACTTAAAATGCGCCGCCGAAAGGTGTGCCGGTTCGAGTCCGGCTCGGGGCACCACGAAACACCCCGTCCCTCGCAATACCAAGCCGTCAGCGCCGCTTTCCCACTGATCTGTCTCTCGTGCCTAAGCTATGTCGGCCTTCAAATGCCTTGAGGCTGCCTAAATAACGATCAATGCATCCGACACGATAGCTTGGTAGCTCTTGTTGGCTGGCCTGGTAGCTGCGCCGGCAGCTCAACTCAGCTCCCAGCAGCTCTGCTCAGCTCTCACAAGCCCTCGGCAGCGGTGCAATACTCGCCTCAAGGCCTTGATTCTCTAAGCTTTTAAGCTCAAGTAAGCTAAGCTCAGCTCTCGTAAGCTCTCCACACCTCCCGTAAGCGTAATGAGGGGCAGAATGACTTAAAATCTGTCGGCGCAAGCCTTGTGGGTTCGAGTCCCACCACTCGCACCATATTCCTCGTCAAAGGCGCCTGAACAGGCGCCTTTTTCGTTCGTGCAGCAAAGGCTTGCGCACCTGCTAGAGTGGATTCTGACACTGTCCACCGGAGCATAGACATGCGCTACACCCTCTTCGACGGTCAACGCGATGCCATCATCCTTCTGGCGCGCATCCTCTTGATGATCCTCTTCGTCCTCTCTGGCTGGAGCAAACTCACCGGCTTCGAAGGCACCGTGGGCTACCTCGGATCCCTGGGCGCCCCAGCCCCGACGGTCGCGGCGGCGGTCGCAGTGATCATGGAGTTCTTCGTAGCCATCCTCCTGATACTCGGTTTCTACACCCGACCACTGGCTTTGCTGTTCGCCCTGTTCGTGCTCGGCACGGCGCTGATCGGCCACCCGTTCTGGAACATGGTCGAGCCTGCGCGCGCAGCCAACATGACCCAGTTCTTCAAGAACATGAGCATCATCGGCGGCCTGCTGCTATTGGCTGTGACAGGCGCCGGACGCTTCTCGCTGGACCGGCGCTGACTCAGTCGTCAGGGTGGTCATGCCAGGCGGGATGGTCTTGCTCGTCATCGTCGAGATCATCCTGTAGCGCCTCGTCTTCCTCGATCTCATCCTCGGCGCCCTGGGCATCGGCCTCAGGGTCGAAGTCCTCGTAGAGAAATTCGTGATCGAGCAAGTGATCGTGCTCAGGTTCGGGGAGATCGTCTTCTTCGTGCATCGCGCAGCTCCGTGTTGGGGGGCCTGTATAGGCTTATCGGAAGTCGCGGTCAATCATTGAACCGGGTTAACGCTCGCTTAACTGCGCAAGCCGTAATCTTGCGCTGCTCCCTTCAGAACGTCTTGCCCGCCGCCATGGCGGGCTTTTTTTTGCCGCTCATGGATCAGCTGAAACTTGCGCCGCTCCTCCAGGTTCGCACTAGGTGTAGGACCTGTCTTTTTTGCAAGGAGAACAGCAATGGCCGTGAACATGGAAAACCTCATCATCACCACGCCCGTGCCCAAGTCACCCAGCAATCCGGTGGCGCTGGAACTGACCGGGGCCCAGGCCCTGGCCACCCTCACCCAGGTAATCGCCCGCCTCAGCGACGGCTCGATCCGCATGAGCGCTCCGACCCGCGGCGCTTCGAGCAAGAGCACCCACCGCACCCGCTGCGAGTGGAAGGAAGCACGCTATTGGTCCCTGACCAGCGCTACCCGCCACAGCAATCATCAGCGCATGACCCTGGAAAAGGTCAATTCGGCGCAAAAAGTGGTGATTTCGCAGATGCACGTCAAGGACGACGACAGCCCTGTGATCAAGGTGTTCTGGAACAAGGGCAAGATCACCCTGGGGTTTCGCCAGGACTTCAACCAACTCACGCCGCTGAGTAGCAACGTACTGACCGACGTGCCGCTGAACACCCCGTTCGAGATCAGCATCGACGTCACCAGCGCCGGTGCGGCAACGGTCAGCGCCACCTGCAACGGCCGTACGGGCAGCACTGGCGTCCTGCAGATGGCCCAGAGCTGGAACGTCCGCGCCTTCAATTTCCATGGCGGAGTGTATAACCAGGTGGACTACAGCGACTCCACCGCCGCCGAAGACGGCTCGGTGTGCGTGATCAGCCGACTGGAACTCAGCCACATCTAGAAACAGTCTGTCGACATGCCTTTCACGAAATGCTGACATTCACAGGGGCATAGTGACCAGGCTTCGATACGTTCTTGAACCCGCCCAAATGGCGGGTTTTTCTTTTTCTGCGTCGACGCACTCGCCTTCATCGGCTCCGACGGCGCCATTCGCGGAGCTCGCTTCGAACAGGCATGCCGTGAATACCGCGCCAGCGCCACACCCCCCTTCATGAGCGACCGACAACTGGCGCTGGCGATCACCGCCACCTATTGATCAGCGCTCAACGCAGGGGGATGTAGATATCCGTCTGCCATTGCTCGAGCGGCGTCTGCGGATACACGCTCAGGTACTCGAAATACAGCGGATGGTCGCGCAATTCCTCACCACTGCCCGGCAACCAGTCGCGATAGACCGGATAGATCGTCTCGCCAATGACATGCGGCGAGCCGACATGACGCACCACCGCACAACGCCCGGCAGGGATGATGAGCTCTCGCACCGCTTCGTCATCAGGCACCAGCGGCTGATTGAGCTCGCCACAGATGGCAAAGCGAAAATCCTGCGCTGGTGTGGTGTCGGGGTTGCCGTATGGGATGCCGAATGTGCGACTGCTCTCCACCGGCGACTGGCCCGTGCGCTTGCGCCAATCGATGAAGCGCCCGACGGTCTGGTCCAGCAATGCCGGTGCACCATGGTGCTCCAGCGCTACAACCTTGACCTCGACAAAGTCCACGATCCGAACTTGCATGACGATACTCCTGGAAAAATGGGGAATGGCAAATACCGCATTCCACAGCTGCCAGCTCGGCGCCTGGCGAAAGGTGCTCGGCGACATGCCAAAGGCCCGGCGAAACGCACGGCTGAACGCCTCGGGGCTTTCGAAGCCTGCGTCCAACGCAGCGTCCAGTACCGAATGGCTGTCATCCCCCGCCAGTCGTTGACCAGCCCGACGCAGTCGCATCAGCTGCACGTATCGCGCGACGGGCACGCCGACGTACGCAGTGAACTGCCGATGGAAGTGAAAGGTCGAGAAGTTCGCGATCTCGCTCAGGGTGTTCACCGACAGGTCACCTTCGAGATTGGCCTGGATATGGGTGAGCACCGCTTCGAAGCGCTTGGCGTAGATCGCGTTGGGAGGTGTGCAGGACATCGGTGGCAAGGCCCAGTGGTTGCGGTGAGGCAAGGATCGTCGATGCTCGGAAAGCGTACCTAGCCGGGTTTGCTCAATGCATCCGGCGATGAGCATCCAACCACGCCGGGCATGGCTAGCAATGCGAGCAGTATTTCATGTATCCCCCCTTTGAGAGAGCACTGTGGGGGCGTAGTGTCGCCAGATGCAAAAAGCCCAGCGCGGAGCTGGGCTTCGTGGTTAACCTCAAGGGTCATGCCCTGGCTGCAATCTTCCTGGGCGCACCCTCCATCGCAATCCTCCTGGCGCGTCCCACACCCCACGCAAGAGCGCGGGTCATCGACTCTCCAGGACGTTCATCGTAGGCCTCTTCAAGAAGCCTGGCGCCTGAAGACGAGTAAACGCCGATGAAAAGCTGCGTGCCCCCTATTCGAGACAGCCTCGCCTGAACATCGATCACGGTTCCGTCATCCAGCGCCTCTACGTGATCGCGGTGATGCAGGGTCGGGTCGGCCCAGCCCCAAAACACCTCTCCTCTGATAATCATGCCGGCCTCCTTCGACATACGCGTTAATGTAGATGACGTACCCACATTAGCGCTGCCTCCGGCGACATTCATAAAATTGGCGTCAAAATCCGTCGCAGTCTGACAGGCGGCCCTGAATCTTGTACGCCAGCGAAGACCATGTACAAGAAATAGGTTTCTAGGCCACAAATAAACTCCCGAAAGTCCGACGCCGTTAGAACACAGTTCGTCCTAACGCCAGCTCACGGCAGACTGCCCCTGAGCCAGGGCGAATGGGTACAAATTGGAACTTGCTGTGGATTCAAGCATTCTCAACAGTCGTACCCACGCACCTCGGCGATAACCCATGAGCAAGCCCGTTTTCCCCCAGCCCTTTCTAGCGATTGGCTGCTCCCAATGTCGCGACCTTGCGAGCCTGGGTTTCGACATTACGATGGCCTTCCAGCCCATCATTCACGTTCCTTCAGGTAGGCCGTTTGGCTATGAGGCATTGGTTCGCGGTCCAAGCGGTGAAAGCGCTGCGCAAATCCTGGCCAAGGTGTCGCCCGATAATCTGTACCGTTTCGATCAGGCCTGTCGAGTGAAGGCCATCGAGCAAGCGGCAGCACTAGGACTGGGACGGCATGCGGACTGTAAATTGAGCATCAACTTTCTGCCCAACGCCGTCTACCGTGCCAGTACCTGTATCCGAGCTACCCTGGAAGCCACCCGGACATTCGACTTCCCTGCCAATCAGCTCATGTTCGAAGTGACCGAGGGTGAGCGGATCGACGATACCGAGCACTTGAAAGCAATCTTCAAGGAATACGGCCGACAGGGCTTCACCACTGCGATAGATGATTTCGGCTCGGGTTACTCAGGCTTGAACCTCCTCGCAGAATTTCAGCCAGACGTACTGAAGCTGGATATGGCACTCACGCGGAGAATCAGCCAGGATCCGGTTCGGCAAGCCATCGTCGCGGGTATCGTTCTGGTAGCCGAACGGCTGGGCATTACGCTGATCGCCGAGGGGATTGAGACAGATGCAGAGTGCCAAGCATTGGCAGCATTGGGGATTGATTTGATGCAAGGATTTCTGTTCGCTCGACCACAGATAAATGCATTGCCATTGGTCGAACGACTTTCTTAGTTTGACCTGCTTGTAGCAGAAGGCATTCAGCGCAGCCCAACCCCGAGCCTTCGAGGCTCGAGGGTTGGTAATGCCATCTAGCGGACCTGAAAGAGCGGGATGTGACAGCTGACGGCCTTCACCTGAATGCGGTTCGGCCGAAAGCAGCGACCTGAAAGCTGTGCGTGCCAATCATGCTCAGCCGTTCTGACTCTGCACGTACTGTTCGACCATTACCTTTCCTTCGATAACTGCTTCAAACGGGGAGGAGAATGGTCGATTCACACGCATGGTGCGCGCCGTAGCGCCTGGTCTCCCTACTTCAACCAGCATCCCGGTGGGAAAATCAAGGCTAGCCTCCCACAGCACGTAGATAGATGCCTGGTACCCAAGGTAGGTGTGCTCGTACAGGTTATGGCTTATGGACTGAAGGCTCATCATTTTCTCCAATTGTGCGCCTCAAATGCGCCTCCGATGGAGATACGACTGATGTCTTTTCAAGAGCGTTCCGTTTTCCAGCATCCTTATCTGAAAGTACGTGAAGGCCTGCGTCCAGAGGGTTTAACTTCAAGGCCGGTAGGCGCAGGCGGAGAGCTCTCGGTGATCCAGTCCAGGGCGCGCTGCCGCCCCCACGCCATGGCAGCAGTCATGGTCTGATGCAATCTCCCTTTCCCACAAACTTTTTCAACTGCCCCGGTATGGCCTTCTGTTGCAGGTCCGGTGTAGCGCACGCCCATACCTTTTGTTTCGGAACTCTTGGCTTTCCGGCCCCATAAAGAAAAACCCCGCAGACGTTAATCTGCGGGGCTTTCAAATGTGGAGGCCGAGGTCGGATCGAACCGGCGTAGACGAATTTGCAAACCGATCCAATAATCACCGCCTCATGCGGTCTAGACAATCAAATCAGTTCCAAAAGAATCGATTTTTCCGGGCTGTAACCCGCATTCTACAAGGGTCGCCGTTTTAGTTTTGGAACCGATTTCCAGAATTTTTAGAGGGCGGAGCACGAACGACCTCGAGTGAAAGCCTAGCCATCCGATCAGTGGTTCACGCTGACCGAAGACCCGGTGAGCTTTCGCCCATCGACCAGAATCAAGGCGCTGCAATAAGGGCAGGAGAGCGCGTCATGCTCTCTAGGGTCGACAATTAATCCGTTCTCGCAGACTGGGCATTTACCTTTGATCGGGCTGCGGCGAAATCGAATGAATACTCAACTAGCGATACCAATAATTGCCAGGCCAGCGATCGCACCCACTGAATAATACATACCCACCTCGGCTCCATGCAGTTTTGAGGGATCGCCACCTGTCTCAGCAAGTCACTTTCCTATACGGCCGTCATGATAGTCGCCGAGACTTAACCCGGAAAGCCCCCTTACGGCGTTCTGCCGACACTGTCAGCCGTCCTGGCTGGCGTCCTTCTCACTCCGCTTCACGCTCAGCATGAGCCCATAGTCTGGCCGCCTCGGCGAGCTCCAGCATCTCGGCCAGCGCCCCAGCACCAATGTCCTGTCGGCGATGAGCGGAAATGGCCATTTCCGTCATCACTGCAGAGCGCCCCTCTGGATCGGAGATCATCGCCATCTGGTCGTTGAGCTCATCCATCCATGGCTGCGGGATGCCCTCCGCGCTACTGCGCACGACACCACCATGATTGCGCATAGAGCACACCATCACCATTTCCACCGCACTCGTCATCGAGCTGCGCAAGGCATTGGAAAGTGCAAAACCGAGATAACCCATGGACACGATCACAAGCGGCTCTTGGATGGGCTACCTTGGGCGCAGTCTTGCGCCCCGCGAGCTGGAGTGTGTTCTCGATGTTGCTCAGGGCATGACCTCGAAGCAGATCGTACGGCACTACTGCATCAGCCAGAGCGGTGTCGAGAAGCGCATTGCCGCCGCTATGTTCAAGCTTGAGGTGCCGCGCCGGGCCGCCACCGACGACAGCGGCCCCATGCGCCGCGATCGACGAGTACCAGACCGCCGGATCGCACAGGTCCGCGTCCTACGCAAAGCCAAGTCATTCGACTACCACGCCTGATTCCCACGAGGAACACCCCATGCAGACAGGAATGCACCCCGCTTTCGCGGAGAAATGCGCCCTGCTCGCGGCTCTGCTCGAGCGCAGCCAAATGGTACGCGAAGAGGCTCTCGCCAAGGTCGCCCAAGGGAGTCCGCGCTACCAGGCATCTGATCATGGCGGCACCTGGGATGTGGTTGAGATCGTCACCGGCGCCGTGCAAGGCTTCGCCTACAGTTACAAGGCGGGGATGCGCTTTGTCGATGCCTGCGAGGCTGGGGCGGCAAGCAAGGCAGGCACGCGGCAATGAGCACGCGCAAACCCCAGAACATGCGGGCACGCCTGGAGCGGACGTGCCGGACCCTGGTCTCGGACAATCACGCCGCCGTGGTCAACATCGAGCATGAAACGCATCGCCGCCCACGTCCGGCAGAGCGCGAGCGACTCCACTAATCCAGTGCCCCATTCAGCACCTCGTAGATTATGCCGGTAGCAATCGCAACGAGAATTAAGTCAGTTCCGACCTGTTGCCACTCATAGCCATCGTAGCGAGGAAGATGGCCCAGAAGTCTCCCATCGAGCTTTTTCGCGATGCCAGGAGGGAGCGGTTTTCCTCGTGCCAAATTCTTCTGAATACCAGGCGGCAGTGCTGGTCCTGGACTCCAGTAATTGTGGTAACTGTTTAGTACGTTTAGGACGCTGCTTCGATCAACTCTCGGTCCGTCATCCCAGTCATTGTGCCCTGAACCCTTTCCCTTCGACCCGCCGCCCGCAGCTTCATGGCCTTGAATATTCTGGAAGTTACCCTTTCCATGGCCCTGCCCTTTTCCATTGCCGGGATCAGCCGCGGCACTTATTGAGCCCGTAACTAGGGCGGCACTAGCGAGCAATGAGATTAAAGTTTTTGATGTGAGCATGTCCGTTCTCTCATTAAGGGTAGCCCCTCCAATGTAGACGACGTTGCCCCACTAAGTGCATTCAACATCATTACTCCTTCAGCACGGAGGGTGATGCAGTCAACCCTAGAGGTATCGGCCATGACCGAGCAGAAGACGGGAGCCGCAAAGCACTCAGCGGACTACCGCGATCGTCAGAAGAAGCAGGCCGCGAAGCTGGGGCATCGAGAAGGTGTTCTTCAAAATGCCGGAAGGGATCAAGGCCGCCATGGCTGCCGAGATCGAGCGCCACGGCTACGATCAGGTGCAGGAGCTATGGCAGGACTTGGCCCTGTCATGGATTGCCCAGGATCCGGAAGAGCGGGCGCGTCGCCTTGAACGTCCTGACGCGCCAGCTTTTTACATCTCGCCAAAGCTAGCGCGTCAGTTTGAAGAAGCGAGTGTTGCCGAACTGCGGCGCGACCCAGGGACTGAGAACAATCTCTCAGGAATGAAAAAGGGCTGAACGAGTCAGCCCTTCTGAATAGTGGTGCGGGGCCCGGTTGCCCGGCGGCTATCTATCAAGCACAACGCTCAATCCCCAACAGTTCTCTGCTATTTGCATGGTCCCGCAGCACAGCCCCAGCACAGATCATCATTGGTAGTACTGCCATAAGAACCCCCCAGTAAGCATTGTCATTGATGAAAACAAACAAAGTTACGAGGCCAGACAGAACAGATAAAACATCGATGGACTTCACGTTGTAAACAGCTTGCATCGACTCGATTGGGTCAAACAACGACCACGTGATCGAAGATTACCACTCAACCCGCACCTGAGGCAATAGGCTACTACCTTGCCTCCGGCGCTGCCCGCCAGCGCCTTCCCCTATGCAAGCTTTACTGCCAACTGAAGGGAAACTGCAATAGCGGCAGCCATTGCGGCGGCGCTATTCCACCGAGCTTGAGCGCGTAGTGTCTTGATGAGATCGGAGTTGTTGAAAACTATACCTTTCCAGTAATCACCATCGCACTGGAGCTTGGGCGCTGGATTGATGAGAGGTATCAGCTGTGAGCGAATTCACGGATACACAACGCTTGGATTTCATGCTCGGCAATTTCCGAAAGGTGGTGGTAGAGGTTCTGCCATTCGGGGGTCGAGATGTTTACGTGGGAGAAGGCTTCATGGGGACAAAAACCTATGGGGCAGTTCGCCTCACCAATCCTTCCGATCAGGAGGAAGAACAGGCGAAAAGGATGGCAATCGATCTAGCTCTGCAGGTGCAACCATGGCCTGCCAGCGCCCAGCCGACACGCTGAAGTTCAGCAGTGTCGACCTCGACGAGGACTACCTGTGGGTCGACCAGAACAAGACAGATAAGAAGTTGCGCATACGACGGCACGTCAATGGCGTACTGACCGGCCTAGGCCTATTCATCGAGGCGCTGCTTGAGCGGCGCAAGCTTCAGGGCGTGCGCAATTCACGCCTGATCACCAACGACGCCGGCCTGCGGATGAGCTGGGAGATGCTGAGGAATCGCTTCGGTGAGGCGCGGGACAAGGCCGCTCGGAAGCTGATCGCCGACGGCAACACTGACCTGGCCGCCAAAGTTCGGCAGTTCCAGTTCCGCGATATCCACCCGAAGGCCGCTTCGGAGATCGAGGATATCAGTCACGCCAGCCGCCTGCGGGGTCACTCGAAAGAGGAAATAACCAAGCGGGTCTATCGCCGAGTTGGCGAGGTTGTGAGCCCAACAAAATAGATAGGGTTGCGGAACACATGCCAAATGTTGCGGAACACTTTGGCTTTTTCGAGCCATAAATAAAAACCCCGCAGACGTTGATCTGCGGGGTTTTCGAAGAGTGGAGGCCGAGGTCGGAATCGAACCGGCGTAGACGGATTTGCAAACCGATCCAAGAATTCCCGCCCTGCAATGGTTGCGAGGCTATATCAGTTCCAAAACTAAAGAGATCTTAACGGCCTGCACGCCGCATTCTACAAGGGTCACCTTTTTAGTTTTGGAACCGTTTTTCACCCTTTCCTTTGGCGTTCTGCCACCCCGGTCAGCCGTCCTGGCTGGCGTCACTCTCACTCCGCTTCACGCTCAGCATGAGCCCATAGCCTGGCCGCCTCGGCGAGCTCCAGCATCTCGGCCAGCGCTCCAGCATCAACGTCCTGTCGGCGATGAGCGTAAACAGCCATTTCCGCCATCACGGCAGAGCGCCCGTCTGGATCGGTGATCATCGCCATCTGGTCGTTGAGCTCGACCATCCAGGGCTGCGGTATGCCCGCCGCGCTACTGTGCACGACACCACCAGGATTGCGCATAGAGTACACCGTCAACCTCCTCCACCCCGGTGATGTTCATTCCGCCCTGGGCCATTCCCGTAACGCGTGCGTCGTGTAGCCGCGGAATCACGTCTGGACCTGGGGTCGGATTGAACACCCAGGCGCCCAGGCACTGCCGACCGAGCACTGAACTGTGCCCGTACTCAATATGAACGTCAGCCCGCAGCGGCTGGATCTTCGTGAGCTGTCCACTGGGGATCGCAACGCCGCGCACTCGGCGGCGAACAAGGAGGAAGTACATACGGCACCAATACTGTATATCGATACAGTATTTGAGCATTGCACGCGCAGCCCGCGCCAGTACCGCCTGGCGGGCTATGCTTTGTGCTCGAGCAGGAGGGACGGGAAATGTGTGGACGGCTGACCCAGTACCGGGGCATTCACGACTTCGTTGAGGTGCTGAGCATGCCGGAGGTGTGGAGGAACAACGTCGGTGACCAGGCGCTGCAGCGGTACAACATTGCGCCTACTACGCCCGTTGCTGTGCTGCGCTTTGATGAGGGAGGGCCGCGGGCGGACCTGGTGAGGTGGGGGTGGCGGCCGCACTGGGCAACCGATCGCGCCGCGCCGATCAATGCCCGCGTCGAGAAGGTCGCTCACGGCCCGTTCTTCCGGGCCATCTGGCCGCATCGGGCTATTACGCCTATCGACGGCTGGTACGAGTGGGTTGATGAGGGTGGGCCGAAGAAACAGCCCTATTACATCCGGCGGCGGGACGGCCAGCCGGCGCTATGCGCCAGCATCGGTCAATTCACCGGCAACGAGCACGACGGTTTCGTCATCATCACGGCCGACGCCCAGGGCGGGCTTGTGGACGTGCACGACCGCCGGCCAGTGGTGCTTGAGCCGGAACTGGCTCGAGAGTGGATTGCAGCAGGCATGCCAAGCGAGCACGCAGAACAGATGGTGCTGAACCTGGGTGAACCAGCCGAGGCATTCGAGTGGTACAAGGTCAGCACAGCCGTAGGGAACGTGCGGAACCAAGGGCCTGAGCTGATATCGCCTCAGTGACGACTCAGCGGCGCTCGCCCCATGGCATCTGAGTGGTACTGATGGGCCGCCTTGATCTGCGATTCCAAGATCAGCCGCAAGCGCTCCACTTCCTGCGCAGGCAATCCAGCCTCTTGTGCCTCAAGATGGCGCCTCATAGCCTCCTCAACATCCTTGTAGACCTGATGGTCTGGCATCACGATTTCGCGCTTGTCCTTCATGCTCGCCTCCATGGCGATCAGTGAATGATATGAGGTGCCTTGCCGGTAGCGATGAGCTGATACTCGGTCACCTGGCGGTAAAGCCGATCGGCCAATACTCGGTGCCGCTCGACATCCTCGGGGGACTCACCATCAGCCACGGCCTGCTGCAGGCGTCGATTGGCATCAAGCGCCTGACGAAGTAACTCCTCACCTGCAGCAACCATTCCTTCGAGCGTACGTTTCACCGATACATCCCAGTTGTCGAACATACAATTGTAGATGGCATAAGCGTGACGTTATCCTCCTGCCGTACCCCTGCCCCCCAAAATCAGCCCAAAAGAAGGCAGGGCTATGGGCTGCACGCTGCTCCATGGCCCGTATAATGCGCCGCTCATATATTCGGGAAATGAGTGAAAATGGGAATACCACCACTCTATCAGGTAGGGGCCCTAGCGCGCCGTTGCAAGGTAACCATTAGAACCCTCCATCACTATGATGAAATAGGCCTCATCAAGCCAGCTGCACGCACGCAGGCGGGGTATCGTCTCTACGCCGAGTCCGCGGTTGAGCAAATAAACGCAATCCAAACACTCCAAGAGACAGGACTGTCGCTGGAGAGCATTAAGCGCCTCCTGACCACTCCTAGCCAGCAGAGCATAGAAGCCATTTCAATCCAGCTCTCTCGGATCGATGAAGATATGGCGCTGATGAAACAGCGCAAAGCGAAGCTGTCTGTCCTTGCCGCTGGGCTGACCGCCGGCATAGTCAATGATCGCTTCCCCTGGCCCAACGCCGTAACACTACTTGAACACTATCGCAAAGCGTTCACGGAAGCTGAGCTACTGAAAATTCTTGGGCGCTGGGCTCTTGCTCGAAATCTGTTCGAACGCCTGATAGAAGAACTCCAGGCGGTAATGGCAGAGGGTTTGGACTACCACAAGCCGAAGGTCCAGCGTTTGGCCGCACGCTGGATGGATGCAGCAATGCTATGGATGGATGGAGACATTGAGGTAGCAAGAAGATGGAGCAATCTGCATGAAAAAGACCATGGTCAGCGTGACCACGTCGGACTGGACACTAGCCTGCTTGCCTACATCACTCCGGCCATAGAGTTGCGCATGGATGCATTGCGACGTCATCTGACCGAGGAAGACATCCTTAGCCTGGATAAAAGACTTGCCAGGGAGTGGAGTGAATTCGGCCGCCGCGCCGACCAATTGCTCAAGGCCGGCGACTCAGTGAGTCCGCTGGAAATCGACAGCCTGATAACGCAATACCATTCGCTTGTAGACAAGATGACCAGAGGCAATTGCGCGCTCGCCAGAAAGCTCCAGATGGCCTATCGCTGTGAGCCTATCTTGCAGATCGGGCATCCGGTTCCTGCACGCGTTCGAGAATGGCTTGCAAAGCACCTTCAGAAACAGGCTTGACCCTCACGCTAAGGGGAGGCTTTACAGTGCCGGCGAAACCATTCACCGGAGCACTACTGTGACCTCGCAAGATATCCCCAACCGCCCCTCCTCAGCGCTACGTGTGGCAATGGCGCGTGCCGTCCATCAATTACTGGACGACCCGGTCGTTTTTGACGATCCATACGCGCTCGAGGTGTTGCCCTCACCCGTCCAAAGCATGCTGCAAAAAGATCCGTTTCAGTTCAATGAGCCCGTGATGCGCTCTTTGCGGGCAGCCGTTGTTGCACGCAGCCGCTACAGCGAAGACTTGCTGTTGAACTCCAGGAACATGGATCTACGCCAATATGTGATTCTTGGGGCTGGACTCGACACCTATGCGCTACGTAACGAGGACGAGAGCCTGGTTGTATTCGAGGTAGACCTCCACACTACCCAAGAGCAAAAGAGAAAAGCGATAGGTGGATTAAGTTCGGGCGCCAATTCGGTACGCTATGTTCCATGTGACCTGCGCAAAGACGCGTTGCTACCACGCCTGGTCGAGAACGGACTGGAAGCACAACAACCTGTCTTTGTTGCATGGCTTGGCGTGACCCCTTACCTCACGAGAGAACAGATCGTCGAAACGCTAAAGTCGCTGGCCCACTTGCCGGAGGGAAGCCAAATAGTTTTCGATTATCGGGTCTCACCGGAGCGGCTTCCTCCAATTGAACGAGCAATTGAAAGTCATGCTGCGAATCTGTTTGCTCAGATGGGAGAACCATGGCTCTCAAGCTTTGACCCAGAGGAAATGAGCGCGCTACTCAGTTCGATCGG
The DNA here is from genome assembly GCF_001636055.1 of Pseudomonas putida. Taxonomy (NCBI): domain Bacteria; kingdom Pseudomonadati; phylum Pseudomonadota; class Gammaproteobacteria; order Pseudomonadales; family Pseudomonadaceae; genus Pseudomonas; species Pseudomonas putida. The sequence continues at coordinate 4,050,244 of NZ_CP011789.1, forward strand.
TTTTACCTTACGAGAAAATCTAGACGCTAGCGCAATCAATCACCGATATTTCGCACGCCGTAAAGACGGTCTACAGGCGACCGGCGCGGGTTTCCGTCTGCTCCACGCAGTGCGCAACTGCTAAACCGTAAATAGAAACTAACTGCTCACCTCTTCGGATCTTGACTGTCGTTTACCGCGTTTTGGTAATGAAACCATAGATCAACGGCTTCGCTTCACTTGTTCGGCGCCCAGCCACAACGCACTCGAGTATTCCTTTTCAAGCATCGTATAGCCTGCGACTGGAGGCTATACGTGCCTCTTCAAAACTCTTCGCCTGCTCTCCAAACCATCGCACATCTGCTTCCCGCGGGAAATCCGTGTTCATACTCTTCACTCAACAGTGTTGACAGCCTTTCATCGACCTGCTGCTCGGACTCAATCTGAAAACCGAGACGAGAGTAGAATGGAGCATTCCACGGTACGTGTCTGAAGGTCGTAAGAGTCACCGCACGCAACCCCTTCAACCCAACAAATTCCTGCACTACCTGTACGAGTTTTCGCCCTATCCCCTGTCCCTGCATGGTCTGGCGGACGGAAAGCTCATGGACGTGAAGGTCTCTACCGTAAAGATCAGCACTGAGAAAGCCCTGCGGGCGATTATCGGCATCAATAGCCACCCAGCACATCGAGCGTTTGATAAGCTCAAGATGTCGTTCAACGGGTATAGGGGGAGAATCAGCGAGCCAGCTTAACCCCTTGAAAACACGAAACGCTTGCGCAGCAGAACTCTCAATTGGCGGTAAGAGGCGTGCATCTTCGGGCACAGCAAAGCGGACAGTAGTGGACATATCTACGAGTACTTCCGAAAACAGGATTGCAGAATGGATGGCAAATTATCGCATTACCAAGCGATCCAGGCCTGCGAATGGTCAGGTGGCTAGCATAATTTCAAACGCCCCTCAATTCCAATCCAGTTACTCCCCTGATTCACAAAGACGAGAACGATATCCAAGCTAAACCAAATGAATGTGGCGCCGTTAGTGCGCAGTCGCATGTCATCATACAGACTAAACTTGCATTATCCTCTCTTGAGTCTATTCTCACGACATAGCACTCTCTTGCCGGAGATAGACATGCATTCAAGATCATCTTGGGTAATTTATTTCAGCCTTTGCTTCGCGCATCCGATGCAAGCGATGGCGGAGTACGACAAGTCCAAATTAATCGATGCCATGGTTCCTTACGTAGCCATCAACGATGTGATGGAAAAGATATCACGGAGACAATGCAGCTCTGCCGTACACTTTGAGAACACCGCCAGAGGGGCCATTCAGGAGACCACAGCACGGTTTAAGAGTCAGGATCAAGACTGGGTCAGATCCTACTTCTCCAGCCCTAACGGTAAAGCAAGGCTCGCAACCAACGATACGTATATCGAACGCTTCTTATCAGATGCAAAAAAAGAAGGCATGGATGAACATACCGCCTGCGCGACCCTAGCTGGTATGGTGCTGACGCTGCACCACCAAGCTAAAGAGGCTTGGGTAAGAGCGGTCATGGATCACAGCCGGTAGACTCTTAAGCATCAGCGACAGGAAGATACAGACGCCTCAAGCAAACGCTCGTACCCGATCCTCTGACGGCGCTCAGCCAGCAGCGCACGCACCTTCACTTCCAAGCTATCGGACTTACGCAGGCCGGCAGCCGCCCACAGCGGCACAGCCACTTCCGGCGCACGGCACGGTACCTGCACCGGAACCTCGACGCGCACGGTTCGCATTTCCGGCTCAATTTGCGCTGCGCAGCCGGTAAGCAGCAGAAAACCTGCGAGCACCCCCACCCCTCGCAGGAATCGCCTTGCAATGCTCATAGTCCAAGCTCCTTGTCGATGATCGAGGAAGCGGCGGCACACTGATCGCCACCGGTGCGTTCCTGCTGCAGGCGGTTCGCCGCAGCGTAGTCGTCCTGTGCGCTGGCCTTGGCCTCACTCAACGCTTGCTCTGCCATGGCCTGGCGCTCCTTCGCGGCCAGGGTCAGGTCGCCGAGTGCCTTGCCCTGCTCCTGCGCCAGGCCGGCCAAGTTTTCGCGCGCGGCGGCGCACTGGGCGGCCTGGTCCTGCTGGTGGTCGAGCAATGGCCGGAAGTGGCTGGTGGTGGCCCAGGTGCCAATGGCCATGCCCAGCAGGATCAGCAGGCCGGCGCCGGCGAGGCGAAGCAGCCAGGCGCTCATGCCAGCACCTTGACCGCGAGGTCATACAGCGCTTTCCGCTCAGCAGTGCCATGCGGAACGCGGCCTGGCTTGCCGGTGTTGATGATGCTGCCGATATCCTGAAAACGCCCGGTGTCTGCCAGTTCGTTCAGGCCGTGCTGTGACCACCACCAGGCGGCGGAAGCGGCTGCGTGTTCGGGCTGCTCGAGCAGCTCAGGTTGTTCGAGCAGGGGCAGGCCCAGGGCCTGGCCAGCGGCGCGGTAGTTGTCGCGGCCGGTCAGCTGGATCAGGCCGCGCCCGCGGAATCGCCAGCCATCGCCGGACGACTCAGGACCGTTGCCCATCCGGCCGCCGTATACGGCATTGCCCAGGCGCTCAGGCTTTCCGCCCAGTTCGTCCGCCCGCGGCACAAGGGATCGCCAGCGGCTGCCAGCAGGAGATGCCTGTCCGACCTGGCGAATACGATCGGCGCGGTAGTTCAGGCTCTCGACCAGGTTGCGCAGCTGTCCCGACTCATGGCCTACCTGGGCCAGGAATGCAGCCTGGCGGACTCGGCTGTCGATGCGCCAGCGCGCCATAGCCCGGTTCAGTGCAGGCACAAAAATTCCCGCGACTGGGCGGGCATTGGGGAGGATCTGCAGCAGCTGCTGCTCAGTGATCGGCATTCGGGTTTCTCCAGGCAAAAAAATACCGCCTCGTGGGCGGTCGGTGGGCACTTGTGGACGGTCAAACGGGTCTTACTGGACGGTGCTCTTGATCGGGGAAGAATTCGGCGCCTTCCACCCATCGGCGCAGGGCCTTGCGGTAGTCTTTCCAGGCTTCTTGAGTGGCAACAGCCATGTCGTCGCCGTCTTCGTGCATCAGTAGCTGATCGGCCACGACAGCCATTTCAGCGGCCACCCATACAGCCTCGCGCCCCATTTGTTCATCGCGGTGCTTCTTGCTCAACAAATCATCTACTTCAGCCTGAGTGAGCAGCACCAGCTGAGGCAGAATGGCCGAATCCTCGGTCTCGTCCTCATAGGCAAAGATCTGACCTGTTTCTGGCTCATTGAAATACCTCATCGCAGTTCTCTCCACTCGATTATTGCCGCCGATCCATTACCGATTGCTATGTTGTAGTAGCAGCCATGGGGGATCAAAATCTCAGGCATTTCTATATAGTTCCCAGCCGCAGCGGAGTATCCACCGCGAACCGTGATGGCATTGGAAGCCCCATCCGGCCCTAAAATATTGACGTAGACCGAAACGTTGGGGTTATTGGTGGGGCCGAATAGCCCTGCTATTTGAATAGGCCGGCCGGTTGCGTTTCGGTAGTTGATCCCAGTAGTACGATTGGGGGTCAAGTTATACCAAAGCTGCCCGTGTCCGAAGGGAGTGGTATCAACCCACTCTGCAGGCCAAGGGGTCGAGGCACCCGGCCTGGCGCGCTCAAAACTGCGAAAGGCAGAGCTTTCTACGGACACAATCCTCTGATATTCAACATCAGAGCGCTTCCTGTAGGTCAACATACCGTACGCAACAGGGCTGTTAGACGGGGTGGCCACAAAGTAGTCCCCATTTGGAACGGTCAGCGCATTGAGATTGGGTGATTGCAGGTACGGAACATCGCCACCCACGCCGTGATCTCCCACCTTCAGCGCACGGCCAACAGTTGTGTCGAGGTCACTGGTGGTCAGCGCCGCAAAGGCCGCCGTACCTAAGTCACTGAGAAAAGCTTCCCGCCCCCAGTCGGCCCATTGGCCATTGACCACGTTGTATCCCCGCCCCGCCCGGCGACCGCTGAACATGTCGAGAGCACTCTGAACCACATATCCGCCTATAGTCACGACGTAGATAAGGGGGAAGATCATAAGCGGCGGTCTGTTTGCAGCGGTGCCAGAAGCAGCGCTCCACCAACCTTCGGTCATTGCCTGATTGCAGTCATCGTTAGGGACTGGTCGGCCGATGGGGGCAGAAACCCCAATAGTGTCCAAGAACTGCGAGTTGTTGTTGATCCTCGTGAACGCGGTGCGCGGGTCATCACCGTCCAGGGCCGAGGGCGGCGTGCCGAGATTTACCTGTTGAAGTGCCATCGAAGCCTCATTCAGTCGAAGTTGGTGACGTCCACGATCATCATCGTGGGGGCTGCCATTGGTGGAGAGTTCGGTGGTGGCGGAGTACCACCGCCACCGGTGGGCCTTGAGGAAATGGGTAGTTCGCCCACGGTGCAAGAACTGGGGCCGACCGTGATCCCGTATGACATTTGCACCCAGTAGGGAACACCCGCCTGGGCAGCCCCAACCCCACGTTTAGGGAAATGACCAAGCCCAGCCGCAAAGCTTCTGGATGTGCTCGGCCACGGAACAGAAGTACCTGGGCCGGCATTTCGGGAGATTCCGCTGACCCGTAGAAAGTTGCTGTCAGAGTCGAAAGTGAGAACGCCTGCCTCGCTGAAGAACTGCAACCCCGAGGTTGAATGCAAGATTTCCTGATCAGCGAAGCCGTATATGCGTAGAGCTACTTGCGCCGAGACTTTAAACCTCCAGGTGGTTCCAACCTTCGACCAGAGGGCAACAAAAACAGGGGTGTCAGAAGAAAAAAACAAGCTTCTGACATTGCTTGGAACTGCAATATCAAAGTAATACCCAACGGACACAAACGGCCCGGTATTTGCTGTAAAGGGTCCAGCATATGACGTTCGAAACGCGAGAGTCGCAACTCGGACCTCCGCGTCTATTTGGAAAACGCCGTCATCAAACCAGATGGTTCCACCTGCTGGCATCAGTAAGTTCCCACTGAGATACTGACGTTTCTTCTCGGCACTGGCTGGCCAGTCAGTGGGTTATTGAAGTCCACGTATGCCCACGACAAGATGGCACCCGATATCGAAACGTTTGGATAGGCATATGGATTGGCAAGTGTCAGATCAGCTGAGTCGTCCTCCACGAAGAAAAATGGTTCACCTCCGGCCGCTAGGGAAGGAACTGAAATTGACCCATTTGCGCCACCTGTTGAAAAAGTTGCGGTGATGCGGCCGATGCGAGTTGTCGCATCCAGCCGCAAGTTCCCAGCAGCGTCCCAAGTCTGCAAACCTATAGGCATATCACCCCCAGATACCGAGTCTCATCCGCATACGCGCCGTGTCGTACACCGTCAGCAGCTGATGAGTGATGTTCATCCGTCCGAGCCCAGGACGAATCCCGTTGATCTCAAACTCGTTCGTGACGAAGTTGATCCTCATTCCTTGCTGGCCAGGAATGTAATTCGCACTCTTGAGCTCGCCAGTGATGATCAGGTTGATGATGTCGGCTTGGTTGATGATCGCGCTGTTCATGAACACCTGGCCGTTGTTGATCGCGAAGACTGACTTCGGCGTGCCTCCTGGCTGGTGCATGACGGAGAACAGGTTGGCCAGGAAGACGATCATCGATTGCATTCCCTCCGGGGTGTTCTCGACCGAAACGCCCATCCCCGCGCCGTAGTAGACGCCGTTCACGTCAACGCCAACCTTGATGTTGCGCGTCGCGCGAATGTCGCCATCCAGTTCAACCAGGGCCTCGGCGTTATCCTCTACCATCGCCTTGGTGTCGCCCACCTGTGCAGTCAGGGTCTCGTTGTCACGCGCCAGCGCGGACACGTCGTCTGTGAGCGTCTCCACAGTCCGAACTACTCGCGCCAAGTTGCCGCCGACCTGAGCCTTGACCTCGTCGACCTGCTTGGCGATCGCCATGTCTGCCTGCGCGAACGCCGAGTAGATCGACCAAGACCCAGCGTGGGAGCCGGTTTCGCCTGCGCGCCAGCCCTCGGTCGCGCCTGCCATCTTGGGCGAGACAGCCGCCTCTACGCCGAGAATTCGGCTCGCCATGGCGGTGAGCTCGCCATTGATCTCCTCTACGCTGGTCTCGACGCCGTCCACGCGCACAGCAAGTGCCGTGACCATTTCCCCGAGAGACGCGTAGTCGCCTAGGTACTCCCAGAATCCGGCGTCGCCCACTGGGGTACCTGCTGGAACATCAACCTTCGCCCGGTACAGCTTGCCGTCGTGCTTGACCAAGGTTCCGGCCAGGTATGGCTGGTCTGGCTTCCACTCTTCAGCGCCAGCAAGATCAGCCAACTGGGCCGACAGTGAATCAATCTGGCTCTGCAGCGCCTTGTCACCCGCCTTGAATCGCTCGTTGACCGACCCGGGGCCGTCGCCGCTGATTTTCCCGATTTCACTGAGCAACTGCTGGCCGAGGTGGCTTTCGGTGATCTTCCCGTCCAGGTACTCGAGCACAGCCGACGAGTCGGCGCTCGACTGGCCATAGACCCAATCCGACCACGGACCGATGTTGCCGGTACGGTCTACCAGACGACCTCGGAAGTAACGCACCACCGCCGCCGCCATGCCCGAGTGCAGGTAGGTCGGAGTCGGATAAGCGAACTGCCCTAATGGAAGCGGGTTCTGTCCGGTGGGCTCAGATGCCATCTGGATCTCGGTGTAAGCCGTGTCATCAGCACCAGGCTGGAATCCCCAGTTCAGCCGAATCGCAAATATCTCAGACGTTGTATTCAAGAACGCCAAGGCAGGAGGCGCACCTTCTTTTCCTTTCAACTCGGTCAACATCGAGTCGCGCCAAGGCGATGTGATGTCGAACGCGCTCACCGCCCGAGCACGCGCAAGGTAGGCGCCAGCGTAGATGCCCGTCACGTCCACTGACGTGGTGCCCACTCGCTGCAGGCGAATCCAGTTGCCGTTGTTCCTGCGCCACTCCACGTCGTATGCGACCGCGCCCTCCACTGCCGGCCAGGCAATCGTCATCGTGCTGACGGCAATGCCCTGGTCGACGGCATATCCCGAGGTCAGGGTTACGCTCGCCAGCGGCGGCACCGTCGTAACCGGGATGACGCTGATCGGCCGCTCCTCAAGCTTGGCGCCAGTGTCGATCGCCGCGAATTTGCTGGGGTTGAACTCCAGCGCGGTGAACTCGTACTCGCCCTCAGTGGTGCGCACGCGCTTGAGCACACGGAACAGCTGGACGGCCAGGTCTTCGTAGTCGATCGCCCACTGCAGCTCAGGCTCTGGCTGCAAGCCATAGGCAGTCGTCACAGTCACTGCGCGACCGCTCACCGACTGCACGGTCCTGCCTTGGGCGGTGCCATTGGGCAGGTTAATGATCAAGCGGTCACCGGCCTTGATCGGCGTGTCCCGATCCAAGGTCACGACGCGGCCTGCGGCGGCAGAGATGCGGCCACCGTTCGGGCGCCCGGCGACGAGCTCATCAGCAACCGGGATGACGAAGCCAGGCAGCACGTTTGCGCCTTCCATCCCTGTCTTGAACGAGACCGTGCGATCCTGGTTGTTGCTCAGCAGCGCCCACTTGCCGCGGCGCTGGGCCTCGCTGGCCCGCGTGCAGCCAATGGCGGAGATTCCAACGGGGCGATCCCGGTACCGGCGCTGCAGTGCAATGTCGGTGACCGGTATTACGTCCGTGTCGTAGTTGTTCGCCGGGTTGTCGTAGCTCACCAGGGCGCGGCTGTAGTGCGTGTCGCGGCCCGCGCCGCCGTAAACGAAGTCGCCGTCGATCACGTTCGACCGAGTGAAGACGTAGTCAATGTCCTGCGCGCGAGGCATGTCGGCCTGCATGTACAGCGAGCCCTGCGCCCAATAGACCATCCCCCGATAGATCGCCGAGAGGTCGCGTAGCAGCGTCCAGGCCTCTGCCTTCCCCTGTAGGTTCAGGTCGCACAGGTAGCGCGGCTCCTGGCCGCCCAAGCCGTCCGGCACCAGCTGGTCGCAGTACTGGGCGATGCGGTACATCTCCCACTTGTCGACCATCCATGGCTGGATTCGCTTGCCCAGGCCGAAGCGGTCATTCACGCACAGGCCGTAGGTGGCCCACACCGGGTTGTTGGTCCAGGCCTGCTTGAAAGTGCCGTCCCAGATGCCCGTGTAGGTGCGGGTCTCCGGATCGTAATTGCTCGGTACCGGCCAGCGCTGCGCCTTGCAGTTGACCGTCACAGCTGGGATGTTCTGGAACTGCTCGGCGTTGAACTCGATGTACAGCAGCGCGGTATTCGGGTAGCGCAGCTTCTGGTCGATAATCTCGGTGTAGCCAGCGATCACCATCTGGTCGGCAATCGTGCCGCTGTTGGCGTTGGGCGTGATGCGGCGAACACGGAAGGCCCAGCCGGAGGTGGCTGGAGGCAGGTTCACAGATTCGGACCGCTGGTAGCCGTTGGTGGTCTTGCCGTCCACGGCTGAACGCAGGGATTCCACGAACGCCCCACCGTCGGTGGAAACATCGATGGCGTACTCGATCCGGTAGCCATTTGTGTTGCCGCTGCTGTCTTGGCTGACCAGGCGCTGCCATGAGAACCGGACACGAACCCGCGAGAGCTGCAGGTTACTCAGCGTGCGCGTGAAGGGCGTGTCGCTGCGGAGCTCGACGTTCACCGTCGTCTCGTTCTCGATCGCTGGAATACCCTGGATGTAGTCCTGCTCGATCGAGCCTGGGCGCCACTCCCACTTCACGCCGGGGAAATTCACGTTGCCGCTGGCATCCATGATCGGCGTGTTGTCGAGGTAGATATCACGATCGGTCGGCATGCCGTCGAACTCACCCTCACCCACTGCTAGCAGGATCTTGGCGATGTTCGTCGATCGCAGGCTGTCCGGTGCTTCGACCGGGTTCTTCGGCTTCTTCTCGCCGCCCTTGCCGCCTGTGACTTCTGGCAGGAGTGCTACGCCCATGCTTTCCTCCGGGCAATAAAAAACCGCCCGTAGGCGGTTGGTGGCATTTCGGGTGACTACGCTTTGTCCTCGGCGTAGACCGATGCGGATATGATCGCCCCGCCCCAGCGGCGTTTCCCGATGCAGATCGGTACCGGGTTACCGCTGGCCGTGGTGTTCTTGGCAGCCCCGAAAGCGTACGACGGAAGGTTCTCGGGTGCGCCGCTCATGGATAGACCTTTGGCCTGGGGGCTGAGCATCTGTATCACCCCGCCAACCGCCATCGAGACGCCTATTGCTCCCGTAATGCCCCAGGTGCCACCAGCGCCAATTGCACCGAGGCCAGCCGGAGCAAAGATCGCCACCGCCGCTATAAGCGCGATGCCAACTACAGTTTGAAGCAGTCCGCCACGCTTGCTACCACCAACCACTGGCACGAGCCGCAGTTCGCGAACTCCGCCACGATCAAAATCATTGGTTCCAACGTTTTTTCGGTTCCTGAAAACCGCAAAACGCAGCCCCATTTCATCCAGGCGGCGGATCTCCTCTTCGAAGCCCGTCAGCGTAGCCTTCAAGGCTCTGAAGGCCTCCCAAGTGTCGCCACTCTCCAGCTGGCGCCGGTGGGTGCGACCAAATCTCTTAGCAAGTGAACCGGACAGTTTTATGGTGGTCATGGGGGCGTACTGGATTACGCTCATGCTTTCTCCAAAAGAAACTTTAGATACAAAAAAACCGCCGAAACGGATTCAAAACCTGATTGGGTATCCCTACACCAGATATTCGGCGCCTTACGATCCAACTTTTAATTTGACCCCTCGCAACCTACCCTCAGCCGTTCCATAGCATCTGGCGCCATCGGCGCGGTCATCATGGAGCGGTAGGTCATACACTCTTGGGTCTCTTGATGCTGTCTTTCCGGCTTGGCTGATGAGCAGCCCGCCATGAAAGCAAAGGCGGCAATTACGATCAGTGACTTCATAGGCCCTCCATTTGAAGGCCTACTGTATCGAGCGACCTGACCAGACTGCAAAGACCGAGGCGACAAACGCCAGCATGAAGCGCTGCGGCCAGGTCTATCCTTTCCTCTCTTGAACCACTCCCTCAAAGGGTGCGCGGATGCTCGAGAAAGAGAGGCAGAGATTTGCCGAGGCGCTGGCGCATTGGGCGGAGGATGTCGCTTTGATCCGCGCCCGGGAGCGCGCCGAGGCTATAGCGCAGGCTGAGGACCAGGCAAAGGTGAGGCTTGCAGATGCCTTCCATATCAGCGACCTGTCGAAGCATCACGGGGCGAAGCTGCGGCAAAAATGATGATTAGGACCAGATGCAAGAAGCCCGGCGCGCGGCTGGGCTTGCGATGCATTGACCAGAAGTCACTGCAAGCTGAACCACTTCTATCGCGATTTTATATTGAACCCTCCACCCAATGGGCCAATTTCTAAGTCCACATACTCCGCACCAGATCCAGCAGAATTCGTATTCAAAGCCAGAAATCGATACTCCCTTTGGTACGCATACTTAAAATCTTTCGACATAGCATGCGAATAATATTGGTTCTTCACACCTTCATAGGGATCAAAATACTCTACTGGATTATGATGAAATAAATACCCAGGCATCGCGCGCGCTAGCGCCACTTCTAGCTTCAGCGCAAAGCCATCAACATCTTCTACAATACCACAATGTTCGACATTGAAATCATCGAACAATCCTACATCCCAATCGCACGACATGCACAAAAGGAAGTACTCTGGACCACTATGACTTATCCGTACGTCGCCAACCGTAGGTATTCTCAAACCATCCATATTTGTGATAATTGTCTTTGGGCCGTTAAGAAACCTATCCTTCACCATCTCATGATCTTGACGGGCAACATCCGTCTCAAGCTTTGCATAAAAGTCAGCGTGCCACATCCGCAACCCACCGACTTCACTCAATTTATCTAGCCATTTCAAGTTTCCGTATCGGTACAGTACATCACCGGCATTTGGATGCCTTGGGCGCACAGGGACATCCCCCGTTCCAGATTTTGGTTGGTAGCCAGAGCTTAGTGGTGCGGATATACCTCGCATGGCCATTTCAAGCCTTGTTTGGTGTTCTTTTCTATACCAATACCAAGAACTCAAGAACGAGAGGCATGGAATCACGTCGCGATCGGGAGATGCAAGACACTCAAGATTCTTAACGATTTCAGCGTGCCTTTTCTCTAAGGCCCTGCTATCCAATTCGCTTAAATATCTATAACTTATATATTCAAATTCCCAAAAATCCGCATCATAGTTAGCCCTGGATTGCCCGAAAGATTTTATAGCACCTTCCGCTGGATATGCTCTAGGTAAGTTCAGCGATTGAATTTGAATTTTTTTCTGCACGAACAGCTCCCTGCCTTGGCACTATTGGTATGTTAAATTAATCAAGATATCATAATGCAAGCCTATCGCTGGTCAAGCTTTCACGCATCACTGTCTACCCATTCACCCTGGACGGAAAGACAGTGGAGCGCTGTCTACATTCTACGATCGGGACTCGATGCTTCTTGCATTCGATGGAGAAGATCCTCATATCGTTTTGTCGAAACACCCTGATTGCGCGCCAGCTTTTCGAGACTCGGCTCAATATACCGAAGATAGAGCCGACATTTCTTCTCATTGAATGTGTCCACGGTGGCATGGACATCCTCTGCTAGGGCAGCCGAATCTCGAAGGCAAAGTGCAAAGTGCTCCCGTTGACCCATCAGGAAGTCCAACAGAGCAGCAACCTCAGGCAATCCGGCAGGGAATCGATGGCTCACATCCCTGATCAGGGATTCGTTTTCCCTATTGAGCTTGTGCCATTCCGATCTGGCTTGCTCCGACTTGGTTACTACGCTCTGCCGCAGGGTAAAGAGCTCAGTCATCTTTGTCCTTCTGAGCGCCCACCAAGCTACAAACAGGCTCAATAGCGCGATCAGCAGCGTGATCGCGTCGACCAGTGAAACCTTCCCTATTTCCATCCGCCTGATCCTAAAGAGAAAGATCTAGGATAGCCGAACTACCCTGAATCGTCTGAGCTGGATGGAATGCCAGTACGCGGCCTGAACGCTGGCGTAGTAGCGTTGTGCCTTCCAACGAACCGCCCCTGGCCATAGCCGGAAAGCCCATGGACTGGGGCATGATGACCTAGGGGGTCAGATGATCAGTGACAACAGCGATGGCCGCTGGGGCTACAGAGCCGGCCCTTCAGATGCAATGAAACGCGAGATAGGCCAGATCGTCACGAATCACGCGGGCTGCGATCCTGCGCTTTATGCTCTATTTCACGCGCTATCAGGGGTGAGCACTGACCAAGCAAAGGTCATTTCTCGAACTCTTAAGTTGCGCTCCAACTCTTTACTCTCGCTCATAAAGGCTTTTCGGAGAGAAAACGAAAGTAAGCTGTATCCGCCGTTGGTGGAGCGGATCGACATCGCAATTTCACATTACGACAAGCTGACATCACTACGGAACGTAGTTGCACACTGGCAATGGTCGCTATCTCCCGAGGGCGAAGACAGTGCTATCGCAAGCAATTTCCTGAGCCTGAAGGAGCGTGACTCCAGCAATGAACGGGAGATAGACCTTCGCAATCTTCAAGAAATCTCTCTCGGATTGGTGGAGGTCATGTCGCTCATGCATTCGATTGCCGCTCTGATGGGAGCAAATCCTCCAACCTTCATCATTGATAAAGCCTTGGAAGCTCTAGACGACATCCTCAAGAAGGTCAGGGACACTCTTTTAGGCCTGCCAGATGTCTCGGACGATTCGCAGCCATGATTCGGTAAAGATCGTCCAGACGAAGCTCATTGAGCTCGGACGAATGCAGCCCCTCCCAGTACGCCACCGCTGCATTGATCATGACAGGGGTTACGATGATTGATTTGAGGATGGAAACTGGCTGCCCTGCATGTGCAGCCAGCGATGCCATTCGCTCCGCTTCAAGTCTCGCACTGAGGTCGCTCATGTTCACTCCTTGTCAGCCCGGCGCGTCTGAACAACGCAACACAAGGCGGGTCCGGTCGAGCCATGGCCCGCCGAACACAATGATTTCTGATGGCCTGCCGTACAGGTGGTGCAGCAGGAACGGGCCAGGGCCGAACACCTCAGGCTGCTCGCCGGGCAGGCCTGGGTCTGTGCCCAGATAGATCCCGGCATGGTTTGGGTGCACGGTGCGCCCCACGGCCATGACGATCATGTCGCCACGTTGCGGCCGGTCAACCTGGAAGAAGCCAGCCTGCTCGTAGAGCTGCTCGTACAGGCTCGGGTTGTCTGCGTGCTCCCACCACCCGTCCTCACGAGCGTAAGCGGGAAAGTCGATCCCCCACTGCCGCTTATACCAGTCAGCGCAGACCTGCCAGCAGTCCCAGGCACCGTGCACGAATGGGCGCCCCAGCAGTGCGGTCTCGCCAGTCGGTGTGATGGTCCGCAGGTCGCCCTCCGGCCACGACAGGATGTGCCAGGGCAGCCCTGTGGCTTCGCACATGGCAAGGTCACGCGGGGACGGCCTGCTGGTGGCGTCAGGGTGCGAGTGCACGATGCCGATCACCTGCCCCTGGTCTTCTGCCTCGGCGTACTGCTCGGCCGCGATCCGAAATTCCTCGGTCGGCTCGGTGGCCGCGTTTTGGCATGGGAAGTAAACCTGCTTGCGGCCAACCGCCAGCAGCAGCCCGCAACACTCGCGCGGGTATTCCGCCGCGGCGTGCGCTTGCACGGCAGCAAGGATGTGTTTTCGCATGCTCAGCTCCGTGCGATCAGGGAGACGGCGGGGAAACCACCAAAGGGCAGCGGATTGCCCACGCCGAAGCGCGGGACGCACCCGGTGCCCAGGCAGCCGTCGCATTCGTCAAGTTCAGGGTTGTCGGTCAGGTTGCCGTCCTTGTCACGGTACGGCCCGGTGTAGCCACAGTTCGGCCCCCGGTACCCGTTGGTCATGGCCCAGTGGCACAGCGTAGTCATCTGCCGCCCGATGGTCTCCCCGCCTACATCGCCAGGGCTGGCCAGCTCCCATGACACTTTCTGGCCGTTCTCCGACACCTTCTGGTCGATGTACCAGACCTCGATGCTCTCCTGGGTTGGATCTGCTCCGGTGTTACCATCCGGGAAGTTCGCCGCGTCCAGGAACTGGCCTAGCGTATTCCGGATTGTCAGCTTGAACTCGAGCAGGTCAGCGAAAGCGAAGCACAGCGCGGTGATCCTGCCGTTGACGTTGCCGACCGATATCGTCGGGCGCACAGCGGTACCGTCCGAGTTTGCCTCAATACCCTCAACCTGCAGCGGCCAGGCGCCATACTCCTCCCCCTGCCACCAGATCGATTTCGCCGGCAGCTGATCGGCGTCGGCGGCAGCCGCTGCGAGCTCCTGCGCCGTGTGCGGAATGGCGTGGCCATGAAAGCGCAGCACATCGGCGCCGAAGTCAGAACCATCCAGTTCGAACAGCAGCACCTCGGAGCCTGGCTCAAGCTTCTGGATCTGTGAAATCAGGCTCATGGGTGGTATGCCCTTTCAAAAGTCAGGCTGATGACGGCAATGCCGCCGGGGCGGCGCTGCTGGCCGATTCGCTCGCAGCGATACAGCCCGAGCTCGCCTTCCGGCGGGGTCCACAGGAACGACCTGAAACCGCCATGGGAGCGGATGAAGGCGACGATGGGGTCCACTTCCTCCGCGACACCTCCGAATGACAACGTCCAACTGTCGTTCTCGGCGTTGATCCCATCACCCACCACCTGGGTGTAGTTGTCGCCGAATTGCGACTTTCGGGTTTTCAGCACGCTCTCGCCACTGGCCTCATCATCTGGCGACCAGGTGAATGTCTCGATAGCCACGACTACCTCCCCTTCATGTTTCGATAGCTGGCCCCGCCTGGGCGCCAAGAGGCAGCGATAGCACGTTCAGCCACACCATCCATTTGCTTGACCAAGTTCTGCTCGAGCGCGGCAGTGTCGAGTTGCATGCCTTCCGAACTGCGATCTTCGACCGTGATGCTCATGGGCGCGCTGATCTGCACCACAGTGCCCCCTCCTTGGTTACCGCCCACCACCTGCACACCCAACGAGCCATCGGCGCCTCGTGCCAGCGGCATGATGGCTTCCGGACCTGCTTCGCCAGCAATGCCCAGCCCGCCACCGGCCATGCCAAAGCCTGTGGGCTTGGTCAGTACGCTGTTGGTAAAGGCGCCGCCCTTGGCGAACATCTGCACGCCGCCATCCCAGGCACCGCCCAAGGCCTGGAAGTAGGCGCTGGAGTAACCGGCCTGCGAAGCACCAAGGTTTGACGATACCGCTCCGGCAGATCCGGCCGGCAGGCCATTGCCGCCACCACCGCCGAAGTAGCTGCCAATCGCGGAAACGCCAATACCTACCAGGCCGCTGAGCAACGAGCTCGCAGCCTGCTGGCTGGCTATCCTCGCCATGTCGCTGATGATGCTGGTGGCGAAGTCCTTGAACTTCATCTTGCCGGTCATGGTGAAGTTCGCGAGCGAGGCGCTGGCCGAATCGAAGCCGGCGGTCAGGGCGCGGTCCGTTGCACCTGCTACATCAGTCGCATCCGCCTGGATATTCGCCCACGCCCGGCGCGCGCCGTTGCGATAGTCGCGCTGGGCTTCGAGGCGGGCGCTGTGGCCGTCCACCTCCATCTGCAGTTCGCGCGCCTGGTAGTCGGCCAAGTCGGCCAGACGTTCTTCATAGGCTTGCTGGCTGAGACGCCGAGAGACATCCTCCTGCTGCTCCTCCAACTGCCGGCGCGCCTCGGCGTACTTCTGCCGTACAGCGTTCAGGCGGTCGGCCTGCTCGCGCTCATCGTCACCCATACCGACCCCGGCCACGTCGGCATTTATCGCGTCCTGCCGGGTCTGCAGCACCACCTCCATGGCCTTGCGGTAGGCCTCGGCGCTGTTGCGCCGCTGCTCGGCAAGCTTCCGCTCAGCCTCGGTGCGCTGCTGAATGGTCGTGTCGCCGTAGGCGATGTTCAAGTTCTTGATGCCGAGCTCCATCTCGGCAGTGGTGATCTTGCCCTGGGCCTGGGCTTTACGCAGGCCCTCCACCCCTTTGGCCAGATCCTCCAGCCGTTTCTTCTCGGGCAAAGCGCGGTCGATAATGGCGTCCAGCGCCTTGATCTCATCCTTCAGGGCCTTGGTGCGGTCCTTGGTACCTGCCGTGGCGTCCTTGTTGGCCTTCTTCTGCGACTCGATTGCGCTCGCCGCCGACAGAATGGCTTGCCGATCCGTCTCGGTGAGGTCTGCATTCTCGGCGATGTAGCGGTTGGCGATCTTGAGCGCATCGCCGTTGTCCTGCAGGCCTGCGAGCTGCTTCTGGAGGGTCTCCAGGTACGTCTGACCTGCAGTGCTCATCCCCGCCTTGGCAGCGTTGTTGGCCAGGGTCTGCGCGGTGTTTTCTTCGGTGACGCCGTTGAGCACGCGCAGTGTTTCGGCGATCAGCGCCGAACGCTGGTCGGCGTCACTGACGGCACCGGCCTGGGTGATCCATTTCTGCACTGTACCTGCCGGCAGGTTCAGTCGGTCACCCACGTCACGCAGAATCGGCGCCAGGTCACCGCCTGCCGCACGCGCCTCATTCAGCCGGTCGACCAGCTCCTGATAGGCGCGCAACTGCTGGTTGTACTGGCCACCCGAATCACGCGCGGGCGCCGTAACCACTGACTGGCGGATGGACTGGGCCAGATCGCCGTAAGCGCTGCGTACTGCATCTGCAGCCCCGACCTGCTCCTGCTGCCATTTGCCCAGCGATGCCTCGCGCTGGTCGCGGTTGAGCTTGGCGAACTCCTCGCGCAGCTGCGCAACTGGCTTGTGCATGTCGTCCAGGCTGACGCCAGCCTTGTCGGCGCTATCGCCCAGGAACAGGAAGCTGGCGGCGGCGGTACCGGCGAGCAGAGCCAGGCCCGCCGGCCCACCGAGTGCAGCCAGCAGGCCACCCGTGGCAGCGCGCGTGAGGTTTGCCTGGGCGATGGCCAGCGCGTCGGTGGACGCCTTGAGCGCCGCCTGCTTGGGCAACAGCTGTGTCTGCACCAGCGACAAGCGCTGCAGGCCGGTCGCAGCGGCGACAGAGGCCTGAGCCTGCTGCACCTGAGCCTGTGCATAGATCCGCTGGGCCTCGGCCCCACGCAGGGCGGCGCGGGCGTTCTCCACCTCCGCAGCGCGCTGAGCCAGTGCTGCCTTCACAGCCAGGCCGGCCTTGGCAACGTACAGGGTGAGCGCGGCGGCACCCGCCCCGCCCATGGCGCTAGCAACCAGGTCCACGTTGTCAGCCAGCACCAGCAGGACTTTCGAGAGTCCGCCGACCGCCCCGGTGCGCTCCTCCATGTTGCCGAGGAAGGTGCCGATGGCGTTATTGATGTTGACCAGGGCGTCCTGCACGCTGGTGGACATATCGGCAGCGGCCTTGCGGTTGGCTTCAACCGTGCGCAGCAGGCCGGTGTTTAGGTCATCCAGAGAAAGCTTGCCCTGCACCCCAAGCTTGCGGATCTCCGCAGCACTCTTGCCGGTACCGGCGGCGATGGCGTCCACAATGGTCGGCATCGCGCTCTGAATAGAAACCCAACCGTCAGCATCGATCTTGCCTGTCTGCAGCGCCTTGGAGTAGGCGTCTAGCGCAGAGCCTGCCTTGTCGGCAGACGCCGCGTTGGTCACCAGCAGGAAGCTGAAGCTGTCGGTGATATCCAGGGTTTGCTGGGTGTTGAAGCCCAGGCTGCGCATCACGTCCGCCGTGCGGATGTAGAGCTCCTGTGCCTCAGCCAGTGGGCGATAGGTTTCCTGGGCGGTGCGCAGGAGACGCTCCTGCACCACCTGGTATTCGCCGGCGCTGCCAGCTGCAGCCCTCATCCGGTCGGACATCTGCCCGTAGGCGTCCACCTGCTTGATGATGCCACCGATCAGGCCCGCGCCAGCAACAGCGGCAAACGCACCACGCATCAGCACGCCAGCAGACTGAGCGGCAGATCCCGCCCTGTCGAAGGCTGAATCGACGGTGGCCAGGTTACGGTCCATCGCCTGGGCACTGCGCGCAACCACCTGGTCCGCGTTGGCAAGTTCCCGGCGCAGTTGAGCGGTGGTCGCCTCGATCTGGACCAACATGCCCTGGACTTGTTGATCGGCCATGCATTTCTCCAAGCACAAGAAAACCGCCCGAAGGCGGCGAGTTACTCTTCCTGGCGGCCCCGGAAGAAAGCCTTCAACTTGTCAGCAACGCTCACGGGTCGTCGCGGCGCGGATTGCTGGCCGGAGTTCTGTCCCTGGGCCTGCCCGCGGCCGGACCAGTCGAGCCGAGCATCGAGCGCGATCATGATTTGGGGTATTGGGGTGCGCCAGGCAGTGTCAGGCGGCCAACCAAGCCAGCCGGTGGCCACGCCGAACAAATAGTCGACGTAGCTCCCGTCCTTCACTGCGCTGTGCTGTCCGCCTCGTCCTTTCCCCGGGCGACCACGCTCGGCGGTACCGGGTTGAGCAGGACAGTGATGAACTCGGTCAGCTGGGTGGAGACCTTGGCCACGCCGGTCTGGAACACTTCAGCGGCGACCTGGGCATGCTGGTCAGCCTGCAGGCCGGCGCCAGCGACAATGATGTCAGCGCTCGAACCGATGCTCATGAGTCGCATCGATTCGAGCGCACCGCGCAGTCCTCCGAAGCGACTTTCGATCAGCAGAGCCGCTTCCAAGGTTGGCCGCAGGGTGTAGGTTCGCGCACCGACCACCAGCGTCTTGGTGCCATACAGAGCTTCGCTCATGGGGTTCTCTCAGTAGAGGACGGGGCCGAAGCCCCATCGATCAGGGGGTAGCCGGACCCGGCAGGATTTCGAGGATGTCGGTGTTGATGCCGAGCGTGATGTTGCGGCGCACGACGTTGTCGGCGGAACCGGCAGCCACCTTGTTGTTGCTCACCTTCACCGCGAAGTAGTACGTGGTCGGCAGAATTGCCGGGGTCGCACCTGGATCACCGTCATTCAGCGTGACCCTGATGTTGTAGTTGCCCTTGGAGCGGTCCTTGTGCGCTACGCCGATCGCCTTCTGACCCGCATCGCCGTTGTCCAGGCCTACGACCAGGGTCATGTCGCCCGCGTCGGCGGTGCCCTTGTACTTGCGCACGCGGCCATTGGACAGCGCGGTGAAGTTCACCGGGTTGAAGGTGTCGCCGAACTCGCCCAGGTCTTCGATCTCGCCCACATCGACGTAGGTGTCGGCCTTGTACTCGGTTTCGGTGTCGGCACCGGTCTTGCCGCCAATGGCCAGGCGGCAGCCGGCGGCTGTGTTGAGGTTGTCTTCGGCCATGGGGGTTCCTCCAAAGGCACATTGGATAAAGCCGCAGCGCGGCCGGTGGTTGAATCAGTGGGTGGTGATGACGCGGACCGTGATCGAGCCCTGGTAGGTAACGCCGTCAGCATCGCGCTGGGCGTCCGACTGGATGACGCGGACCGATACGGCGCGACCAACCTCCAGCGGCAGCGGTCGCTCGTCCAGTGCGGCGATCACCTCGCCGTTGATGCGCTTCACTTCGGCCTGGCCGACAGCATCAGACCAGACCGACAGGTACAGCAGGCGCTGCTCGCGCTTGCGCCCGGAGATCGGGCTTTCGTTGACCGAGACCTCGCGGTCGATCGACACGTAGGGCATATCGGCGTTCATTGGCGCGCCGTCGTAAATCGGGCAACTGACCTCGGCGAGGAGCCTGGCAAACAGCGCCTCTTGCAACGCAACAGACGGATCAGCCATTACCTACCCCCTGGCTCGCTTTACGGAGCGTGCGCCGTACGGCGGTCTCGATGTCAGCCATGACGTACTCGCGGTTCACGTCGATGGAGGGCCGAAGCCATGGGTGCGCCGGCCGGGCCGGAATGTCCGGGTACTTGCCGAAGAAGTGCTCGCCGTCGCTCTTGTTGGTGGCTCGACGGTTGCGATTTCCGGCGCGCTTGCTGCCGATATAGCCCTTGGTGCCGTACTCGATGAAGCGCAGGTAGAAGAACTTGCGGTTGTCGCGCTTGCCGCGGATTCCGATCTGCGCATCCAGGCCGCTGGGCGCCACGTAGATCTTCAGCGCTGCGGCGGCTGCGCCTGTGTCCTTGGGCATCAATTGCTGCTGGGTGGCAAGGACACGCTCAGCGGCGTGGCGCATGGCTGGGGCCAATTCGTTGTCCATCGTCTTGTGGATGTTGCGCAGCGTTCGCCGAAGGCGGATATCGCCGCGCATCTTCGAGCGGCGGGCCATGGCCTACTCCTTGTTCTGTTCAGCCTTGGTTGGCTTGGCGGTCTTCTCGGTGGCAACCTCGGTCACCTCCTCGGCATAGCCGCGGGCGATCAGCCCGGCGCCATACTCTTTTTCGACCACGAACTCTTCACCCTTCTCGCGATCGCCAGAGGCGCCGGAGAGGATGCCCAGGGCACGAATCTTCATTGTTCACCTCATCATGGGTTGGGGACGCTCGAGCACAGCAGGCGCAACATGTCCCGTTCGTTGTTAAGCAGCGGCGCTTCGATCGTGTAGGTCACTCCGGTACGGATTTCGGTGAACCTCCAACCCGCAACCACGTCGGTCCTGGGCCTGATACGGATCTCGGCACTGATCACTGCAGTGAGTTGTTCGGCCATCGGCATGACTCGGCCGCTGGGCATCGTGATCTCCGCCCAAACCTTGCCAACGTCGACCCATACCCTGTCGTAACCACCCGTGCTGTTTTGAACACGCTCCTCTTTGCTGAGGATTCCGCGGTGGCGCAGCGGCCCCGCCCTCATATTCCCCACCCGATTCGGTGTGGAGTCAGTAATGCGCTCGAGGCCATCGGCAGAGCAGTCGCGATGGTCCCTAGCACGACCTCTTCCCGATTTGCATAGAGGTGGCCAAAAATCAGCAAGCACGCCGCTTGAACTGCCGGGTTGATCAACATCGGAGATTCTCCAGCTGAACCCGCTGCGACTGCCGCATTGAGAGCATCAGCATCGGCGAAGAATTGGCGATTCAGATAGTCGCGGGCACGTTGCTCAGCGGCTTCGAGGAGAAGTTGTAGGTACTCATCGTCATCCTCTGGATCCCGCAGGTGATGCCTCGCCACCGCCATGTTGATGACGGGCATCTTCACTCCTCCAGCGGCGTTAGCGCTGCCAGATGCCGCTGCACAAGCTCCTCGCCATGGCGCCGCTCAACCTCATAGCCAGGGCCGCCGCGACGGCGCAGCTCGCCTTCATCCATGTATGACCGCATCGGGTAGATTTGAAGAGTTGCTGGATTGGGGTTAGCCGCAATCTCACCCTCTCCAGCCGACTGATCGGCTTCGTCAGCGTTGTCGGTCACGCCCGGCCCATTCTGATCTGCGACTTCCGATGCGACCGTGTCCGTACCGGGGGCTTCGGCAATGGTGCCCAGGTCGCTTGCAGCGATGTCCGATCCGGTACCCGAGTCTGCCTGTGTTTCCGGCAGCACCTGCTCTGCGCTCTCACCCGAGCCTGGAGCTGTTGGGGGAGCGCCCGACTCGCCAGGATTTGGCGAGACTGTTTCACCAGGCGAAGGGGGCAAAGCCCCATCCACGGCCTGGCCGCCGCTGGTTTCGGTGGTCGAGACAGGTTCCTTCGGCTCAACCGTGGACTCTGGTTTTTCCTGTTTACGTGCCATGGGAGTACTCCAATCGGGCGTCATTGCTGACGCCCCTAGCCAGAGAAATCAAGGAGTGATCAGCGGACCGGTGACGAACGCCTCATCGCGATAAATCGCAAAGGCCAGACGCTCCTCAGCACGGATCGTCGCCATGTTGTTCTCGAAGTCCTTGTCGTTCTCGGTCGAGATCAGCACTTCGATTTCCATGCGGTCGAAAATCTGAGCGCCGAGCTTGAAGGCTCCGACCAGGAAGTCGTTCTGTGTCATGGCCTGGGTAGAAACCACTGGGCGATTCCAGAGCTTCGCGTTGGTGCCTTCCTGAGGCTGGCCGATGATGTACCGGCCTTCCCCGTCCTTAGTCAGCTCGATGGCTGCCCAGTCGATCGGGTTGAGCACAATGCCGTCGGATGGGAACTCGGCCAGTTCGGCCTGCAGCAGCGCCAGGCGCAGGCGGTCGATTCGCTGCTCGCCCACTACTGTCACGCCAGCGGGCTGGGCGTAAAGCTGCGCGACAGTCATGAGGCCTTGCAGGTTTGCACCGGTGCCGCTTCCGTAAAGCAACTGGGCCTCTTCAGCCATGTTCAGGCCGTAGCGCGCACGAGCGTCGATGTAGCTCTGCAATGCCTTGGCATCGTCTAGCATCTGGCGGCTGGCCTTGAACAGATGAGCGATGGTACGAACGTTTGCGGTCGCCAGGGCGAAGGTGATGTCGGAGTACGGCTTGGCGGTGCCCTCCGCCACGGTGCGCGCGTTGTTGGTGTAGCCGGTTTCACGGATGTACTCGATGGAGTTCGACTCCGTCTCGCCCGGCGCCACCAGGTCGCGGATCGTCAGTCGGCGTTGCGGCGGCGCGACGACACCGGGCAAACGCTGGGCGGGAACCAGGTCGCCACCGGTAGCAGTGGTGATAGCCGCGCGCGGCACGGAGACGCGACGCGAGCCACGGAAGGACGAGTTCATGTCCTGCATTTCTTCGCTGCAGATCACCAGGGCACCCACCGACTTTTGCGGTTCTTCCTGATGAGAGCGGTCACGGCTCGCATTCACGAGCTTTTGCTCAGCCTCGCCCAGGCGCGCCTGCAGCTCGCCCTGCTTGGTCAGCATCTCATCGACCTTGGCGCGAGTTTCGGTATTCATCTCGCCGCTGGCCTTGATCTGTTTCTCGACCGCCTCGGCCTGGCTTTTGATCTGGTCGCCAATGCCCTTGAGGCTGGCATTGAGTTCTTTGACTTGGGCTTCAAAGTCCATGGTCATTTTCCTTTCAGAGAATTGAGGAGATTGGTTGCCGCGCTCAGAGAGGCGGAGAGGTCTGGCGCGACAGCGCGGGGCTTATCGGTCGGGGCAGCGTTATGCGTGCCCCCGCCGGCAGCGCGAGGCATACCGGACTTGAAACTGGCGAACAGTTCGCGGCGCTCGGAGCGAGGCATACCGCCCTTGGCCAGGGCTACGTCCATCGCCTTGAGCGCATTGGCCTGGGCGGCGTCTTCGGTTTCGCGCTCGGTGACCTCGGTGGACGACAACAGTCCAGTGGCCAGGCCGAGTTCCACAGCACGCTTGCCGCGGATGTAGGTTTCGTCGTCCATCAGTTCGGCCATGTCTTCAGCCGACTGCCCGCTGGTCTCGGCATAGAGGTCGGCCATCGCCGCGTCGAACTCCTCCATGTCGTCGGCGATATCGCGGAGGTAGTTGCGATTGCCAGCGAGCCAGGTCCAGCAGTTGTGGATCATGAGGAAGGCGCTGCTGGCCACCTCTCGCTTCCTCCCCGCGAGGAAGACAATCGAAGCAGCGCTGGCCGCCATGCCCAGCACCTTGGTGGTGACCTCGTGGCTGTGCTCTTGGAGGCGGTTATAGATGGCGATGCCTTCGAACATGTCGCCACCTGGGGAGTTGATGTAAACGGTGACATCGCGCTCCCCGATCGCCCGCAAGGCGGCGTCGATTCGTTTCAGCGTGACGCCCTCGCCATACCAGTCTTCGCCGATCACGCCGTACACCGTGATGGTGTCCGAGGTGTTCTCGACGGCCGCCTGGATCGCGGGGTTCCATTTATCGAGCGCGCGCGGGCTCATCTCGCTGCGCAGGCCGCGAGACTGGATCTTGTGTTTCATGGATTACTCCCGAGATTTACTTTTCCGGCTGTTGAAGCCAGTTCATCAGTGCGGCCCTTGCGGCCTGACCATCGTCTTGCTTGCCGAGCTGGTCCAGCGGCACCAGGTTCGACTGAACCGTCAGAACGTCACCGCCTGGCATGTGAGGCATGTTGTCTTTTCGCCGCCCTTCGTTGCGGGTGATGAAGCCGTTCTGGGCCATCGTGCTGAGGTACGCCGCGCGCCCAGAACTGTCGGCCCGCAGAAACGCTTCGAGCGAGAACTCCGAATAGAAATTGATCCGGTCTACTGCCGTCATGCACCACTTGTTTACGCACTGCTCGATCGGCGCCGTGAAGGACATGATGCAGTAGGTGAGGAACGCGATCTGCTGTTGTTCCAGGCCGGTCCCCCAGTTACTGCCCTTGTCGGTCTTCATCACCATCCAGGGCGGGACGCCGAACCATCGACAAATCTCCTCGATGCTGTGCCCTCTCGACTCCAGCAGCTGCGCGTCAGCGGGGTTAATGCCGATCATCTCCGGCTTCACGCCTTGCTCAAGCACAGGACTCTTGCCAGCGTTCAGCGCCCCGGAGATGGTCTTGACGTACTCACGAAACTCAACGCGCTGGGCCGGGTTAAGTGTTTTGTCGACCGAAAACGCGACCGTAGGCATCATGCCGTTGCGGAAAGTGCTGTTGGCCGCGTCGTCTGCCGACATCGCCGAGCCAAACACATCCGCGCCGTAGCGAATGGCCGAAAGGCCAACCCGGCCGTCCAAGGTAAAGGCCGGGATGTGCAGCATGTTCTGCCGCACAATCTCCCGGCGCGCCCCCTTTTGCGGCCTGAAGAAGTATCTCAGCCGGCCGTCATCATCAAACTCAAGGTCGACTCGGGACGGCATCAGGAAGTCCAGCGCAATGACGCGACCTGCAGATCGGTGAATCTCGCAGTAAGCATTCCCCCACAACAGCATCGAGGCAACGACTGCCTGCCAGAAGTGGAAGGCGGCCATGTCCTCGTTGGGGCTGGTGTGCACCACGTCGTACAGCGGGAAGTCCCGTGCACTCTCACGACTACCATCAGGCATCCTCCGGTAGATGCTCAGGGGCAAGCCCGCAACCGAGGTGGAGATGATGCGGACGCAGGCCCACACTGTGGAAAGCCGCATCGCCTTGTCGACGCTGACCGATTTTCCGCTACTGGACTGAGCCCCGAGAAACGAGCCCCAGAAGCCGCCATCTGACAGCTTGATGCTCTTGCCCAACCATTCGCTCATGCTGGCTGATGGCTTGGCAGCCGCAGCCCCCAAAGCCTGGGATAAGGTTTTAATCACTGGTCAGCCCTCGGCGAAGGAAACCGGCGATGCAGAAGAAGCTCACAGCTCCTGCAATCAAGGCCCAGCCAGTACCGGCCAGCACCCATACCCCAGCACATGCCAGAGAGAAAGCCACCAGAGCGCAGGCGATGAAAATGTGAAGTGCGTTCATGCGATCAGTGGGTCCCGAATGCCAGCCATGAAGTTGTCCATTCCCCCGCGTCCCTCAGGATTGAGGCTGATCAGAGAAACAGCGTTGAATGTAGCCATTAGCGGGTCGATCTTCGCCGTGCCCGAGGCTTGCTTGGTGATCAAGAAGGCGTTGGCTGACGGCACCCCTTTGGCGTTGCCGCACGACCAGGCCATGAGCGGCTGGCCGCAATGCAACAGCGTGCCCTCAGCGAGCTTGCGCTCCGTCGTCTTGATCGCGCCGGTAAGTTTCCAGCCTTGGGAGATGCCAACGATCTTGTCCTCTTCGACACCAGCGTCGGCCAGGGCGTCGAGAACAGAACCAATCCCCGCCGGGTCGAGCCCGACCTTGTCCAGCAAGCCGGTCTCGCTGATGCGGGCGACGATGGCTGCGAACTGCTCCACGTCCTCACCGATGCGCTTGACGATGGTCAGATCGCCCACCGCCTCAAGATCCTTTAGCCGCGGGGCTTCGGACTTGCGACGCTCAAGGACCGACGGGTGGGCCCAAGCGTGAGCCCAGTGGAACCAACGGCGGGTGCTCGCTTCCCGGCCGACGACGGCAAGCCCAAGCAAGTCGTCGAGCCCTCCTCCATCACCACCCACATCGATGACTTCACACCGCTCAAGGATTTCATTTAGGTTGAGCCAAGTGGCTGCCTGTGGCTCCCAGAATTCGGCACCAACCCAGGCATCAGACATCAGGGCCAGGCCGATCTCGATGTTGAGGTGCTTGGCCAGGAAACCACGCAGTTCCGCCTCCCCGTCGATCTCCGCCTGCATGAACAAGCGCTCAAGCGTTGGGCGGTCGACCGAGAACCCCATATTGGGATTCACCAGGTGGAAGTTCTCTGGCTTGCGGGCATCACCGCTGTCGATCATCTCCTTGGAGAATTCGTAGATGATCGGCAGGAAGCGATTGTCGTTGATCCGGCCATCACGCACGCCGCGTGCATAGTTCAGCTTCGACCGGAATACCCCAGCGGGCGGTTCGTTCGACTGCGTGGTCAGCCAGATAACGAAGCCTTCGGGCCGGGACAGCAGACCGCCGGTGGCCTCCCGAATCATGTCGGCCGCTTTCGGGTTCTTGCCGAACAACCAGGCCTCATCGATCAGCACGCCCACGGCCTTTTTGCCGCCCACCACGTCGCTGTCAGCAGCGACTACCTTCAGCGTGGCGCCGGTCTCCCGATGGGTGATCAGTCGAAGGTGTGGCTGCACATGCAGCAGATCCTTCAACTCGTCATCGTTGTTGACCATGTCCTTGGCCGGAACGAAGGCGTTGTCGGCAATCTCTTTGGTCGGCGCGAGGATGATGAACTCTGCCGACATCCGCCAGTTCCGGACCAGGGCTGTCAGCATGATCGCGGCGGCGATGGTCGACTTGCTGTTTTTCTTCGGGATGCAGAGCATGAACTCCCGAATCAGGCGTTCACCGGTCTCGCTGTTGTAACTGCCAAAGACAGCACCTGCGAAAGCCAGGACCCATGGGGCACATGCGCTTTCGATAGTTGGACTGCCCGGGGCATCGACAATGCGAAGGCCCTTGAAAACCTCGAGGCTTTCTTCTGCCTCCTGGGGAAAGAGCGGTTCTGGAATGATGGATTCGCTGGCAGCCAGACGCCGCCACCAGTCAGGGCAGGCCGTGGTCCAAAGCATGAGTCACCCCTTGACGACTGTGAGGGGCGGCTTGCTCTGGGAGTACTTGCCTTTGCCCGCCTCTTTCGCGGCTTCCGCCTTCTGCTCTTTCTTGCCTGCCTCGGCCTTCTTCCCGTGGATGTACGGCACGGCCGTCTGCGCAGCGTTGCGCCGGTCGAAGACTTTGGCCCGAGGCTCGTTCATCAGCGCAATCAACCACTCGAGCGGATCCTGTGTGTCTGGAAGACAGCTCAGGAACTCGCCGTCCGCCTCGTTGACCTCGACAGGGTCTTCAGCGGCATCATCGGCCTTCGCTTTGCCTCTACGTTTTTTCGGCTCAGGGTTAACACTGAGCTCTGCTCTTCGAGCGAGAATTGCGGCCACAATCTTCGGATCAGTAGCCCAACGCGAGCCAGCCGCTGCAGCTGCCGAAGGCTTGCTGCCCGCGGCTTCGGCCGCTTCTTTGTTTGACGCACCCCGGGCCTTAGCGTCAACAAACTGTCGCTGTTTGTCTGTTAACACCATTAACAAAAACCTTTAGGGGGGAGAAAAATGTATACGTGGGGTCGGTGGCGGTCTAGCTAGATGAGAATCCCTAGCTTTTGACCCCCCTCCCCCTTTTGTGGCACATCGTTGACGTGCCCTTGATGGCTTGGTTGGCGTGCAAACTTGCTTGAGTCAGCCCGCCACGCCCGCAGCCTCCTCTGCCTGCTTGACTGAGTCGTGGCAGGGCTTACACAGCGACTGCCAGTTGTCCTGGTTCCAGAACAGAACCTTGTCGCCTCGGTGCGCGACGATGTGGTCAACGATGAAGGCTGCGGTGGTTCGGCCCTGCCTCGCGCAGTAGACGCACAGCGGGTTGTCCATAAGATACCGCTCGCGCGCCTTCTGCCACTTGTAGTCGTAGCCGCGCTGGGAACTGGTCATGCCGCTGCGCCAACTGCCAGGAGTCACCACCTTGACCCGAGAGCCGGTGTTTTCCTTGATACGAGGACTGAGCGTCTTGAGTCTGGCCATCACTGCGTTTCCCTGCTCAGCGCCTCTACCGCCCTGTCGGCGGCCTTGGTTGCAGTGGTTGCAGCCTTCGAAGCCTTGGCAGCGGCGCTGTCGGTTCGCTTGGTCAACTCGTCCAGGCGTTTGTCGCGCTCAGCCATAGCCGCATCGTAGGCCTCCCGGATCTGGGTCACCTGGCTGGCCTGGGTGCTGGCCATGGCCCAGTAGGCAGACTGCCAGCCCAAGACAGCACCACCAGCTATCAGCACGGCAGCGATCAGCCATACCTCAACACGACGCCACCAACGTCTGGCGATGTACTCCAGTATGCATCTGTCCATCACGATGTACCTCCCAGCTTGGTGCGCAGCCGGGCGATCTCATCGCTCTGCAGCGTTACTCGCTCTGTGAGGCTGGCTACCTGGCTGGTCAGCGCCTCTATCTTGCCTTCCATCCGACCGACCGTTGCAGCCAGGTCATTGCGTTCCTTGGCGAACTGATCGGCACGGGCTTCTGCCAGCTTCCGGGCCTCTCGCTCGGAGTCGAGCAGTTCATTGAGACGGCGGACAGTGCCGATATCGGCGTTGTCCATGGCACGATCAGTGGCGTCCTTTGACAGGAACTTGCGCAGCCACAGAAATCCGCCCAGCAGGACAGTGCCCGTACCGCCCAGCCAGGTGGCTGTGCCTGGGCCGAGGTCGGTCGGGTCCATTCATTACTCCATCAGTTGGATAGGTCGTTCAGCCGCGGTGGAGCATGCCGCCGGGCTTGAGCTCGTCGCAGATCACCTGGCGGATCTGGTCGGCTGGGTCAGTGATCTGCAGGGTCGCGACACTTGGCCAGTCTGCAAGAGCAGAGGCCAGGTCGACGGACGGCTCTGAACGATCCTCACCGGAGTAGATACCGGTCGCGACGTGCTTGCCTTGCTCGGTGATCTGCGTCTTCCACGACCTCAACGCACTCACCTGGTCATCGATGGCAGCTTGGCTGATGAACATCTGACCATCGACCACAACGTATTGCTCACCCGGCTCATTGGCACGCTTCACGACCTCAAGCTGGCCGGCCCCAGCGGAATGCAGAACCGCGTTCGCAGCCCGGATCTGCCGAGCCGACTCGCCGTAGAAGCTGACCTTGCCCATGCGCAGAGGCTCAACCTCTTGGCCTGGGTCAATGCACAGCTGAGATGGTTCGCCAATCCCATACTCAGCACCTCCAAGCTTGAACTCGCCAGTCTTCAAGTTCACTTCAATCAATGGGCGGCCCTGGCTGTCCGTAGCCTTGGAGCAGACCGTTGCCACCCCCTGCTCCAGCAAGGCGGCCTTGAGCGCATCCAGCTGCGCTTGAGTGGATTCGCTCATCAGTTGCTCCAGAAACAAGACTGACTTTGTGGAATCTAAAGATCAAATGGTAGTCATTGATTTGGACAACCGAGTTAAGGCGGTCAAAGGGCAGGTCAAGTATCCCAGCACTCTAGCGAGGTGCTTGGGCTTCTGAGCCAAACAATACGACCTCGATCTCGGCCAGCTTTCGCTCGTTCTCGCGGAGGCTGGCTTCTTGATACGCTACAAAGCCGTCCGCATGGGCAAGCTTTTCTTGCGCGTCGCACTGAATAGCCTTGGCCTCTCGCAGCTTCTGCTCGCAACTGAGAATATCCTCGACGAGGCAGCGATATTTGCTTTTCATGCTGATCTCCAGAAACGAAAAAGCCTCGAAACGGGCCGAGGCTTGAAGGTTGAGTTAACTCGTTGTCGCCTTCCACAGGCAAAAAAAACCGCCCTAAGGCGGCCAGCTTATTAAATATCGACGAAATCCCAAATCCTTTGGCCGAGACTCAGCTTAAAGTAGCTAATTAAGATCTTTCAGGCTTTGTCTTTTTATCTACTTCCGCGTCTTTTTCGTGACGACTGTAGAGCTCGGCTTTCGACGCGCGCTCGGTATTTGTGCGCTTAACTTCATCTTTGCCGGAACCTTGGGCGGGCTTACGATCAGCAGAACCGTTTCCGCCCTGGTTGGATTTTTTGTCCGTCATATAAACCTCGAATGAGTCCGTATGGTCGAACTCGGAAATCATTAACTCAGCTTGAGCACCATTAATCCCTACAGGAACAATAGGCCCTCTGTCTAAGCCTGGCTCATCATCATCGGGGGTATACCCTAATGGATCATCGGCCTCGAGAAGAGAATCTTGTAGAAGGGTTTCTTTGGAGACTGGGTTACCAGCGTCTCCCAGGATGTGCCCAGATCTCGTCATTGCGACTGAACTTTTTGGCATTCGCGGCTTCTGGCCGTGAAGGAGCTGGCTCCTGCTCTGGCATCGTATCCGGATCGACATAATCATCTCGATCCTCAGGAGTTGCTCGGTCTAACCCCTCACGTTTTTCGGTTTCAGATTCATCATCTTTATTAGGCTGAACCCCTTGCGCACTTCCCGGAATGTTCATTTCACTAGACATAAGTACCTCTCATTAACTCAGAAAATCCGAGCTAAATTGAGTATGCGCCTTATACACCTTCGAGAATTATATATCTGACCACCGGCAAAAATAGAAACCCCAGCGCATTGGCCGGGGGTCTCTGTGTCGTGCCGTTGCAAGCTGGACACGCTGCTATGAAAACAGGTGTTTATCCGCGCGGAAAGCTTTTTATGCTGCCTCGCGCAACTGTTCCAAGGCGCAATCGATCCATGCCACTCCAGTGTTGATCAGCTCGCGTGCCTTGGCCTCACTCATCTTGTGCTCGCGGGCGATCCGCAGCGCCGGCCATTTAGCCCCGAAGTACAGCCAGACGAAGCCGCCCATCTGCGGGTTGCGCTTGTTCAGCCTGGCTACGGCTGCGTCCACCGCAAGTGCTAGGTCGTCCGTGATTACGTACTGCTTGAGCCCTCCTTCCGCCGGAACGTGCTCCTTCATCAGCGCATACAGCGGGCATACATACTGAGGCACACCCATTCCATCCATGCGCCACCAGCCCCATTGCTCGAGCATGTAAGCAGTGTCACCAAGGGCCTTGTCTACGTAGGTTCGTTTTTTCATGTCCTTCCCCTCAATCCCCGGTGTAATTGGTGCCGCCGGCGCCGAGCCGGTTGCCATCCTGATATGCCGTCGCCGGACCTGTGGTCCGCGCTTTCCTCAACTGCTCGATCTGCCGTGTCGCGGCCATCAGCCTCATACTGAGCTGGGTCACCAGTTCACCCAGGGCCAGGGCCTCGCCAGTTGCAGCCACCACCCAGCCCGAGGCGTTGCAGTGGTCGCATGGCAGTTCGTAAAACAAACTCTTGGTGACCGCTCTCCCACGGCACACAGGACAATGAGCCAGCTCGATCAAGGCCTTCTTGAAGGCTGGGCCGTGGCTCTTCTTCATCATTGCCCCGTCTTCACCCAGCGGCGGATACGAAGCTCGCAACCACTGATGAGCGCGACGCCGTTCGCGCAACCGTAATGAGTCGCCCGACGCTTGCAGCCGCAGTGACACCGGCGCCGAGCCTTGGCTGGCTTCGGCTCCAGGTAGCGGATGTGCCGGCTGCTACTGCCAACTTGCCCCCATCCATCGACCCCGCCGCGCATCGCTGCAGATCGGGCTGCCGGGGAAAGACTGTTCAAATCGGTCATTTCGAATCCTCGCTAGTAACAAATTCGGGATGGGTGCTAGAGGCCTTGTCCCCTGCGGCCTGCCCCTGAATCTGTGGGATTTCGGATAAGGCCTCTGTAAGGCCATGAATGGCACCAAAGCCGATGCCGTCTAACCAGGCGTGCCACTTCTCCAGGGCTACCCTGCGCTGCTGCATCGCTTGGGTGTGGATGTAGGTGCTGGCGATCTTGCCCAGTGAGTGGTTCAGCAGCATCTCGCCGATGTGCCCGTCGATACCGAGGTCGGTCCATGTGCTGCGAGAGACTTTCCGCAGATCGTGGCTGGTCCACTCGCCCCGTCCCAGGTAGGTGAATACAGCGCTGGCCTGGCTCTCGCTCAGGCACCCGCCGCGACGACTTGGGAACAGGTACACGCCGTCGTACCCTTCGGCCTGCTGGATTGCCCGGTACCGGGTCAGAAGCGCACAGATCTGGTTGGTCAGCGGCAGCCGGTGCTCTGTACGGGTCTTGGCATTCGCTGCCGGGATGAACCACTCGCCAGCCGTGACCGACACCTCGCTCCAGCGGGCCTTTCGGGTCTCGCCAATGCGGGTACCGTGCGCCAGCATCATCAGCGCAAGCATGGCCTTGGCTGGGGTTTCCTCGAAGACCTCGGCCAGCTGCTGCATCACATCAGCCAGGTGCACCGCTCGCAGACGGGCCGACTTCGGCAGGATCTTGGCCTTGGTGAAGTCGCTGAAGCGCATCCCGCCCATGGGGTCAGACTCGATCAGTCCCAGGCGCTTGGCTTGCTTGAACGCGGTCAGCAGCAGCGCGAACATCTGGCGCAGGTAGGACAGCGACACATCAGCCTGGGCGGGCCACATCAGTTGCTTGTCCAGCGTATCGGCAGTCACGTCTGCCAAGGGCAGATCATCCAGGCGCGGCTTCAGGTGCTGAGCAATGGCGGATCGTGCGCCGGCCTTGCGCTTCACCGACAGCGAGCGGTCACGAGCCATCCGGTCGCCGTACCAGTCCAGCAGCTGACCCACGGAGGCCATACTCGACACCACCAGAGCGGTGGCCGGTTCGCGCAGCAGGCGCTGACGCAGTGCGGGCAGCTCAGTCAGCACCGTGGCGACGTTCAGCTCTGGCCAGCGGGCGACCGGCACCCATTTCTTGCCGCGCACCAGGTGCCAGGTGGCGCGCTCGCGGTTGCTCCAGAAGCGCAGGTATAGGCCAGGGTGACGCGGGTCGCGCAGATCGCGCACGGACACGTCGGCGGCCTGGCGGCGCACCTCAGCCTCGCTGAACTTCACTTCGCGTGTTGCGCTCATGCGGCCACCGTCGCGGGCTGGAGCAGGTAGGCGCGGATCGCCTCGACGGCATCGATACTGCCCCGGCAGACGATCGCCAAGTATCCTTGGGCGGTCAGCGCCTGGATGTACGCATCCTGGCTGGGCGAAACCTCAGCATCGAAGGGAGGCTTGGCCTTAAATTCGATGTACAGGCCGAAATAGCCGCCACGAGCCATTGGTAGCACCAGGTCGGGAACACCAGCCTTCACGCCCTGCCCCTTCAGCTTTGCGGCGACCAACTTGTGCCGGTGCCCACCGTTCGGGACGTGGTAGATCAGCTTGTAGGCCTGCGGGTAGCGCAGTTGCAGTTCCTGCATGAGCGCGGCCTGCTCCTGCCCTTCCCTGTCGACGGGCTTGGCGCGGGCCGGCTTAGCCTTGAAAGGGCGAAGGACAGTGGCACTCATGCGACCACCACGGACTCAGCCAGCAAAATCGACTGGGTGCGCATCACGCCCTCGGCGTGGTACTGACGAGCAATCTCGCGATCAATCGCCCGGCTTCGCCCATCGCAGGCATCGTGGCAGGCGCTGCAAGACCATGCACCCTGCAGGTCGTGCGGCTTCTTGCCCACTCCGCAGGTGCCAGCCAGGCGGTAGTGAGCCAGGACTGTGGTCTCAGGATTTCCGTTGCATACGCCCGGGATGCGCACTTGGCAATCCCGGCCGCGTGCGGCCTTGGTCAGTTTGGATTGACGCACGTTCAGGACTCCTTCTCGCCGCGGTGCGATTCCCACTCGAAGAGCACAATCACCCCTCCGCCCTCGCGCAGGCGGTCGTAGCAGCGTTCGCCCATGGCATGGCGCAGTTGGTGCCGGTCGAGGTTGGAAATCACCACCGTGGGGCGCATCTGCTCATAGCGCCCGTTGATGATCGAAAACAGGGTGGTCAGCTCGAATTCACTCGGCTGTTCCTTACTCGCGCCGACCTCGTCCAGCACCAGCAGCGATGGCTCGATAAGGCTGGACAGGATGTCGGCCTCGGACTGTTCGCTGTGGCGGTCGTAAGTGGCGCGGATGGACTGCAGGATCGCGCCCACTGTGCGATACACAGCCGTCGCCGACGTGTTGCGCATCAGCTCGTTGGCCATACCGACCCCCAGATGGGTCTTGCCGGTACCGACATTGCCCAGCAGCATCAGGCAACGCCCGGTACGCTCGATCTCCTCGAACGCGGCCACGTAGCGCGTGCAGTAGGCCAGGGCCTTGCGCTGGCCTTCCTGCTCGACGCGGTAGTTGGCCAGGGTGCGCTCGGCGAAGCGCTTCGGGATCAGCGCTGAACCCAGCTTGCGGGTCATGGCCTCGCGCTTCAGGCGGGTTTCCTCCGCCTGCTGCTTGGCCTGCCGCTCGGCAATGGCGACCTTTTCGCACTCAGGGCAGCGGCCAACAATCTCGCGCCCCATCAGCATGGTCACCCGCTGTTCGAAGTCGCCGTGATGCTCGCAGTGCGCAGGCTGGACGCGGAAGCCGGCTGCGTTTCGCACCTCGGACATGGTGATCACCGATTCAGATCTCATAGGTACCGTCCTCGCGCTCGGTAAGGCCGTCGGTGTAGTCGCGGTCACTGAAACCGTGGTGGCGGCTATTGGGGTTGGATTTGGCAGGCAGCTGGGCGGCGAGACGCTTGATCACCCAGTCCACCTCGAACCCGCGCCAGCCGTTCTCGACAGCAACCTCTAGGGCCTGAGCGGGCTGGATGCCGAACGCCTTGCACTGCTCTAGCTTGGCGTTCAGGCCGGACCAGATCCGGGCAGTCACCGGGGCTTTTGCGGCCTTGCGGACAGTCAGGTAGTCAGCGATCAGGGACTCATCCAGGCCGTGCGGGTTGTCGGCCAGCATGGCGGCCTTCCCGAATGGCGCCTTGCGGTCAGCCTTGGCCGGAGTCGGCTGCTCATCGCTGGGGGGGCATGTATTTTCTTTCGAAGAAAGAAATACATAGGGGGTTAAATTCTTAGAATAAAGAAGGGACTCGGCGGTTTTGGTCTGTTTCGGCTCTTCTCCGATTCGGACCACTTGAGCCGACTCGGCTGTTTTGGTCTGTTTCGGCTCGGTGACGTAGACCCAGTCTTTCGGGTCATTCACGCCGATATCACCCCTGGCACCACCCTCGCGGAACAACACACGGCGGCGCAGCAGACTGGAGATCGCCTTGGATACGGAATCAGGGTGGGCGTTGATGGCTTTTGCGATGTCGGTCGCCGGGATGCGCTGGGCGCCCGCGCCGAAGTTGATGGTGGCCTTGGCCACGTACAGCACAATCTTCATCTCCCTGGCCGGAAGATCGATAGCCAACAGGCCATCCATGAGCTGGTTGTCCATCCGGGTGAACCCCCTGGACTTGTCAATTTGAACGATGTTTGTCATGCTCTGATCTCGTTTGAAGCTGTAGAGAAAGCCGCCCTGCCAGGCGGTTTTTTTTCGCCTACTGTTCAGCCACTGGATGCATGAACAGCGGGGCGGACTCACTACTGGCGCAAGGCCGGGTCACGCATAATTCTTTTCGTCAGATGCTGGCCGTTGCAGCACAGGACGACTCGGAAACGGACGTACTTCCTCCCCCGTCAACGTCCCGTCGTCGTTCTGGATCACAAAGATCACCCGACCAGCCTTCATCGCCTTTGCGATGGCTGGTGCGCTAACGTCAAGCCCCTTGGCGACGGCGGTCTGGCCGATTCGCTCAACAAGCTCAGGCAGCAGTGTTCGGTTCATGGCATTGCCTCAGTGAAGAATGCTCACGATATTAACCGCCGGTTAGCATTTCTTCAACACCGGCGGTTGAGGCAGTCAAATTAACCTCCGGTTAAATTCCGCGAATGACGAAAAAGAAAGATCTATCCCCAGAACTGAAGGCCGAGTGTGAGGCAGCGAAAAGGCTGTTCACCCAGAAAAAAAACGCACTTGGCCTGACACAGGCAAAGGTGGCTGAGGCTGCCGACATTTCGCCCGCAGGTGTAGCCATGTACTTGAATGGCACAAACCCCCTGAATGCGAAGTTTGCCGTCGTGCTGTCCAGGCTCCTTCAAGAGCCCGTGGACCGGTTCAGCCCCCGGCTAGCTGCTGAGCTTTCACAGATGCAGGGTGCCCAAGTGAAAAGCGCTGACGGCTTAAGGAGCACGGCCGCTGAGAAAGTGCTGGAGATGCTACGTAAGCACGGCGGAAAATCGCTGGATGCGACGGCTCAGGACAAGATTGCCAAGGCGGTAGCTGACAGTCTTTCCGAAGCATCAGCGCCGTCAACCGGCGCCGCACAGGCCGCTATCATGGTCATGGCAGGCCATGGAGATATCTCCATCCCGCAATACGATATCCGCGCGGCAATGGGCCATGGCCAGGTGCCAGCCGAGTACAGCGAAGTCATCCGCAACGTGGTGATTCGCGAAGAAGTACTGCGCGAGAAAGGCGTGACCTACACCGCCGCCCAGGCCTTGGCGATGATCACCGGCTGGGGTCAGAGCATGGAAGGGACGATCAATGACAAGGATCCTGTAATCGTTGATCGCGGAGTTAATGACTACCAAGGTGAAGGCGTTTATGTGCTCACTTGGCACGGGGATCTTCTCATAAAGCGCGTCCAGCGGATGGATGGGGATCACGTTTGGCTGATATCTGACAACAAAAATTACGAAAAGCAGTCAGCTCGCATCGAAGACGTAACAATACACGCAAAAGTGCTGCTAGTTTGGAATGCAAGAAAAATCTAGAGATTAGCCGATAGTTAGGATGCCATGGATAAATTCATTTTTGAGGGACTCTCAATAGAGAGGATGATTGCGCATACAATCTTTCCCCGAACCAAGGAAGGCGTGCTGGTGCCGCCCCAACTTTCTGAGGAATTAATCGATCTAGATGTCGATTCTAAAGACTTGCTCCAGGTGCGCATCACCGATGCACTAGGGAGCAACTCGCACGGGATCGAGATCAACGCAGAAAAGACTGATGCGTCCTCCTTCATGCAAAAATCTGCAGAAGCTCTAAGGGCCGAAAAAGCACGCTTCATTGAGCTTTCGAGAGTAATCGCAGAGGATTTGGCGGATGCACAGACCAATCCGAAATGGCCGGGTGGCGTCCTAATTGTCCTGTCCGGGCGTGTTGGCAATAACCAACACCCCTTCCTTGCGGCGATTAAGGCAGAAACCGACAAAGGCTTTAATATCGTTGAAAGAAACGGCTCCGTCAGCTTAACCCTAATAAAAAAGATGTTGCTATCTCAAACTCAGCGTCTTTACAAGATAGGGGTCAGCGTCGAGATTTCCTATACTGCTCCGGTAGCAAGCATTTATCAGCCCGAAAACTACAGGTTTTTCCTGTTCGACCACCTGCTAACGACAACCGAAACGAAAGCAGCTGCAGCGTATTTCTACAACGCCTTCCTTGGCATGAACATCCTCAAATCTTCTAAGTTCCAGACTAGGAAATTCTACGAAGAAACAAAAACCTATATTTCAGGTTTAGCTCTGGAGCAACCGGAGAAGAGTGAGCTGCTCGAGGCATTGCGTTCCGAGCTTAGAAGCAACAAAGGAACCATGTCCGTACCAGCTTTCGCCGAGGAACACTTGCCAGCTGATTCAAGACAGCATTACATCGACACCATGGCTGCAAAAGGGCTTCCGGATACAGCCATGGTCAAGGATCTTGCATACATCAAAGCTAAACTGCGAAGACCCCGCCGAGTAGATTTCAGCACGGGTGTAAAAATACAGGTACCCGCTGATTTGAATTTCCAAGATCATGTGCAGACCTTGCGGCAGGAAGGCGGATATACAGACGTCCGCATCAAAGGCGTAGTTGAGAGTCGAGAGTAATGAATATTGAGCAGTTCAAAGACTATCTTCTGGCTGCTCAGCCCAGCCTTAATTTGTGGGGAAGTTTTGTAGAAAAAAACGTCAAGAAAATATCTAAAACCAATAGCATAAATCTCCAGATACTTTCATCTAGAGTCAAAGAAATTGATTCAGCAATAGGCAAACTGACTCGAAAATCGTATAACAACCCCCTGAAAGACATGACCGACCTAGTTGGTGTCCGAGCTGTTTGCCTCTTGTCGCCCGATGTAGAAAAACTATGCCAAGCAATGATGCTACCCGTTTGGGACATACAGAAATCAAGAGACACCTCAAAAGAGTATGAGGACGCACCGGATAAATTTGGATATCAGTCCCATCATTTCGAGATACGCCCCAAATGCGATATACAAATCGCAGGCACTACGATCACTCCCGACATATGTTGTGAGTTACAGATCAGAACATTGATGCAGCACGCCTATGCTGAGGTGGTTCACGATAGTATTTATAAAAGCTCTTGGAAAGTGCCTAGCCGCGCGGTAAGATTCGTATCCAGCAGTGCTGCATTAATCGAAACGGCGGACCACCTTTTTTGTGAAACCATGAACATTTTAGAGTCAGAATCGAAAGTCCGAGGCGAGCTGCTTGAGGAGCTCACGGACATCTACGATTCCAAGGTGGGGATTTCTAAGTTTAAAGATCAGAAATTTAACATGCTTGTTCTTGATCAGTTATCCGGCGTTATCCACCAAGACACACCGGATAAAATTCGCCACCTTCTAAATGAGCGCAGCTTCATTCAAGAAAGGGTGAAGTCCCGTCTAGACTCCAATGCATTTTGGTCTCAGCCAGTATCGATACTTGCATACCTCTTAGCTGTCGAGCACCCCTCTTCACTTAAAGAGCTCTGGCCCTATGCAGAGTCAGAAGACTCACTTGAACTCATCTATAGCGACTTAGGTAAAAAGTACCATAGCCATTAATTAGCGCACGCCACTCAGAAAGGCGCCTTCTCCTCTTCATGACGGACCAGGTCAAGGTCCACTTCCCTCTCGATCACCCGATCGTCATCCGTAGCAGCATCCCACTGCAGAATCACCGACCCGTCATCACAGAACGTCATGTCCAGGCCGTCAGTTTCCGAAAGCAGCTCCATGATTCGTACCCAGTCCTGATCGCTATCCGTATCCAGTTGATGAATCAGAACCTTCCTTCCGAACTGGGCCAGCGGCGAATTGATCATTGCTGAGATCCTCAGCCCCAGCTTTTCCAATCCCGTCAGCGCCTCGCCAGGCGCCGACATCGCTAATCCTTGTGCCGATCCCATTTTCATACCTCCTATACTGTATATCCGTACAGATTCAGGCAATCTTAGCGCGCCTTTTCAGAAAAATAATTAACCGGCGGTATTGACGTAATGGTTACCGGCGGTTAATTTTGCTGCCAGCCGGATAGATACTGGCCGCAGCAAAGGCAGCGATGGACAGGCCTCAACAGTCCAGAGGGGTGGCAACTGCCCCGGGTGTGCAGGGTAAAGCACCGAGATCAGTTATCCGGCGGGAAGGTCCGCGGTCGGAGTCAACAACCAGAAGAGTGCCGCGCAACCGACTCCAGTAGAGGGCCGCGGCTGAAGGTTTCACTGGCTGGCCTTCGAGGTAGAGGGCCAGACGGGAAATCAGCCGGAGAAAACACCATGGCCGTAAACATCAGCAAATTAACCATCACGACTCCCGTAGCCACTTCCTCAACCAACCATGTTGCACTTGAGCTAAGCGGAGCAGAAGCGATCGCGCAGTTCCCGGAAATTGTTACTGCCTTGCCCGATGGCTCTATTCGCTTCACTGCGCCGACTAAAGGCGCCTCGAGCAAAAGCACACGTCGCACTCGTTGTGAGTGGTCTGAGGCCACCAACTGGACCCTGGCCAGCGCGGCAAATCACCGAAATCACCAGCAGATGGCGCTTACCAAGGTCAACTTTGCTCAGAAGGTCGTGATCTCGCAGATGCATGTTAGAGGCGATGACAGCCCACCGGTGAAGGTGTTCTGGAACAAGGGCAACATCACGATGGGCTTTCGCACCACCTACAACCAAGCCACCCCGGTGAACACCACCGTACTCAAGGGTGTGCCGCTCGGGGCAAAGTTCACCGTTGCCATCGACGTTACGACACATGGCCTGGTGACTGTTTCAGCCCAGTGCAACGGTGTGTCCGGTTCTTCAGGAACCCTGCAGCTCGACGACACCTGGGACTCTCGCCTGTTCGAGTTCCATGGCGGCGTCTACAACCAGGTCGATTACACCGACTCGACTCCCGCCGCGGATGGCTCGATCTGCGTCATCAGCAGTCTCTCGCTGACCCATAGCTGACCAAGACAGCCGGAAAGACGGCCCGATCCACCTGGTCCCCCATCACCAGGCTGCATCGGAGAGCCTTCCCGACCCTACATCGAGCATGTTCAGGGAGACAGGCGGGATCGGCTCTCCAATGCAGCCCCAACGGAAGTGAATTGCAATGGCGAAGTCGTTCAAGCAAATGATCAAGGATGGCGAGGTGCGACGCGCCGACGCCATGAAGGTACAGCTGGAGGATCTTCACGAAGAACCCGGCTTCAACCTTCGCACCGAGGGTGAAGCGCTCGAGTCGAGCATCGACTCCCTTGCAGAGTTCATCGCCGCAGGTGGCCAAATTCCACCGCTGGAGGTTCGCCCTCGCGCAGAGGGCGGCGTCTGGCTTGTAGATGGTCACCGCCGCCGTCGAGCGCTGCTGAAGCTGGACGCAGCAGGCCGTCTACCAAGAACGCCGAACAAGGAAAACCCGGCGATTCTCGAAGCTTGGGTGCCGGTAATCGCATTTGAAGGAAGCGATGCAGATCGGGTCGCACGCATCATCACCAGCCAGGAGAACGAAAAGCTCTCCCCTCTTGAGCTGGCCGAGGGTTACAAGCGACTGAGGTCATTTGGCTGGTCAGTCGAGCAGATCGCGAAGAAGGTTGCTAAGACCAGGCAGCATGTCGAGCAGGTACTCACTGTCGGCAACGCTAACACCGACGTGCAGAACCTTGTCGCCGCTGGGCATGTATCGGCAACCACTGCAGCTCAGGTGGTACGGGAACACGGCGACGGTGCAGGAACAGTACTGGACGCGGAGTTGAAGAAAGTCCAGGCCAGCGGCAAGACGAAGGTCACCGCAGGCTCAATCAAAGGCCCCTCGATTCCAAAACCCCGCCTCGAAGCTGTTCACACAGCATCGCGCAATTTGATTGCATCGCTTGATGCAATCGACGAAGACAACAGAAGCCTCACCATTTCCACCGCACTCGTCATCGAGCTGCGCAAGGCATTGGAAAGCGCGCAACCGAGATAACCCATGGATACGATCACAAGCGGCTCTTGGATGGGCCACCTTGGGCGCGGTCTTGCGCCTCGCGAGCTGGAATGCGTTCTCGATGTCGCCCAAGGCATGACGTCGAAGCAAATCGCCCGACACTTCGGCATCAGCGAGGGCGGTGTCGA
Organism: Pseudomonas putida; assembly: GCF_001636055.1. Lineage (NCBI taxonomy): Bacteria > Pseudomonadati > Pseudomonadota > Gammaproteobacteria > Pseudomonadales > Pseudomonadaceae > Pseudomonas > Pseudomonas putida. The sequence continues at coordinate 4,091,176 of NZ_CP011789.1, forward strand.
GAAGCGCATCGCCGCTGCAATGTTCAAGCTCGACGTACCCCGCCGGGCTGCCCTGGTTGCCGAGGCCATGCGCCGAAACATTATCAGCCCGATGTGCTTCCTCCTCGTCGCTCTGGTCGCCACTCACGCCGCAATCGGCGACAGCGACCCAATGCGCCGCGATCGCCGAGTACCCGAACGCCGGATCGCCCAGGTCCGTGTCCTCCGCAAAGCCGAGTCATTCGACTACCACGCCTGATTCCCCACGAGGAACATCCCATGCACCACTCCATGCAACAGCGCGTGGACGGCCTGGCCGCCCTGCGTGCACGCTCTCTCATGGCTACTGCCGAGTTCTACGGGTTGATTGGCCTGCCAGCTCCTACCGCTCGCCCTCTGTACCAGGCGGTCGCCAAGGGCAAGGCCTGGCACATCATTGAGGTCGCCACCGGCAAGACCAAAGGCTTCTGCTTCAGTCACCAGGCGGCCATGCGATTTGTTGATGCGATGGAGGCCGGTGCCGCCACCAAAGGCGTGCGGCAATGAGCAAGCGCAAACCCCACAACATGCGGGCGCGCCTGGAGCGAACCTGTCGGGCACTGGTTTCCGCCAATCATACAGCCGTGGTCAACATCGACCCCAGCGGCCAGCAGGTGCTGATCAATTGGAAGAACCTCAAGCAGATCCGCGTGCGCCAGGTCGTCGACGCCGTCTGCGACATCCCTCACCGCTGGACCATCTACTTGAGCGTGCTTTGCCGGACTGAATTCGGCGAGCGTTACCACAAATCGGTTGAGGTCGCGCCCCAAGGCAACTACCGAGCCGATCACCTCACCGAGGTGATCGAAGCCACCTACACCGAGTTGCGCGCCACCGCCAATCCAAACCACCTGGTGGCCTCCGGCTGGATCGCCATCCCCACCGACACAACGCTCGACGAAGCAGAGGCAGCCAAGATCTTCACCTCCGCCGGAGCCTGGGATCAGCAGACAGCAGCATGAAACGCATCAGCGAGGGTATCTGGCACGGATGACCCCGACTCTATGTTAATCCGTCGCACAGGCCGATTATAATAAAATTGCTCAGTGTGCTTACCATTTTATAAGCCCACAGTTCCTCAAGTGAGCATCGCCTACTCGCTTGGGGCAGTTTGTGAATAGCGAGTATTGCTCCATCAATTCCTTCAGTCTTTGCCCGTCGTCACTTATACCATAAAGCAACACACACTCTACTTCGGCCGGCGTAAGCAGAGACTTGATAATCAACACGTATCGCTCTTTCAATACCGCGTCATCTAAATCACACCCATCGACGTATGACAGTAACTGCTCTAAAATAGTGAAGAATTTTAGTCCATTCTCTTGAGCAGCCGCCAACATTTTGTTCGCGTGCTCCCTAAACAAAAATTCTCTCTCTCGCCTAGTTAAATTACCTTTTGACTCGTTGAAAACCCAGTCAATCCTATCAACGTTGTATTTAAAAGAAAGCCTCTGCGCCACAGCAATCCCAGTGAACACTCTCTGTTCTTCATAGAGGCTCATTGTTTCTAGCGCTTTAGAGTACAGATCAATCAAACCAAAAAATACAGACTCAAAGCTTTGCTGCTTGAATATTTTCGTCTGTTCCTTCTGCATCGAGATAGCTGCACTTGCCTCTGAGCGAGCCTCCTTAACCTCCTCAGACTGATATTTTAGGCTTTTCACAACAGCAATCAAAGCCATGAAGCTTAGTACAGGATTCAGCACGCCACCCACATAATCACCAAACTGCCCCCACACTTCTTTACTTGAAGAAAACCAACCAAAAAAATTTACAACGTACGCACTAATTACAACAACAACAAAAACTCCAGCACATGTAATCATCATCAAGCTAAAGTCTAACTTTAGCTTTGTAAACGCCGCTTTGAGACTTTGATGTATATCCATCTTTTCCGCCTAACCCTTAGCTTTCCGCCTTAAACCAATCATCCTAAACCAAATTGCCACCATGCCGCATCCGGCCACGGAGGGCGGCGCATTCATGGAGATCACCATGAGTACATTCGCAGTGTTCGGCATGACCGCCGCAGCAGCGCTTGCCGATGCCCGGAAGAAAACCAAGACCACCAAGCCCAGCGGGAAAGCTGGCTGCCCCCCCTTGGACCTTACCCTGGCCGAGTGGGAAGAGGCGGTGCAGCGCAACGTCGAGGCAATCATGGTCGGCGAGAAAGTCAAGCAGCTCAGCGTCCTCTACGACACCCCGCAGCACGCGCAGCAGTTCATCGAGCTCGCCAAGCGATCGGGCGCCTACCGCGACCTGAAGATTCGCTGCAAGGCCGCCTTGCTCGACGAAAAGGGCAAAAAGATCCTCAGCCCCAAGACCAAGATGCCCGTTATCGGCTGGATGGACTGGAATGCTGAAATGCATAAGGCAGCCTGATCGCTTGATTAGATTCCCAGATGGGGCTAGGCATCCCCCGCCTGATTGGCTTGAGCAGTATCTATTGCCACCCGCTCAACCTCAAATATCAGAGAGTTAGCAAGCTCAATGACAGCGTGCACTTCAGCAACGGTTGGCTGCACGTCATGATGCGCATAGTTATTACGGTAAACGCCGTAAAAACCACTCAGTAAATTGCGGTAAGCGGTCTTCCTTGGGCCATCCAAATTTGTGAGAACTGATCCACCGCCGAATATAGTATTAACAAGCTCATCGCCATCTATATTCTGCGCAACTAAAAATCTTTGCCTAAGATGACTAGAAAGAATTGGGAAAACTTGCCTTATCGCGGCCGCATGGTGCCCGCCATCCAGTAGAGGTATGACGCCCTCCCTCAAGCGCCCGTGCAGGCGCACGGCCTGATCTTCCAAGGCGAATAGCGAGGCGAACCCACTGGGCATATCACTGTAGATAATGTCCTTGATATCGCTGAAGCATGAATCTTTGAATCCCTGATTCAATCTCAACTCTATGAACCAGAGGTGACGACCGATATTGCCGAAAGCCCTTGGTTCAACGCCATTTAGCGTCAACAGCCTGTCCACCTCGACCTGCAGGGAAGTGTATTTTTCATAAAGCTCTGGAGGCTCCGAAAACTCCCAGCTCCGATGCATATCGAGTGCAATCTCATATGCTAATTGATATTGCCGAATCGCCGCCGTCAAAGCGCTCATGTCGTATCCCTGTGATTTGAATCCTGCTATCAGCATATCCGCGAAGGTATCCCCATGCCCACAGAAAACCGATCCAGCAACACAGAGATGGTCAGCGTGCCGCGCGAGCATGAACTGAAAATTCGACAGACCCCGCTGGCTGACTTGCTCAGCGGCCTCAAGACCGGCGAGGTCCGGGATTGCTCGGATCGTAATTTCGCCGTGGGCGACACGGTTCTGCTCCGCGAGATCGATGATGCCCTCGACTACACCGGCACGGTTCTACGCCGGACTATCACCCATGTCCAAAAGCACTATGGCCTGCCGGATCACTTGTGCGTGCTGAGCTACGGCCAGCCAGCCCAGCACCAGGGCGAGCCGGTGGGCGAAGTCGTGGTATTCGGCAAGGGTCTGCATGAGATTGCTTGGGCTGCTGGGCGCATGCCAAGGCTCGGTGCCAAGCTCTACACCCACCCAGCGCCAGCAGATCCTGGCGAGCCTGAGCGGCTGCGAGCTGCTTTGAAGTTCTACGCCGACCGGGACCACTTCGCTGAAGACATTGGCAACGAATGGGACAGCGTGAGCGGCGAGCCCGCGAACATCCTCTGGCACGAACATGAAGCTTGGTTTGTGGAGGATGGCTCGATTGCCAGGGCTGCGTTGTCGGAAAACTCCGAGGCGGGCTAAGGGTGAAAATCGCAGGTCCCTCTGCGATATCGGATCACACTGGCAAGGAAGGCTGATCTCTTTGTCTCAAAAATTTGACCCAAGCGTCGTATGAACTCTGATACCAGCCAACAGCATCATCCCAGTCCACACCGCTCACCTCGCCTTTACCAACCAAGTGCCTAAGCCTGGAATTAGAAGCATCTAGATCAAGTAGGTGCCGATGGGACATGTAGCGAAAATCTTCATTGCTTAGCATTGGACTGGTGTCCTGAAGGGCTGGCTCGAGGATACGTGCCGATGTCCCTATGCCATGATTGTGGCACCAAATCGAGGCGCGCAGTGCGGAATTCCAACAATTCGGACGATTCGGAGGATTAGCATCGAGCACATGTTTACTACATCCCGCAGTAACTTCTCTCCCTCTATTCACTGCCGCGATATCGCAGCCAGTAGGGGCTGGCTCAGTGTCAGAGCCTGTTCCAGCCCCAGGGTGACGACAGCTCTACCCAGCAGACGCTTTGGATGTGACGGCAGGCAAGCCTTCCGTAGCAATCCGGCGCGCCCGCCCGACACCCCAAGCCATAGCACGGGTCATCGACTCGCCAGGACGGGAGTCAAACGCCTCCTCATGCACCGCCATGCCTTGAGGTGCATAAACGCCGATGAACATTTGTGTTTGCCCTGTGCGTGAAAGCCTCACCTGGACATCAATATGCGTTCCATCGTCGAGTGTTTCGTCATGAGTACGGTGGTGAAGCGCTGGATCTGCCCAATCCCAGAACACATTTCCACGAACTCGCATGTGACCCTCCTTAACTTCTTAGCTTTCATCCATTAGAGGGTCAAAATAAATCGCACAAAAAAAAGCTACAAGTGACTTAGATCAGCAATCTCTTACGAATCGACAGCCGGTATAAAGTTATACAAATGTATCTCTTTTGTATAACTTTATTGGGGCTAAGAAGAGCGCTTCTGCACTTTCGTTTCAGCTGTAAGCGAATCAGCAAATTCGATCCAAGCGTTGAACGCAGCACGCTGCGCGTCGCATGCAGCTTGCCATTCCGGCCCTCCCAAGCGCCCGTAAGCTACCTGATTCATGGTGGTTGATGTGAGCGAATCAAGCTCCCGTAGCAATTTGTAAGCACGATATCTTTTTTCTATATCCGGCATGGTCTTTTATCCATTTTGCATAGCAAGGATTTGAGCCTTCCAAGACTTCTGCCCGGTGGACCTCCCCTGGTCTCACTTATTTCGTCCGATATTAACTAATCCGCCGAATGGCGGCGAGGCGAAGCTATGTCTCAAGCATTTCCATACAAACAACGAGCGCCAGCTCTCCCCCCACGAAACCCAACCCGAACCTACACCCGCTGCCGCGCCTGCGGCATGGATTTATGAGAGGTATCAGCTGTGAAGAAATCCACCGAATTTCTGCAGGCCGCCATCGACGTGCAGGCCGAGCGCGGGAAGCAGTACGACGCGCCTGGCGGTGAGCGCAGCATGGGTCGCACCGTCAAGGCATTCAACGCTATCACCGGCCGGGACCTCACCGAGGCCGAAGGCTGGCTGCTGCTGCAGGTGCTGAAGGATGTGCGTCAGTGGCAAAACCCTGACAAGTTCCACGAGGACAGCGCGCTGGATGGCGTGGCGTATTCCTCACTGAAAGCTGAGGCGCTGGCCGCAGGTGGTGCGAAATGATCGCAAGGGGGCTGCGGTGAACAGCCACCAGTACCAGCCGTTCTCTGCTCGGGGCTTCGGTAGCTGGCACACCTGCAGCGTCTGCGGAACATCGAAGCACAGCGGCTACTACTGGCTTGGCGGCTACAAGAGCAAGACCGAGCCGCCCTGCATCGCCTGGAAGATCGACCCAGAGTGGAAGGCCCAGGCCATCCCCGCGCCGATCACCGAAGCATAACCCTCCCCAACAACTCAAGCCCGCCACGCGCGGGCATGGAGAGCTATTGCCATGATCATCGATGACGTTATGACCGACAAAATCACGCTTCACGGCCTGGGCTTCGTACAGGTCCAGTTGCAGGGCGACCAGCGCCTGCATGTGTGGCACCCCGAGCTGCCCCGCCGCAGCTGCTTCGAGCACTCGGCAATCCACGACCACCGCTTCAACTTCGTATCGCGGATTTTGGTCGGGAAACAGATCAACCACTGCTACGACATGCGCCGCCTGGATGACGGTGAATTCGTTCTCTATCTGCACGAAGGCGCGCGGCAGGCTGGCGGCGGTAGACCGTGGACCCCAGACGGCAGGGCCAACATGGTGCACCACTCGACCTGCACCATTGCCGCGGGCGATGTGTACACCACCAGGGCCTACGAGTACCACCGGACCGAGCCGGGCGGTGACGGCCGAGTGGCCACCATCATGCAGAAGCGCGGCGAATACCCAGCCGGCGCCCACTCCACCTGCCGCTACGGCGTGCAGCCCGACACAGACTTCGACCGCTATCAATGGCCCGCAGCGCGACTCTGGGAAGTCGTGCGCGAAGTGCTGCTGGCCTGATTACCGTACTGCCGCCACCGGCGGCGTGGAGACCATCCCATGGAAACCGAGATCCTTTCGGACGAAGAGCTGGTGGTGATCACCGGCTACAAACCCCGGGCGTGGCAGCGCCGCTGGTTGAAAGAAAAAGGCTGGCATTTCGTCGAGAGCCGCGGAGGCCGCCCCCTCGTTGGTCGCCTGTACGCCCGCCAGAAGCTCAGCGGTCTGGTGATCGACACTGTGCCGGTCGCTGCAGCTCCGCCGCCATCGCCAGCCTGGACCCCTGATTTTTCCCGAGTAAAGTGAAATGCGCCCAAGGAAGACCGAGAATCGCGACCTGCCACCAGGCATGTATCGTCGCAAAAGACAAAAAGCCAATGGCAAGGTGTGGGAGGCTCTGTACTACAGGGACAAGTCGGGCAAGGACATTTTCCTTGGCAGTGACCTGGTGAAGGCCAAGCTGATGTGGGCAGAGCTCGAAGCCAAGTCGGTACCGAAAGAACTGACAACGATGAAAGGGATCTTCGACGAGTACCTGTTGAAGATCATCCCAGGCAAGGCCGCCAGGACCCAGAAAGACAACATCTACGAGCTTAAGCAACTGCGCACTGTGTTCGATTCGGCGCCGATCGATGCAATCACGCCGGCCATGATCGCGCAATACCGCGACTCAAGGTCGGCCAAAACTAGAGCGAACAGGGAAATCGCACTGCTCTCGCACGTTTTCAACACCGCAAGGGAATGGGGGCTCACCACCCGGGACAACCCGTGCCTGGGCGTGAGGAAGAACAAGGAGAAACCGCGCGACTTCTATGCCAACGAAGCGGTGTGGCAGGCGGTATATGAGGAGGCCCCACAGGAGCTTAAGGATGCGATGGACCTGGCGTACCTGACCGGCCAGCGGCCATCGGACGTTCTGTCCATGCGAAAGGACGATATGGACGGGATCTACCTGCAGGTCAGCCAAGGCAAGACCGGCAAGCGACTGAGGATCGTCCTGGAGGTGGACGGAGCGAAGAACAGTCTTGGGCTGCTGCTGGAGCGGATTATGCGCAGGACCAGCGAGCACCTGTCGCCGTTCTTCATCATCAACGAGCACGGCAAGCGCATGAGCTGGCCGATGTTGCGCAACCGGTGGGCGGACGCCCGGGAGGCCGCCAGGGTGAAAGCTGACGTCGAGAAGAAGCCAGACCTAGCAAACCGAATCGCCCAGTTCCAGTTCCGAGATATCCGACCGAAGGCGGCCTCGGAGATAAACGATCTGGGCGAGGCAAGCGTGCTGCTGGGGCACTCCAAAGAGGGAATCACGGAGCGTGTCTATCGCCGTGTTGGGGCTATCGCGAAGCCCTCGAAATAGGAAAGTTTTGGGACTGCACCCAAATAGTTTTGGGACTATCGAGATTTTCCGGCGCACAAATAAAAACCCCGCAGACGTTAATCTGCGGGGTTTTCGAAGAGTGGAGGCCGAGGTCGGAATCGAACCGGCGTAGACGGATTTGCAATCCGGTCGTAGACCCAGGGAAATCGGTGGTTGTAGGCTGAAAGCACCGGAATACCTGGTCTACGCCTTAAGTTCTTGTGCTGGCTGTTCATGCCTATTTGGGACAACCAGTGTCCCAGGTTTGTCCCTCGTCAGGCCGGGCGACCGATCACCAGAACCTCGATCACATCGCCGGATGCCGCAGCTTCGTTCGGTCCATCACTCAGCAGCAGCGTACCCTTGTTGCGCTTGCCGGTCAGCTCGACTGTGGTGGTGGTCACCGTGCCAGGCACAGCGAAGTACCCTCGGTTGGCAACGAACCGGCTGCTGTTCACTACCAGCGGCGGAGAAACGTACGGTGCTGGGAATGTCAGCGTCACCGCCCCGCCCGCGCCCAAAGTCGCTTGGAGCTTGATCGCTGTCACGCCAGCCTGAGCCATGGCCATGTTCATCTGCCCCACGGTTGGGCTCTGCTGAGCCCTTGCCATCGCCCGGCGTGCCTGGTGGTTCGGCGAGGTGATCATGACGGCACCGCCTGGACGTTGATCTGGATGGTGTTCATGGCCCCACGCACCCATACCCCAACAGATCCGGGCCACACTTCCACCACCTCGCAGTAGCGCAGCAGTCGGCCCGAGAAGTCATCAGCAGCAGGAATTGTCGCGCTTTCCTGGACGGTCAGCAGGTTGGAGTTCTTATTCTGAATCTCGAGGCCGGTTCCGACGGGGATACCGCTGCTGCTGTATACGTTGACCCATCCGATATTGCTCGTGTTGATGTCCATGCAACCTCCTATACCGATGCGGAAATTACGAGCCTATTGGCGTCAGACCCATTCGCTGAACGACCTTGGGTTTGAGATATTTCAACCGTGAGAGAGCCACCATTAGGGATTCTCCTGACCTGGAGGATTGCAGATGGGGACCCGCCGTAGATGATTGCTTGATCCACTTGAACGCCGTTCAGCATCACCCGGAACACTGTCTCGTCAGCCGCTACCCCACTGGAAAGTGACAGAGAAACCCTGACGATCACATTCCGCATATCAGATTTCGCTACGAAGACACCGGTGCCGGTGTTGAACCATTCTGTTTGCAAGTTCAGCAAACCATCGTTCCTAACATCGCTTGGATTGAGGGTGGTAGGCTTGAAAACGCTGAAGGAAGTCGAGAAGGCTTGAGAGGATTGACGCGCATCAAGCGCGCAGTAGTCGTCATAACCCTGCGGATGAAGCACAGCAACACACTGAAAGAAGTCCGTAGGAAGATTGGCAAAAGCAATTGGCGAGACATAGGACGGGGCCCCTATCGAATAGATGATCTTATTTGATACGTGCCCATACAGTCGGTTCGTACCATCAATAGAGACGAACTGCCTGCAGTCGGAGCCAAGATTGATGAAGAACGCCGGGTTAGATGTGAGGTAGCCATTGCAGCCCTGCATCGTCAGAACATTTGACGAAACATCCTGTGCGACATAAGCGCCAACAGCACCAGCCTCCAGTAAATTGCCAGTCTCTATGTGTGTGCCGTTCATGAAAAATTTACCGAACGAGTTCACATACTCGATATCGCCAGAAACCGGTTGAAGCTCCGACTTGAAGACGGGATACAGCGGCGTGAAGTTGGCGACACAACCCCCGGTGGTGTACACCAGGCATCCCCAGTTGTAGGCCACGATGGCCGGGAGGCTTTCCCAAAATGCTTTCCGGGGATCCCCCACTGGCAAGGTGTTGATAGTCGAATACAGAAGGCAGTCATCGAAGTGCAGGATGGTGTTTTGCCCGTAGCAATGGAATGCCGTCACGCACCACACCGTTTCGCAGGAAGACAAGATATTCTCGCTGTCACCCAGCATGCCAAGGCTTGGCGTCGTCGCCCATACCGGATCGCCGAAGGTCATGGCATTCCTGGCCTTCCAGAACGAACAACCAAACAGGTGGTTGTGTCGCCCACGAATCCACAGCGCCTCTCGGTAGGTCACTGAGTAGTCCATGTCAAACGTGAGGTTGTACAGCCTGTTGAAGTTGGTGAGCTTCATCACATAGTTTGCTGTAGCAGCCACATCGAACGGACGGATCACGCCGCCTGCGCAGTAAATATCGATCTTCGACCCCACCTCAACAGAGGTCAGGTGGTAGATCCCGGTTGGGATCATGATCGCGATGCGAGCGAAGTCAGGCCCTGGAGTCGTCCCGATCAGCGGAATTGCCAGGTTGAATGCGGCCTGAAATGCTGGCGTCCAGTCCCACGTGTCTGGATCGTTCGCGTCGGGCTTCACGGTAATCAGATTTGCAAACTCCCAAACCGATATAGCCTGAGCATTCAACATCTGCCCAGCCGAGATAATCGAGCTGCGCAATGGCGATCGTTTCCAACCAACAAGTGCCGCGCCTTTTGCAGCATTCGTGGGACTAGACAAATCTTGGACCGTATATGGCAGGCTGTCAGGCCCCATATACAGAACGTTTGCCGCGTTGTTTATTGGACCTTGCCCAGTTGCCAAAATCTCTGCGACAAAATCAGCAACGTCCTTCCAGTTTGGAACCGAAGTATCCACCCGCTGCGACGAAGCAATGTTGACGATGCCATTGCCTTTACCTCGATAAAAGCCTGCACCATCCACATCCGAAGCACCGAGGCGCAAAGATCGATTCGTGTAGCGCATCAGCTGCTTCAAGGCTTGCCAGATACGGTCAAAGTCGTTGTTAACGGTATTGGCAAGGAAGTCACCATTCTCCTGGTAGTCGTTCAGTCGCTCGAAAGGGACCTCAAGCGTGAACAGGATCTGCGCATTCAGGGGCGGAGCAGTGGTGAAGATAACGCTGCTGGTTGGGTTTTCCACCCCGGACTGGGTGTAACCCGAGGTGAGCTCTACCCCATCAACGTAGACCGCAAGGTCAGACGCCTGAATCACCAGGAAGGGTACGGTGAAGATTGTGCTCACGCCGTTGCCGACGTATCGCTGCTCTGTTGGTCCTGCTGGAACTGCCATGGTCGCCCCCTGGTACTGGCGGGCTAGTAGTCGACTTGCACCTCGTGCACGCCCGCGTTGGTGCGCCAATGGTCCTGCCGGGCTTCTGTCGGTTTCCCGACTATCCGGCCAATGCGCACAGGGGTTTGGGCGATTGCGCCGGCACCGGAGTCGATGAAGTCATCGTCCTGGTCGGTGAGCGCTGGGTTGAAGTCGCGCATCTGGTCCCACAGCGGACCGCGCAGCACAGAGACGTGAGCCCACAGGAAGCGGGCAGAAAGGGGGGACTCCAGTGCGTCGAGAATGCGCTTCTGCTTGTTGGTGCTGCTGTGCTCTTCCCCTACCCCACAGCCGGTGCCCTTGAGCGCTTGGCGCAGGATGGTGGGCACGAAGCCGCCCGGGCCGTTTGTCTCCACCACAACGCGCGGAATCTGGTACTTGATCACCAGGTCGCGAACTTGCTGGACCTGGCCACCTGTAATCCTGCTGGTTGCTTCGTCGAAGGTGGCGATCTCACCCTCAAGGGCCTTGCACACCTGCCAGTACAGCTGGCCGCGCGCGTCGGTGAGGATCAGCGAGAACGCCGACGCATCGGACTTGATCTTGCCCAGTGAGCAATCCCAGTAGGCGGCAGCGCCGACAATCTGGATGTTGCCCAGGTACATGGCGCATTCGCCGTTTGCGTAGCGAATCTCCGGCTCAAGGTCGTACGGGATCATGCGCGCCGGGTCGAGACGAACCTCGGTCACTGGCTTGCTGTGCAACTGGTACTGGCTGTCCCATTCGTTGATTGTCCGGGTCTCGCGGCGGCGCTTCTCCAGCTCCACCATGTCGAATCGGTTGGGCCAGGCGCTGCCGGCGTAGCAGTCAATCAGGGTTCCAGGGGCTTCCAGGAACTCCAGGGTGCCGTCAGCGTAGCGGTAGTCCTTGTCCTCCACCAGCACACGCGCCAGCTTGCCGATGCCGGAGAACACCACCTCGGGCCTGAACGGCACGGCATAGGTCGTGTCCTTGGCCAGCTCGATGCGATGCTCGTCGGCGAACATGCGGATGGTCAGGCAATCCGCGCCCATCGCCTCCAGCTCGTCGTACAGGCTGTCGTGGGTGTGGGGTGTGCCGATGAATAGCTTGCTGCCGCCCGGCACCAGAATGTGTGTCTGCTCGCCCAGCCGGTACCGAAGCTTCTCCCGCGCCTCGGGCGTCTGGATGTTGCGTGGCACCTCCACGTCATCGTTCTGGCATTCGTCAGCACGGGCCGAGGTGACGTTCGACAAGATGCCCTTGGCGAACATCGAGGCGTTCCGGAAGTCGGCGGCGCCCTCAACCCACCACTGCTCGACTGTGCCCTGGTTGGGCGGCAGCAGGTGGCGGGTAAGCGGGTGGTTGCGAATGACGTTTTGCGTGTCGCGGCTGGTCTTGTAGGCCGTGCCGTCGGCCTCGGACTGGTGCAGGATGCGAAACGTTGGGTTCCGGTAGTACCGCCAGGCGTTGTAGATCGCCAGGATGGTGGACTTGCCGAAGCCCCGGAAGCAACGCAAAACGGCCAGAGACCCTTTGGCCTCCAGCCATATCAGTGCCCTGACGTGAATGTCCGGCACCTCCCACCGCATCCGCTTTGACCAAATCAGGAAGAAGACCAGCAGGCTTACTTTCTTCTCCGGCTCATTGGGCATTGCTGCGCTGCATCCGCTCGATGATGGCCAGGGCTTCGCGCTCAGCCGCCGCAATCTCGCCGTCGAGTTCGTCAATCTTTGCGCCAGCCTCTAGTGCTGGCTTCTGCCGGTTGAGGATACCGGCGATGTTCACCACCTTGAGCAGCAGCGTCATGGTTGCGGCGGCGTTCTTCTTGCACCAGTACCTGTCGCCCCGCTCCTGCTGGGTCAGCTCGCCAGGGGCCTTGTCAGCACCAGGCCACTGGTGCGGATCAACCTCGGTGATCACCACCTCGCCCAGGCGCTCGGTCAGCGCCTGCAGGCGCACAATCTGGTCGTCACGCATATCAGTCCCTCCCTACAGCGGCGCCCAGCGACGGGGCGCGATCTGGCAACGTCTCGCCCGGCTCCCACCAGAACTCCTGCCCGAAGTCCTTGCGCGCGCGCTGGCGCATCTTGCGCAGGTAGCCAGGCGAGAAGTACTCCTGCATCTGGTGAAAGATCATGTGGTCGGTGGCGGCCTTCGTGTACCAGAGGTTCGCGCCAGGCGTGTGGCTCTTGAGCAGGCGCACCAGGTTGCCCCCGGTGCTATCGACGTTTCCGTCAGCGGCAGTGCCCTTGAGCTTGAAGATGGATTCGATATCGCCTGCGATGGGGCCGCCAATGGCAGCCAGGCCCGACTGCCCGCCTTGGGTCTGGTCGCTGAACAGGAAGTCACCGTACAGGCCCAGCGAGCCACCCTTGAGGAACGCTGCGGCGCCGAAGCGCAGGCCGGGGACGCCAAGCAAACCATCATCCAGCATGTTCTTGGGGTCTCGCCCTGCAGCGATTTCACCAAGCTGAATGGCCATGCCGCCCAAGACGGTGGTGCTGGCCATCAAGGCGGTCATATAGCCAGCCCTGCCCCAGCCAGTTTCTTGGGCCATGGCTCGCCGGAAGTGCCGCATCATCATGGCGATCGAGAAGGACTTGAACTGCCAGAAGCTGCGCATCAACTCTCCGCCGACGTCACCCCGCTCCCAGCGGCCAAGCATGAAGGCCCGTTCACGGGCGCCTGGCTCGATGATCGCCATGTTCGTTTCGTCCAGCACGGAGCCAAGCAGCTTGGTGGCTGCCTGGTCCTTGAGACGCTTGGGCGTGGTCTTGAATTGCTGGGCCAACGCAGTCAGCTGGGCTTCGGGGATGCGGTAGATGCTTCCTGCCGTGAGCACCTCATCGCCAACCCCGCGCCAGTCTTCGGGTTGCGCCAAGCGCCATACAGCCCAGTCAGCATCACTTACGCCCATGGCCTGCAACCGCTTGGCGTCGGCGGGATCCATGCTGGCGAAGTCTTGGAAGCGGCGCGTCATGCTTCCGATGGTGTCCATCATGGTGGCGCCGAAAGCCCGCTGCGATCCGGCAGTCAAGGCGTTCATGCCAGAGACCTGCATCACCTTGCTGGCGGCGGTCTGCGAGAACTTGGCAATGCGACCCGAGATTGCCTCACTGGTGCCCAGGCCATCGGCGCCCCAGCGGTTCAGGCTACCGATCATCTGGTTGAGCCCGAGGCCGGCGCGCATAGCGAGCCTGCGGTCGGCGGCATTGGCCGGGTTCAGCATCCTGGCTTCGTTGGCGAATACCTGCATGACGGGCATGCCGTTCATGGATGCGGTAAGGCCCAAGGTGCCCTGGTCGGTGACCGAGGTCAGCACCGCAGAGCCCAGGCGGCTGGCCACGTTCAGGGCTCGGTAGGTGTCGAAGCCGTTGGCGATGGCTGCCGAGGCTGGTGGCTCGCGGGTGCCGGCCACTTCCTCATACAGGTTCTCGATCCACTTTCGCTGCTTCTCCACCTTATCGCGGGCCTTCTCCCCCTTCTTTCCCTTGATGAGCAGGGCCTTGTCCATCTGCTGCTTCTGGCCTTCCTCAAGCCAGTAGCGCATTTGGTGGTTGGGATTGGGGCCCAGGGCTTCGACCAACGAAATGTCACGGGCGGCGCGGTCGATATGGCCGATCAGCAGCTCAAGCATGTTGCGCTCGCCATAGGCCTGCTGGGCGGCAATGAAGCTCTCGGCGTCCTTGTAGTGGATCTGGCGCGACTCGCTGCCACGGTTGGCGCGCATGCCGTTACCGGCCACGGCGCCGGGCTGCAGCTTGTTCAAGCCACCGGTTGCCAGCGTTTCCCAGGCATGCCCCAAGAACTCCGTCAGTTGCTGGTCATTCATGGGGGAGCCGTCTTCGTTCATGTACTTGCCACGGTTCGCCCATTTCACGTGGTCGCTGACCCACTGATCTCGGTCGCGGGCCACCTTCACCTGCGAGTGATCCCGAGGCATGGCCCAGTCGTTCAGCTTGCCCACGTCGCCGCCCGCCCGGTTGAAGCGCAGGCGCAGCGATTCGGTCACGTCTTGGAACGACTTGGCCGCAGCCTTGGCCGCGGCGTCGCCGGAGTCCTCGCCGTGCAGCTCGCGCACTAGCGCAAGGTTGCCTTCCTTGTCCTGGAACAGCCCCATGAACTTGCCTTTGGTCACGTCGATTACGTCTAGCATGCGGCTCAGGGCTTCGTCGCGAATGGCGCGGGTAGACGACTCGATCGACTGGATGCCGCTCTTGCCGTCGCTGGTGAACGCCAGCATGCGGTCCAGGCCTTCCAATGGCTGGTCGGGGAAGCGAGCCATGTAGCTCGCGATGCGGTCGTGGGCCAGGATGGTGAGCGCAACGCGCTTCTTCTTGAGGTCGGCTTCGGCCACCAAGTCCTTGGCCGACTTCTGGGCCGCCTCGGTCAGCCGATCGGCAGCGGACTTGGACTGCCACTGTGGGTCAGTCTGCGCCAGTTGCTTCATGTTCTGGCGAACGCGGTTCTCTATGCCTTTGATTTCTTGCTGGGAGAGGGAACGGCCAATCGCCTGCGTGACGGCCTGGATACATTCGGGACGCATGGGCTTGCTCCTGTGGGGATGGAGCAAGCCTATGGCTTGAGGAAAGTCGGTTTCCCGACGTTTAGAGGCCTCGCTGCAGGAAGCAAGCGGCAGCAGCGGCGAACCCACGGGCATCCTGCTGGGCGGCCTTGATATAGTCGTCGGCCTGGGCCAGCAGCTCGCGAGCGGAGACGGTCACGGGGCGGCCCTCTTCGTCCAGGGCGCCAGTCGGCAGCCGCATATCATCCACCCGGGTCATGATCTCGTCGGCGAGTTGAATGGTTGGGTCGGAATCGGCCTGGCTGGGTCCGGCCATATCGGCGGGATCGCGCTCTGGTGTCAAAGGTTTTGCCCCGGATGTAACGCTTTCAGCCTGTTTTGTCGTGTTCCCGGCCTGTTCTGTTACGCCATCAGCAGATTTTGTAACGGCCTTGGGTGAACCGATATCCAACCCAGTCGGCTCAGCACGTGGCGCCAGTGCATCCTGCTCGGCAACCAGGCGGGCAATCTCAGCACGGGCAGCGGCTGCCAAATTCAAGCGTTCATTCCCCTGAGCCACACCGGCAGCCAGCGGCTTAGGCTCGAACCCCTGCATGATTTCGTCGGCGCGAGCCTCAATGCGCGGCTGCAGGCGCTCTGGTGTTTCACCACGGGCCAGGGCTGCCAGCTCGCCACGGGATAGTTCGGCAGTACGGTTGCCCTGCAAGGCATCCTCCAGGGCCGTGACGCGCTCGGTAAGCTGCTGGCGCTCCTGCTCGATGGCTTGGCGCGCGGCCGTCTCGGCCTGCTTGCGGCTCATCCCCTCGCCCTGGGCCTGCTTGGCTCGCTCGCGGAACGTATCGTCCAGCCCATCCAGCGTGCGCTGCACACCGGCCAGGTCAGCGCGCACGTCGGCCACATTGGGCAGCACGCCCGGCAGGTCCTGCTCCAGTTCGGCACGCAGGGTCGGCTCCAGCTCAGCACGAGCCGTGGCAATGGCAGCCTCACGGGTCGGTGCTCGCGGCGTTGGCGTCTCGGTGCCGCGCAGGAATTCAGCACTATGAATGCTGTCCGGTACGGCCACCGGCTCGCCGCGGCTCAGCTGGCCGATGGCAGTGCGCAGCGCCTCCTGGTGGGACATGGCCGAACGCGGATCAACTGGCGCGCCTGGAGCGGTGTCCACGTCGAAGTGCTGGGTTGTGCGCTCGGTGAGCGCTGCATCCACCTGCTCGGTGGTTGGGCGGCG
This sequence comes from Pseudomonas putida, assembly GCF_001636055.1. Taxonomy (NCBI): domain Bacteria; kingdom Pseudomonadati; phylum Pseudomonadota; class Gammaproteobacteria; order Pseudomonadales; family Pseudomonadaceae; genus Pseudomonas; species Pseudomonas putida. The sequence continues at coordinate 4,107,679 of NZ_CP011789.1, forward strand.
CATGCCGATACGGCCGATGCCGAAGAACGCCGCTCCCAGGATTGCATCGGTGGCAAGGGCTGTCCCGTCCATGACGCGATACTGCGCGGCCTGGGCGGTGTAGCCGCCACGCTCCAGCACAGCAGCAGTAGCGCCGCGACCGGCCATGCCAAGCCCAACGTTCGCGCCCACGGCAATGGCAGCATCTCCAAGAACCGGGCCAACGAAGCGAGCGGCTGGAAGCACAGCACCTACCCCCATGGTCCCGGCGTCGATCAGCCCCTTGAGCGTGGCGGTGTCTTCGTCGATCCCTTCCGCCATAGCCACACGCTTGCTGGAATAGCCGGCAGGCGCACCAGCAGCAACGGCAGCGCCGAGAGGGCCAGCGGATACAGCGCCAACCACAGTACGCGGCAACACGGCTGCAGCTTCACCCAGGATCTGCCCGACAACACCGACCTCAGTGGGATCAGGGCGCAGGTGCATCACCGATTCGGCAGTCTCACGCCCGATCCTGCTGGCCTCTTCCTCGCCGAACTCGCGCTGGGCCTGGGTCTGCCCTTCCTCGAACTCGGGGAAGTACGATGCACCGATCGACAGGTCGGACTCGATAGCGGCGCTCCCCAGTTGCAGTGCCGCGGTCTGCACGGTACGTGCAGCCTCGATGCCACCGCGAACAAGGCCAGTGCCGAATGCACCAAGGGCGCCAGTGAAGGCGCCCGGAGAAAGCTTCTCTGTTGTCCGGTCCAGGCGCTGGTCCTGGCTGGCTACCTCACCTTCATCAACCATTCCGTCGAGCCAGCTCATTTTGCCCTCACAATCATCGGTTCGTTGGTCTTGGGGTCAACCTGGATGCGGCCAGCGTTCAGCAGGTAGTACAGCCCGTCTTTCCCAGGCACTGGCGAAAGCGGCATGTCTTCGAGCTGGCCCAGTGGAAACTCGGTGCGCTTGGCCAAGCCTTCCAGCTCGATATCGACCACCTTGTCGAACAGCTTGTCGGACATTCCGTAGGGCTTGACGACCTTCTGCCCGGCGCGCTCGGTGATGCCACCGGTAACGAGCTCGACAGCCTTCTCAGTGGTCTTGCGGTCCGGGTCATCGCCCTGCTCATACGATTTTCCGGTCGATACCGCTGTGCTTGCGTACAGCGCCTTGAAGCCTTGATACGCCTGCTCTCGCTGCGTGGTGCCCGGCATCAGCGCCGTTCCCACATGGGCATCGAACGCTGCGCGCATCTTCTCTTCCTTGGGCATCGGCACGGACTTGTCGGCCAGGATCTTCTGGCCCTGCAGCAGCATCTTGGGCACGTCGGTGCCGTCAGCGCCTTTCAGGTCCTTGAACTTGGCCATGCCAGCAAGCACGGTGATCGGCTGGTCAGCCGCCAGCGGCTTGATGGCCGCCGCGTAATCGGCGCCAGTTGGCGCAGCAGCGGCCAGCGTGCCGAACACCTGCAGCTTGGTAGCGTCGTCAGCCTGTGCCAGTACCGCGGTCAACATCGCCTGCTCGCCGGGCTTCCACGGACTGCGCGCGACCTCAGGGCCGTAGGCCTTGCGCATCGAGTTCACCACGTCGTAACGCTGGCCCAACTGTTCGGCCAGCTTGGCCTGGCCTTCCGGAGTGCCGATGCCGCTGATATCCAGCGGCGGCACGTCTTGCCCGGTGCGCATCGCGTTGAAGGTCAACGGGTCGTCGCGCATCATCTTGAGGTTTTTGTCGACGGCGGTCTGCAGACGGTTCAGGTTGCTGATCTGTGCGACAGAGCCGCCAGTCTCGGCGATCTGGCGGCGCTTGCTGTCCAGGTACTGCTGCTGCTCGAGCATCGGCTTGCGCAGTAATGCCTGAGACTCGTTCATTTCCTGCACGCGGGTGTTGTACTCCCCCGCCATGGATGTTCCGGAAAGCGCAGAACGCCAGCGCTGCTGGTCTGCCACGGTCGGCGGAATGCCAGTGGCCGCCTGCCTGTCCATCTGCGCCAGTACGCGCTCGGCCTTCATCTCGCGCATTTCGGCCTGGCGCTGCTGATGCTCTTTCACCTGGTAGATCCTGCCAGTGACGGTGTTCAGCAACTGGTTGCGCTTCTCCGGATCGAGCTTGTTGGCGTAGAAGCCATCGGCAGCGGTGAGGTCGTGCTCGATCTGTTGCAGGCTGCCCAGGCCATCGCGGGCCTGAACCACGCGCTGAGTGGCCTGGGTTGTCCAGTTCGCGTCCTTGGCCTCCTGCTTCTTGGCTGCCCACATCTCGCCGTACGCCAGACGCCCAGCCATGTCCACGTCTTCGCCATCCAGGCGGGCGTTCAGCTTGCCGATATCGGCGCCAGGCATGGCGGCTTCTTTGCCAAGCATGTCCAGCCGGGTGGCCATGTCGGCCTTGGCGGAATCAGCACGGGCGCCGATGGCCAGCTTGCGCACCCCTTCCTGACCGGCCAGCTGCAGCCGCTGCTGGGCCAGGCCCACGCCTTCCATCTCAGCTTCGGACAGCCCAGTCACCTGCAGCGGCTCCAGCTTCGCCACCGCGCCCTGGTAGGCTTCCTCCAGCTTGTCGTGGCTCAAGGTGCCCAGTCGCACCTGCTCAGCCAAATCACTGTTGATGGTGCTAATCTGCGTCTCGCGCTCGAACAAGGCGTTGCTGGCCTTCACCCGGGCGAGCGCCTGGTCTTCCTTTTGCCGCTGATCGAGAACGCCCAGCGCTGTGCGCTGGACTGTGTCGGCGACCTGCTGTGCCCCGCGGGACTGCAGGCTTGGGTCCATGGTGATAACGCGGTTCTGCTGGGCTTCGGGCAGAACGCGGGCCACTGCTGGGCCAATCGGGATGGTTGCCATCAGCCTGCTCCCCCTGGTTTCGATACGCTGCCGTTGCGACTCGCGGCGCTGGCCTTCCACATGCCGTACGAAGCGCCGGCCTGCAGCACGTTGCCGACGGCCTGTGAGTTGGCCGCCGACTTCTGCTGGCTGCCGTAGAGCCGCATGTTGCTGGCGTCGACGTAGCCGCGCTTGCGCTGTTCCTCTCCATTGAGGATGGTCATCACGGCATCTTCCTCGGCATTGCCGTAGATCTGCTCGTTGATGTTCAGCGCGGTGCCCTCGCCCACCTCGACGCCGGATGCTGCCAGCGCGGCGTTTGCCTCGCCTGCCTGGTTGCGGGCCATCTTGCGGATGCGATCGGCCTGCACTCGGGCAGCGCTTGCAGCGTTGTCAGCATCGATCTGTGCCTGCTCCGACTGGGCGCTGGCGTTGAGCTGAGACTGCCGACCCTGCTGAATCGTGTTGTACGTCGAGTAGGCGGTTGCCGCAGCCATAGCCGCGAGCGCAGCCGTTTCAATTCCCATGATCAACCTCCATCGTAAAGAGCGGGCCCACGTACTTGAAACCAAGGCGCGTGTAGAGCCTGGTGGTGCCATCGGTGTTGATACCCGTGGTGATACCCATGTGGATGTGCTTGGCGCCCTTGGCCTTGGCCCAGTGCTGGAACGCCAGGATCAGCTTCAAGGCGATCACCCCTTGGCGCTTGCCGGGCTCGATGAACAGCGAGTAGTCGTAAGCCAGCAGGTCGTCGCTGAACCACTGCTCGGTCACAGCGCCAGCGAACCCTCCAACCACCTCACCGCTGACCTCGGCGGCGAACACCACCCCATAGCCATCGATCAGTTGCCCAAGGAAGTGCGCCACCTTGTCCGGATTGAACGAGGTGGCGGCGTACGTGCTGGTGTCATGCAGCAAAGTCCCCAGCTCAACCAACCGGGGAATGTCAGCGTGTGTTGCTGGACGGATCATGGGGAGCCCTCAGTCGTTGATGGTCATCTTCTTGATGACGCAGAGCACGTGGAATGGCAGCGGCTGGTCTTGGATGATCTCCAGCTGGGCGCTACCACGGTCCCAGCTGAGGTTCTCGAGGCGCTTTTCACCAGTGAACAGCGGTGGGGCCTGGTCAAGCACATCCTCCCCAAGGTTGCGGAAGCTGATGGTCTGCTCTACGCCTTGCCCCTTAAGCTTGCAGCCGGTGGTCTCAAGGAAGCGGATGGTCACCTCGCCAATTCGCATGCTGTTGCCCTGAGCGCTTCCAGCGCCGCCCATGACTTCCGGGGTCAAGGTCTTGATCCTGCTGGAGAAGTGAAGACCCGCCTGAATGTTATTGGCCGTGCGCGGCAAGGTGATCTGGCCACCGACCACAGTCTGTTGCTGCATGACAACGCCGTCAGCGACGATATCAAGGGTCTTGCCTTCCAGGTGCCCAAGGCCGCCCCAGGTCGCCTGGCCTGCCTCACTGCTGGCGAATATGCCGTCATCGACCTGGCAGCCCTCAACGAAGCGCTCGATGTGCCGCACGTTCTGGCCATTGATGGTTCGGCGCACAACGGCCCACACCTGATCACCACCCTCGACAGGGATCGCTGCCACCGATTCAAAGGCGCCATCAGTGATCTGCCTGGCCCAGCCGACAACATCCTGGTCACGATCCACTGTCATGGTGGCGAGCACGCCATCAGACCGAGCGGCGAAAAGGATGCTCTCCGGCTCCTGCTGGTAGGCCATGGACACCACCCCGGACTTGGTCGCGTGCTCGGACAGCACGGACATATCTGGCGAGCCGTAGGCATCCGAGTCGTACTTGTAGGCCATGGCGCGCAGCTTGCGGCCGGCGCGCTGGACGAAGTACAGCTCGTTGCCGATGCGGATCGGGCGCACGCGGTTGCAGCCATAGACCGACTGATTCTTCACCTGGATGTTTGTGGGGGTGATCGGCTTCTCGATGCCGCCCGTGATGGTGAACTCGCCGCCGTAGGTCAGCGCAACCAGGGTCTTGACCTGCGACAGGTGCAGGATCGGGTTGATCTGATCCGACGACACGGTGAACGAGGTGGCGTCGTCATCCTTGGTGCCCAGTTCGAAGTTCAGCGACTCACCGGTCTTGGAAGCCCATATGGTCTGCGGGAAGTTCGGCGACCCACCAACATGCAAACGCTGCTCGAACAGCGTGCCGGTACCAGGGTATCCATCCACGGGATTCCATACGCTGGCCTCAAGCGACCATGCGTTGGCAGGCGATGCCGTGGCAGACGTGGGCGCAGAACGGATCACACCCGACACAACGGTCGGGCTGGTGTAGGTGGTGATCTCCAGCAGGCCGCCGTTGATCTTGACGAACTTGCCCACGTCAGCCGCGCGCCAGCCGTCAGTTGCCAGCGTCATGGTCACGATCGCCCCGACCGGTGTTGCAGCGCCCAAGGTATTGGCTGCCTGCGGGCTGCCCTTGAGCGACCAGCTAGGGCGGGTTGCGGATGGGAAAGCGTTCAGCACTTCGACGGTGGCCACGGTCGAGCTTGTCACGGCGGTGATCTTGGCCACGCCAGAGCCGGACCAGACTTCGCGCCCAACGTCAGAGGCCAGGAAGATCACAGCTGCCGACGTAAGCGTGCGGCCCACACCTACCGACGGGTCGCTCAGGGTCATGGCGGTGGCAACATCGATGCCGCGCTCTGCGAACGGCTTGGTGACAAAGGGCGCAGGGGCCAGGCTCCACTCGGTGTTCGTGATCCGGCGCAGACGGTTGATCTCCACGCCGTTGTGGAAGACGAACATGGTGTCGGCACCCTGGACATACTCGAGCTGCCCCAGCAGGGTCTGGCCGTATGGGCTCACCAGTTCAACCCCGGAGTAGCTGCCGTCGGGGAAGTGAATCCGCACATACAGGTCACCGAACTCGATCATGTACGCCTGCAGCGTGTTGAACACATACGGGATCAGGATCGTCTTCCGGTCCGGGTACTTACATGGGCTGCAGTGCAGCGTGCCGTAGCGGCGAACTCCACCACCGTGCACAACAGGCCAGCAGTTCTCCATGATCTCGGCGCCGTTCTGGTACCGGGCAATATCGGTTCGGCCAAGCATCCGGGGCGACAGTTCGCCCGCGGTGAAGTTGGTCTGGTTGAGCGTCAGGCGCGCCATCAGAAAATCCCCCAGCCATTGCCGAAGCGCGAGGCCAGCAGGTGCTCATTGCCCAGGGTCTGCGGTGGGTCTTCTTGACCATCGGCTGCCTTGGCCTGGCGGAACAGTTGCGCCAGCTTCTGCTCGCGGCTGTCGCGCTCCGATGTGGACTGAGTCACCGGGTAAGCCAGAACGGCGGCCATGGCAGCAGTCATGAGGTCAACCAGGTGCGAATCCCACGTCGCCTCCACCTCGTTGCGGAACACATAGCGCAGTTCAAGCACCATGGTGTCGGCCTGGATGGTCCGCCGCTCAACCAGGTAGTCGATCTGGCAGCCCCCCGTGCCGACCTCCAGCACACGCAGGCAATCGGCGGGCAGCTCGAACGCGCTGGAGTAGCCGAAGGGCGGAGCTTCTGCCAACGGCGCCAGAACCACGCGCTTTATGCAGCAGTTCCAGGGATGGGCGCGCAGGATGCTGTCACGCTGGGAGGGATAGAGGTTCGCGCACAGCTTGGCGCGGTCCAGGTTCTGCGAGTCCTGGAAGTCGTTGATGGTCTGAGCACCCAGCATCAAGAGCGCGTTGGAGCAGATCGAAACACCGGTTGCCATTGCCATGCCTTGTGTCTCCGGAAAAAAAGACCGGGGCGCTAGGCCCCGGCAAGTGAAACGACGTCCATGTCAGCCCTGATCAGTTCTGCTGGGCGTACTGCGCAACCAGGGTGATGACCTGGCCGGCCTGCAGGGCTGCACCAGCCACTACCGAACGCAGCTCGCTTTGGTCGGTTGCCTGGCCGGGAGCCACAACCGCCACGTCGAACAGCGCGCCGTTGGCGAACTGCGCCTCGGCGGTGGCGCTGCCTGCGGTGGCTACAGAGGTGGCAGCCAGATACCGTGCCGGGACCACCGGGTCGCCCAGGTTGAGGGTGGAAGAAGCCGCGCCTGCGTTGCAGTAGATCTTGGTGGTTGGCATCAGGCGCGCACCGAAGGGCAGGAAGCCCCACGAGATGTATTCGCCGATGCCTGGGCCGCCAGATGCGGGCACGGTGTAGGTGCTGACGAACACTTGAATGTCGCCGCCCTGCAGGTTGGGTTTGGTGAGGGTCTGCGGGTAAGCCGTGCGGGCCGCCGCCAGAGAACCGTTGCCGTTTGCCATGGTGTTACTCCTGAATGGGGTTGAGGACGAGAACAGCGAAGACCCTTACGGGTCGTTCGCAGCGATCTCGACGACCTTCTCTTCTTCCACGCGGACAGCGCCCAGGCTCTGCTTGGCGTAGATCCGGACGTTGAAGCCCTTGCCAGGATCCTTGCCCACCTCGGTGGTAATGTCCTTGCCCTTGCCAAGCACCACGCCAGACTTGGTCCAGGCGTAGCAGAATCGGGTGCTCCCGGTCTTCGGCAGGCGCTCAGAAGGAATCCAGCGGAAGCCCATCCAGGTGCCCTTGAGCGTGCCTTCCTGGAGCATCTTCACGCTCATGAAGTCCGCGCTGGTCAGGGTGGTGTCAGCCAGAATGTCCACCAGGGCGTTGGCGTGGTAGGCCATGTACAGTTCTTCGCCGGCTTCCTCGTCAGCCTCGTTCAGGCGGAAGATCTTCTTGGCCTGGATGATCTTGGCCTTGGTCAGGCCGGTACCACCCACGGCGATCTTCTGCGAAGCAGGAAGGATCACGCTGCCGGTAGCGCTCGAGCGAGCGGGACCACCGAAGGCCGAGATAATGACGTCGTCCTTGGCGCGGTTCATGCCAGAAACCATGGCCTGGACGTAGTCCGAGGTGGGGTCAACCAGCATGCGGATCTTGTCCTGGTCGTCGACCATGTCGCCGTCTTCCCAGTCGTAGAGGTCCACGAACCGGGTGCTGTGCGGTTGGTCATTGATCGGCGTGTCGCCGTGGCGCTGGGTGCGGCGTTGCGCGGTGCGCTGGCCGAGGCGGTTCACGGACTTGGACATGCCCACGATGTTGGGCTCGATGGTCACCGCCCCTTCGAAGCGGGACATTTTCTGCTGCGCGACGTGCTTGAAGTTGTCAGCGAACTGCTGCACGAACGCTTCGGTGATTTGCTGGGACATACGATGCACTCCAATGCGGATTCGGGATTGCCTTGCCGGGTGTCCGCTGGGCGGGCCGGGATTCCTGGCGTGCATCGGCATTGCTGCGCCTGGGGCGTTCCGGGTATCTGCGCGCCACCGCAGGCCGGCCCGGTATTGCTACCGGGATGCCTGTGATGGTCGGAGTTGCGGGGTGTCGGTTTCCCGACTATTTGGCTGGAGCGCTTACGCGCCAAAGGTGCGGGAGGCTGGCTTGTTGTACTTGGCTGCGTACAACTGATCGAGCTGGCCTTGGATTTGGGCACGCTTGGGATCGTGCGCCGGGAGGTCCTGCAACTGCTGGCGAAGCTCAGCAGTCTTGACGTTGAAGTCCTGTTCGCTCACCACGCCCTGACTGATCAGCGTGTCTTCGGCCAGCTCCTTGCCGATGTTGGCGGTGAATGCGATGAAGTCAGGGTCGTTGCCATACTTCGCCATCAGCGCCTGGAAGTTGCCGGGCTGACCCTCGGGGCTCGCGAACGACTCGGCGGCGCGATACGAGGCCTGCACTCCTGACTTGTAGGTTTGGTCATCAGGCCATACCGCCTTGAGCGCGGTGGTGCAGTCCTGCTGGCTGAGCTGCACGCCGCCTTCGACCAAGCCAGGCGCCGCCTTCAAGTACTCGCCGATCACATACTCGACCTGGGCGTTGGTCATGCCCTTGGCATGGGCCCCCTTGAGGAACGACTGAGTGTTCTCGTCGGCCTTGAACTCTTCCCAGTTGAAGCCCTCGACGCCTTCAAGCTTGACGCTGTACTCGCCGGCGTCCTTGGGTGGTGCATCGCCAGTGCCCAGGCGCGTCTCCAGCTGCTTGTAGCCCTCGGCAATCTTCCGCGACGATGCTTCAAGATCAAGGCTGCCGTCCTCCTTGTTGGTGCGGTACTTCTCGGGGAGCCAGTCGGTATTGGCGCCGCCTGCCATGACAGAGGCCGCTGGTGGTGCAGCGCCGCCGCCCGGGTCGCCGCCATCGCCTGCTTCGTTGCACAGGAAGTGGCCGAGACGGCCATGGATGAACAGGTTCATCGTTATTCCTCTTCGGGTTGGTCTTGCACGCCATTGGCGCGGTTGATGCGGCGCAGTATGTGGTCGAGCACCTCGCGGTGCCCGGCCTGCAGGTAGGTGCGCAGGACAGCGTCAATGCCGCCCACGGTTACTGCGTTCTTGCTGAACTTCTGTACCAGTTGATCAAGCACAATCACGCCCTCGGCGTGCTGCTCGAAGACGCGCTTGAACATGTCGTCCAGTTGCTCGGATGTGTACTGAGTCACGCTGCTGCCCCCGGTGCTTGTTTAAGTGCGGCCTGGCCAACCATCTGCTGCATGGCCTGCTCTTGCTGCTGCTCCTGCGCTGCCTGCATTGCCTGCGCCCGCTCGTCACGCACCCGCTGAACGTCAGCCTTGCTGCGCATGACCTCGGACGGAACGCCCAGGGCTTCACCACGGAACCGTGCTGCGGCATCGAAATCGACGTTGTCCATGGCGTCAGGCTGGCCACCGGCTTCGGCCTGGGCCTTGGCAGCCATGGCGCACCCGGCGACGTACTGGTCGATTGCGGTGACCTCTTCCAGCTTCTGCGCCCTGGCCAGCGGCGACAGGTAGCGGACGGTGTACGGGCGACCGGCCAGCGACTCTGGCGGCTGACCCAAGATCCCGGCGCGCATGGCGATGCCGAAGCAGCGCTCGATCAGTGGTTGCAGGTACTCGGTCTGCAGGCGGCCATAGACCGGGCCCAGCAGCTGACGGATCAGGCTGACCCGGGCGTGCACCTCGGTTGCGGTCATTGCTGGGCCGTTCTGGTCGCGCAGTTGGTCGGCCATCATCACCTTGCGGATGGCCATCTGCAGGCGAACGATGCGGCTATCGCTGTAGTTGAAGTTCGATCCGCTCTGCAGTGGCTTCATGCTGTCGACCGAGTTGGCCACGATGATCTTGCGCGGGCCGACCTTCACGGTGCGAGGGTTGAGCACCCCATCATCTTCGGCGATCCACATGCCAGCGATAGCCAGGTCAGCCGCGGCCATGTCCATGCGTACCATCTCGTTGAGCATGCGCGCATCGGGAAGGGCCTCGGCCACCGGCCCGGTGGCATACACGCTGTCCGGAATCATCATCCAGCGCGGGACTACCACCGGCATCTCGTGGTAGCCCGACTCGCTTACCAACTTCTTGGCTACCACCTCGACCTTGCAGCTGGCGATCGGCATGTTCTTGGCCAGGCGGGCACCGACCATGTGGGTGGTGCGCGGGTAGATGGCGTGGACGAACTCGACCAGATCCTGCGGCTTGTCCTTGGCCAGCTTGCGGGTAGTCTCGCTCACGTTGCCTTCGCCGAACTCGTTGATGGCCTGCTCGGCTGTCAGCTTGTACGAGCGGTAAACGGTATCGATCCTGCCGCCCGGCTTCGATGCCGAGCAGTAGACGCCGGAGATCGGCCACAGGTCGAAGCTGTAGCCGCCCTTCTCCCGGTCCTGGTCGATGTGCAGGGCGAACCAGCCAGCGCACACCACGTCGAGCAGGCCCTCGAATGCGGCCGAGTCGAAGTTCGATGCGTGGATGTTCTCCCAAATGATCTCGGCGGAATCGCCAAGCCAGCGGCGTTCGTCCTCGGTGGAGTTGGCAACGTCCATGCCGAACCACAGCGAGTTGGCCGGCGTCATGCCGGCCTGCACGGACGATGACAGCGTGCGTGCGGCGTCGGTGGTGGTGCCGTCGAAGATCCGCGCCTTGCGGTTCAGCGCCTCTTGAGCGCTCATCATCTCGCAATAGAACCCATTGCCACGCACCGGGTAGGTGTGGTCGTAGCAGTCGCGCCAGACCTGCTCATGCGGGCTGCGCAGCGACTTGAGCGTGCTCAGTGTCTTGCAGATCTGGTCAGCGTTCATGCCCCGAGGGTCCTTTTTCCTTGCTCAATGACGGTGCCCGCGGCGCCTGCCTGGGAAAGCAGGCTGCTGCGCTGCTTCTTGGCGCGCGCTGCGGCGGTTTCCTCGTTGGCCTTCTTGGCTGCTTCGTCAGCCGCTTTCTGTGCGGTGACAGCAGGGTCTTCGGCCTGGACAACCTTGGGCTTGCTTGGCTTCGATCCCATGGCGGTTACTCCTTGCTGTAGGCGGCTGGCAGATCCGGCACGAGCCAGCCTTCTTCGGTCAGCACGGCTTGCTGGCGCTGGGCAGTGACTGGCGCCTTCTCGGTGCTGGGCTGGGGCTTGGCTTCTGGCGCTGGGTCGGGGGTTGGGTCGGCAGGCTTGGTGAAGGGCTCGCCACCAGCGTTCAGACGTTCGGCCTCGGCCTGTGCGGCTTCCTTGGCTCCTTCGCCAGTGGCCACGAAGTCGCTGAACCAGTCGTTGGCGGTGGCTGACCAGATGCGCTGGCGCCCGCCGCCATTGTGCTTGGCGGTGTACTCCGGCTCCTTGGCCTCGATGGTGGTCTGCTCGGTGCTGGGCTGGGTCAGCGGCTGGCCAGGCGTCTGCACCTGGAGATTGTCGGGGGCTGGCATGGGTGGGGCCTCGGGGATTGGTATCAGTGAGGCCCCAGCATCATGGGGGGAAGGCGTCGGGTTCCCGACTATTTCGACAATGGGCAGGCGGCTTTGACTGTATCGATCAGCGCGTTGAGCTGCCTGATGGCGTCGTCTCCGTCTGGTCCGACGGAGATAATTCGTTCAGCAGCCGCTGGGTCAAGTTCGGCTCGCGCTTCTGGAGCATCCACGCCGGGATTGGCAGGGGCTCGCAGTGCGCAGTTGGTGGCGAGGACTGACAGCCGACGCTTGCCAGAAGCGATATCAACACGAAGGCCTGCATTGATCTTGTTCGCACGCTCTCTCTCCTGGGTGTGCTGGGTGTCGAGCTGGGCCAGCAGTTTGATGGTGTTCTTGCGGCTCTTCTCAGAAGCCACCAATTCTTCGTTTTGGCGCGTTTTCTCTCGAAGCGCAGCCTTGGTATGGTCGAGCGCCCAAAACGCTCCCAGCGAAGCGACAAGAAGCGCAGCGATGATCGCCAGCAGGTACTTGGTCATCGTTGAGCCTCGATGCACTTGGCGTGACGCTCAAGCTGCCTTGTCCAAACCCCAGCACAACGCCTGTTGCCTGGCGTGCTGCAGTCGAAGCCAGCGGCGAAGCGGTACTTGAGCAGGTCGTGGCATGCCTGCGGGTAGTCACGGGCCAGCAGGTCACGGCGCATCGAGCTGGCACGCCAGGTGCCCATGCCGTACTGGCCGACGAAGTCCATGTAGAGATCGAACTCTTCCTGGTGCAACTTCACGCCCGGAAGGCTGGCGGCAAACTCGCGCTCGGCCTGGCTGTTGAGGGCGCGGGCCAGCACTTCGGCGCGCTCGCGGGTGATCGTGTCGCCCATGCGGACGCGGGTGCCGTCTTCCCAGCGTGTCGAGCCATGACCGATGGTGGGCACGTCGCCCTTGGTGGGGATGACGGCCACGTCGGTGAAGCCCTCATGCGCCTGCCATGCTGCGAAGCCTGCAGCGCTCATGGTCAGCAGGGTCACCGCTACCCGCTGCCGGGCGCTCATCGCTTGCACTGCTCGATCAATGCCGCGATCCGGGCATCACTCTCCCGCGACTCGCGCCTGTCCTTGCGGATCTGGAACCAGGTGTTGACGGCGAAGCCCAGGGCAGCCAGGACAACGCCGATGATGCCGATCCAGTTGGCCTGGGACAGGAAACCGGTGAGCCCCGCTCCCGCACCTGCCCACATGCCCTTGGTCGCCACCGAGGCGCCGACTGCTTCTACGATGCCTTCCGGTTTGGACATGGCTGAACTCCCGCTGAAAAAGAAAACCCCGCTCGGTGGCGGGGCATCGATGACACGCAGGGTCGGTGCATGGGGGTGTCGGGTTCCTGACTATTTCGCGAGCCAGTGGTACGCCACCATGCTGATTCCACCAAGCCCCAGCATGACCAGACCAATGCCGTGGGCGATGACTATGTGCCGGTACAAGCGTGTCACGTTGCGGATATAGCGCTGACGTTGATCTGGCGTCATACGGTGGAACACTCGCGGATTGCATCCCATGGTTCTGCCCTCAAGGCTTGAAGTGATAGTCCCACGCCGAGCACATCGGCAGCTTCTCCCGGCCTTCGCCGGTGATCTTGCACCACAGCAGCACCAGGCGTTCGCCCTCGCTGTAACGTGGCTCGGCGCCCTGCCGCCACCCGATCAGGGTTGTGCGGGCAACACCGATCTCGTCCGCTGCACCCTGGATCGAATACCCGGAGCGCAGCACGGCTGTAATCACACGGAACCAGTCGATGCGCTTGGGCCCAGGACGGGACGGCGGCGGCATCACAGGCACGAACGCACGAACCGCCACGGGTGGCGGCTCTGCGAACAGGGCGAGCTGATCAGGCACTGGCGGCTTCATCGTGCTTGCCTGGCTCACCGCCCAGGGCCTCCAGTGCCAGTTCGGCGAAACGCAGGGAGAGCTTGTTGAGCGCCGCCCCGGTTTCGTTCTGCCCTTCGGAAAAAGCGCGGATGGCGTAATCGCTTGCGGTACCAGCAGCAATGGCGCAGGTGCTGGCGGTGGTCAGCTCGATTGATGGGAATGGCTTCGTGGTCATGGCTGCTGCTCCTGGATTGCTTTGGCGATTGGGTTTTTTTTCGAACCAGTCCTCGGGGAGTGCACTTGCCCAGGACCCGGTGAAGAATTCTTCGACATAGGCCCGCTGCAGATCGGCGTGCCACTTCTTGACCCAGGCGGGCGGCTCGGACGAGTCACTTCCGTACATGGCCGTCATGGCGCCTACCTGCTCAGAAGGGCCTTCGACTACGACTTCGAAGCCCATGATCCTGATGCGCAACCGTTGAATGGCTTCAGTGGTAAGGCACTTCACTGGCCACCCCCAAACGCGCACGCGCGCGATGCTGGGTGAACTGGCGCACTCAACCTCCCCATGACTTCGCTCATTTCAGCGATGACCGCCATGAAGCAGCCGCGTGGATCGCGCATGTTGTCGATCTGGAGCGGGTGAATGCTCTGGCGGTAGCCCATCAGGCCCTCGCCTATGACCTGGTCGGCGCAAATGACGATCACGCCGTCTACGCCAACTTCGCGGCAGTGCCACATTGGCTTTGTGCTCACCATGGGAAACCTCCAGTGCGAATCAGGTAATTCACGGCCAGCATGACGATGGTGCCGAGAGCGGCGCCGGCCAGGATGAGGGTGGTGTTCATGCGGCCTCCTGTGGGCGCGGGGTGATCTTCACGTGCACGCCAGGCGTTTCGCCGTAGCGCTTGCGCACGATTGCGTCGACGACCTGGACGTCGTCCCTCCAGACGATGCCGTTGAGGCCGTCGAAGATGGCTTTGACGACGTTGTCCATGTCGGGCTTCTTCGCCGGAAAGATCTCGCCGGCCAGGGCCTGGGCTTTGAACTTCTTGGTTTTCGAGGCCGGGACCGGCAGCACGATGCGCATCTCGACCATGACGGGACACTCGATCGGCGGACGGCCTGCCATGGCGCGATCACCGACAACGGCGATCAGCCCCTCATAGCTGGCGGTCTTCTTGGGCGTGAACATGCGTGCGTGGCCACCGATGGTGCTGACGCGCGGGCGGCCCTTGCCTACGGGATCGCCTGGGACAACGAACTGGACTGGCTGAACGTCATTCATCGCTTTGCACCCCGTTCTTGCCCAGTACCAGGTCGTCGGCCAGTTGGTTAAGGCGCTGATCCTCAGCGCGCTTGAGCTCTTCGTCCTGGCGCTTGCCGATGCAGTGGCGGCAGATGTGCCCTATCAGGCGCCCCAATGGATACCTGTCGCCGCAGCTCACGCAGTTGGTCATCACGGTCATCACTCGGCCTCCCCTGCGATCACCCGATACATGGTTTCCGCGTAGCAGCGCCGGCAGGTGTTCCCCATCATCGCGTCAAGGCGGTGTACCTGACCGCACTCGGCACAGGTCACAGGGGTGCTGGCTGGTCGCTCTGCCCAGGTCCTGAACCCTGCGGCCTGGCGCGCTTTCGAGCACTTGTCATGCTTGCCCTTGTTGCGAGGCGTGCCGCACACGTCGCAGATGACGCTCATGACCCTGACCTGCGGATCTACGCCGCGCGGTGCCCGCGTCTGTGGTTGATACTCACGCATGGCTGTCTCTCCGAATGCCGAGCTTGGCCAGCAGCAGCGCTCTTGCCTGCTGGCCGTCCGTGGGGATGTTCTGTGCCGCGATCAGGTCGCGTGCTTCCTGATGGGAGCGAGCCAGTTGGGCCTTCATGCCGCTGTCGTGCTCGATCCCGCGGTTGATCTTCCCGTCGAGGGGCTGGGCGTTCTCGGCCCGGCGCAGCACGATTGCGTAGTTGCGCTCGAACTGCTGGCGCAGCGGCTTGTCGGTGGACTTGGCCTGGCGCAGCTCGAAGGTTCCGGTTTGCTCGGCGGCGATGCGCACAGCCTCGTGGCTGTACTTGCCGAGCAGGGCTTCGTGCCAGGCGCGGTCGGTATCGGGGAAACCCTGGAGCTTTGTGCACAGGCCACGGAAGACGTTGGCAGCTGGTGGCCACTCGAATTCGGCTGCCCGGTTGACCAGCTCCTGCAGGCCGTTGGCGAGCTGCTGGCCAGTGAGGCCGCCCAGGATCTTGGCCCAGCTGTGGTCCTGGTCAGCTGATACGCCGAAATTCGACGTCCAGCGGTGGCCGTACATCTCCGACATTTTCAGCCACAGCTTGTCCAGCAGCACTTGCGGCAGCTTGTTCTCGCTGCTGTCGCTCAGCGATTGCGGCCCTGACGAGGCCGGGTGCCGAACGATCTTCGCGCTGGTATCCACCGCCTTTCCCAGTAGGTCCTTGACCCCGGGTGCGGTGCTGATTGGCTTCTGCTTTGGCAGGTCCTTGTGATCCATGGGTGTACCCCCCGGCTTGCGCCTGGCGTATGTGGTGTTTCAGGGACTGGGCGAGTTGGTGCTCCCACTGGGCCTGCGACTGCTCCTTGTCGGGGCGTGCGATCCAGTACGAGCGGAATTCGTTGAGGGTGTCTTCGGGGACGGCTTTGGGGATGGCGTTGCGCAGCGCGGTGGCGTTCCAGGTCTTGGCCTGTGGCTGCCAGCCGTCATGCATCGCGAAGTAGCCGCGCGCGGTGAGAGTAGTAGGGCTTTTACCGGATTCCGGAAGTAGGTTGCTGCTCGGCGAGTAATGTGGTTGAAGCTCTGGTTGCTGCTCGTCTTCGGAATTTGTCCGGACGGCGGATTCCGTGGCTTGCGGGGTGCCTTGATCTGGTTGTAGCTCTGGTTGCGCGGTTGGTTGTAGCTCGGTTGTAGCTGTTTTGGACGGAGCATCACTGCGAGCGTGCGGGAACTGGTACACCATGACGCCCAGGGTCACCAGCAACCCCAGCTTTTCCAGCCTGCGCATGGCTGATCGGTATGTCTCGCGGGTGATCGGCTTTTGCTTTGGGCGGCCTGGAATGGGGTCAACGGTGAACCCCTCGCGCAGCACCAACTCATTCAGCAGGGTCTTGCGCCCTGCTATGCCCGTCGAGAAGTCCATACGGCGCTTGAGGGCACAGTATAACTTGAGCAGCTCTGCAGGCTCACCGGCCAGCAGATCCCACTCGGATTGATCAAGACGGATGGCAATCATGGTCAGTCCCAGCCCAGCGGGCCAGGCCGCTTGCGTTCGGCCTTCAACCCGATCCGCGCCATGGTTTCCAGGGCGGACAGGTAATCGGCAGTGACGACAACGGCGGTCTGCGGCACAACGCGCAGGCCCAGCAGCGTCAGGACCTGGGCCCAGCGCTGGTACTCACCGTCGTTCCAGCGCGACACGGTCGATTCGCTGCAACCGGTTTCCAGGGCAATGGCCTTTTGGCTGGTGCGTGCAAGCCGCTGCAAGATCAGCGTCTCGATCTCGCGGGCTATGTCAGCCGGGTCGGCGTCTAATTCAGTCGTCGACATGATCAGGCCGCCGCCCCGTTCCACGGGAACGCAGGACACAGGTCTTCACGCTTCACCTGACCTTCCGTCAGGTTGTCGATCTGGATGGCGCGAGCTGGTGGGATCGGGCGAACGCCAGAGCACCACTGGTTCACGGTTGGTGGGCGGACATCAAGCAGCTTGGCCATTTTGGCCTTGTTGCCCAGGATGCCGGCTGCCTTGGTGGCGGCCTCTGCAGGGGTCATGGCGAGGGTTCTCCGTTGAGTGACGGAGAAAAAATAAGGCATTGGCTAATTTAAAGCAAGCCATTGCCTACTCATAGGATCAGAGAGCCTAATTAGGCAATGCTTACAGGTAAAGAATTGGGTGAAGCGATCGAGGCAGCTCGCATCGCTAAAGGCGTTTCGAAAAAGAAACTCGCGGATGACTTCGGCGTGGCGCCTCCGTCTGTCCAGGGCTGGGTGAAATACGGGCGTATTGATAAGGGAAAGCTGTTTCAGCTGATTGAGTACTTCAAGGACGATGTGAAGCCTACGCACTGGGGAATCAGTGCTGACCAGGCCAAGCTGGTATCCGGCGGGGATTCATGGGTGATGCCCATCCTTGCGGAAACCAAAGTGATAGCAGGTGGTGCCGCACGGAGCTTTCGCATCAAGGAAGCCGGCGGAATGAATGCGCTCATCAAGGACATTGTCACGAAGGCAAGCTTCACTGCAGTCCTCAAAGGGGTTGCCGACGAGTTACCGGGGCTGGACCGCGATTCTGCTGCCGAGCTGGCGGAAACCTTCATGGGCTTTCAGCAACACCCGGAGAAAGTCTTGACCCTGTTTGTCGCCATCGCCGAGGCCGCGTCAGTCGGCGCGCTGGATACCGATGAACTGGACGCCTTCATCACGCTGATTCGCAAGCGCAGGAATGAGAAAGTCCACGGAAGCGTTCCAGCAAAGGGGTAGGTATGGGGATCTTCACAAGGATGTTTCATGCATGGGCTCTGAAGACTCAACGCAAAGAGATGAGTGCGTTTGTGGATCAGTTGGCGGGCATGGACGGCAAGGAGATTGGTTTCTTGGTTGCCGTGGCGACACATCAGAGAAACGTCCTCGAGGAGGACGGCTTCCGGCTCATGGACCCTCTAGTGGACTATCCAATGAACCCAACCGTAGCCCTGCGTCTTGGCGGGATTATCAGGGAGTATCAAAAAGCGAAGCAGCCAAGCGATGCTGCCGGAACCATGATTTGGCTTCACACCATGAGGGTTGGAGGTCGCCATGAGTTACGCCCATTGGCCAGAGAAATGTGGCGCCAGCTTAGTCGTGGATTCCCCTACGTCGAAGAATCGGCTTTCGAAATCATGCGGCTTACGCTCAAGCTGCCGAAAACGTCTGGATATGACCGGTTCCCAGCTGGATTGACTCCAGACCCACTTTAGCGGACACCTCTCTCTACCTGAATCAGCCCGCCCCGAGCGGGCTTTTTTGTGTCTGCACGAAAAAAGTTAGGCATTACCTATTTACAACGATTAGGCATTGGCTTACTTTTGCCACATCCGGACCAGCACACCGCCCCGGATGGCAGCGAGCCGGAGCCGATCCGGTACAGGGGAAGCCTCACCCCGGGTGCGCAGCGTCGAGCACCGCATAAACGAGAGCCGACAGCATGCAGAGCGTGGTCGGCTGTTGGGCCTCAAGGGCCCCCGAACAAGGAATCGCCCAGTCCACCGTGGCGTGTAACGGAGACCAGCAAGAGAGGATCTAGCGCAAGCCATACAGAAAGTGCCGGTTCGATTCCGGCTCGTTGGCCGAGGCTTGGTAGGAAGTGATGCGGTTCGATTCCGTGAAAGGGGCTTGGAGTCCAAAAGGCCCGTGGTGGCGCACGCTAAAACGCCCCTATGCCCTGCCCCGCAGGCTGCATCGGAGTGTGATCTGAATGCGCAGGCTGATGCGCAGCGATGCAGGCTCATAAGCGCGGCGCCGGCGGGCGAAAGCTGACCGGCTCGGTAGAACCTGACACTTCTCACGCAAGCCGGAGATCAGCACCGGCCAGATCACACCCCGATGCATCCCGCCTAAATCGAGGTAACCACCATGTTCAATCCAACCGCGCAGAAGGTGTTCGACGAGAACATCGAGCGAGCGCTTGCTGTGCCACCGGGTGAGCTGGTGGCGGCTTCCGAAACTGAACTGAGCTACGTGGCCGGCATGGCCGCGTATGCCTTGGCCTGCGGCGATATCACTGCCGAGCAGCGCGACCTGATCACCATGCGCATCGACATGGCCCGCTTTCGCTTGCTCGCTCAAGCGTGCCGCACCCATCGACTCGCCTTGGCTGCACTGCCATGAGCGCCTACGACCGTTGGCTCGACCCGCCCGACCTGGACGACGAGCCAGAACCCATGGAAGACGATGCCGAGCCGGACGACGTGCTGTTCGAGGCCGGCGATTGGCGCTCCGATGAGCGCGACATTCTCTTGGAGCGCCGTTATGCCCAGTAAATGCGCGGCGGTGATCGCCGCCACCCTCCCCGACCTGATCAAGGCCCTGCGTTCGCAGGGTCTTTTGTTTCCAGCTTCCGAGCCCGGCCTGCTGCACCGCATCGAGGTGCGCAAGAACATGCTCGTTGTGAGGTTTCCATGAGCGGCTGGCGATCAATCGAAACCGCTCCGCGCGACGGCACAGAAATCATCTTGCGCAAAGGCGACCGTGTGACAGCCGGTGCCTGGATTGAGTGGGTCAAGTCCGAGTCGCATTTCCACGGCACCACGGGCGTTTACCTCGGGGAAACCGAGATCGACTCGGGCGGCAATTGGCATTCGTGGGATGGCGGCTTCTGCGATGACGACGAGCCGACGCACTGGCAACCGCTTCCGGCGCCGCCTCAATGACCGCCGCCCAACGTCGACGCCGCCACATGATCTGGCGCGGCGCCCCTCAATCCCTCCTTGGCTGGGCCGGCTGGCTGACGCTGGTTGCCCTGGCTGATCTCATTACCCGAACAGGACCAACACAATGAGCGATCTTGCGATCAAGCCCACGTTCAGCCTTGCCCCACAGAACATCGATGAAGCCCTCAAGTTCGCGGACTTCCTCGCAGCCTCCGACATTGTCCCCAAGGACTTCCAGCGCAAGCCAGCCAACATCCTGGTTGCCGTGCAGTGGGGCATGGAGTTGGGCCTGCAGCCAATGCAAGCCATGCAGAGCATCGCCGTCATCAACGGGCGGCCAGCGCTGTGGGGTGATGCAGTAATCGCCCTGGTGCGCAGCTCGCCCCTTTGTGAGTACGTCGTCGAGACGGACGACGGCGAGACCGCTACCTGCCGCGTTAAGCGCCGTGGTGAGGAAGAGCAGGTGCGCACGTTCAGCATGACCGACGCGAAAGCGGCCGGCCTGGCTGGTAAGCAAGGGCCCTGGAGCCAGTACCCCAAGCGGATGCGCCAGATGCGCGCCCGAGCGTTCGCCCTGCGCGACCTGTTCCCCGACGTGCTGCGCGGCATGGCTGTCGCCGAGGAAGTCCAGGACATTCCCACCGAGCGCGAGCTGAACCAGGCCCACGTGCGCAGAGCGGAAGAACCGAAGCAGTTGCCCCCCTACCCCGACAGCAAGCTGGACGAGAACGCCGAGAAGTGGCGATCGATGATCGGCCTCGGACGCACCAGCCCTGAACACCTGCTGGCCAACCTGACCAGCAAGTACACCGTCACCCCTGAGCAGGTCGAGCGCATCAATGCCTTGGCCCCTATTGATGGAGAGTCCGCCGATGCAAGTGCATAACGTCCAACAGGGAACGCCCGAGTGGCACGCCCTGCGCGCCAGCTACTTCACCGCTTCGGAGGCGCCCGCGATGATGGGCGCCTCGAAGTACCAGACCCGCAACGACCTGCTGGCCATGAAGAAGACCGGCATCGTGCCGGAGGTTACCCCGCAGCAGCAGGCGGTGTTCGACCGTGGCCACGCCACCGAAGAGCTGGCCCGCCCCCTGGTCGAGGAAATGCTCGGCGAAGAGCTGTACCCAATCGTCGGCACCAGCGGCAACCTGCTGGCCTCGATGGACGGGGCCACGATGCTCGGCGACACGCTGTTCGAGCACAAGCTGTGGAACCAGAAAGTTGTGGCGATGATTCGAGCTGGTGATCTTGATCCGCACTACTACTGGCAGCTCGAGCAGCAGCTGCTGGTCAGTGGCGCCGAGCGAGTGATCTTCGTGTGCTCGGACGGCACCAGCGACAACTTCGAACACCTGGAGTACCGGCCAGTCGCCGGTCGTCGCGAGCAACTGATCGCAGGCTGGGCCCAGTTCGAGGAAGACTTGGGCAACTTCGAGGTAAAGGAAGCCAAGGTCGAAACCATTGGCTCGGCCCCTGATCAATTGCCGGCACTGCGCATCGACGTTACCGGCATGGTCACCGCAAGCAACCTGGACGCGTTCAAGGCCCATGCCCTGGGCGTGATTGCCAACATCAATACCGAGCTGTCGACCGACAAAGACTTCGCCGACGCCGATGCCACCGTGAAGTGGTGCGGCGAGGTCGAGGACAAGCTCAAGGCCGCGAAAGAGCACGCACTCAGCCAGACCGAGAGCATCGACGTGCTGTTCAAGGCGATCGACGATATCGCCGCCGAGACGCGCCGCAAGCGACTGGAGCTGGAAAAGCTGGTCAAGGCCCGCAAGGAAAACATCCGCACCGAGATCGTGATGGATGCGGCCAAGGCGCTGCAGGTCCACATCGACCAGATCGACGCCACGCTGGGTGGCCGCATCCGCATGCCGAAGGTGCTGGCCAACTTCGCCGAAGCCATCAAGGGCAAGAAGCAGGTCAGCAGCCTCAAGGAAGCCGCCGAGGCGGAGCTGGCCCGGGCGAAGATCGAAGCCAGCCGCATCGGTGACCTGATCCGCCTGAACATTGCCAGCCTCAACGAGTTGGCCCGCCAACACGGCTTCTTGTTCCAGGACGCCCAAGAGCTGGTGATGAAGGCCAACGACGATCTGGTGCCGCTGATCAAGATGCGGATCAACGACTACGAGCAGGCCGAGCAGCAGAAGCGCGACGACCAGGCACGCCAGCAAGAGGAAGAGCAGGCCCGCCAGGCTCAGCAACAGCCCGTGCAGCAGGTTCAAGAGCCGGTCCAGCAGCCAGTCAACCAGATCAACAGCCCCGAGCCGGTGGCAGCCGTCACGACCTCTGAGACGAAAGCACCGGCAGACGACGGCCAGCGCATCAAGCTGGGCGATATCAGCAACCGCCTGGGCTTCACGCTGACCGCTGACTTCCTGGCTTCGCTGGGCTTCGAGGCGGTTGCACAAGAGCGCTCGGCCAAGCTGTACCGCGCCAGTGACTTCCTGCGCATCTGCGCCGAGCTGATCAATCACATCGAGGCTGTAGCGAGCCAGCGCAACGCAGCCTGACCGAGGTAACCAACATGGCCAGCAGCACCGTGGAAGAACTGTACGACCGAATCGAGGAATTCCAGGCCCTGCTGGCCGCTGCCGAGCTTCACGCCAGCGGCGCCTGGGAAGAAGAGTTCGTCGAAAACATGCGGGCCGCCTTCAAGCGCCATGGCCCGCGCACCCTTCTGAGCGTTCACCAGCAGAAAAAGCTGGAAGAGATCGCCAAGTACTGAGGAAAACTGCATGAAACTTGAGCACCGCGACATCATTGCACGCGCACAACTGCATGGCTGCCTGCCTTCGGAGATTGCAGGCGAGCTGTTGGAGCACGACCTGGTCAACCTGGTGATCGACCAGATCCCGAACTTCCGCGACTGGAGCGAAAACACCCAGCAGCTGACCATCGAGCGCGTGACCCTCGGCGTTAAAGACTCGGTGCACGTGGCGATCCGCACCATCGCAGCAAATGGCGTGGTTACCATTCCGGTGGACATCAAACGTGTGCAGGTCGATGCGAAGCACATGACCGTGACGGCAACCGTTGACGGCAAGGACCCGAAGAAACACGACCTTGTCGACCACGCAGGCCACCTGTGCCTGCTGGTGATGGCTCCGGACAGCTACGACGAAGGGCTTGATGCGATCGTTCCTGACCGCGACCAGAAAGAGTTCCCGCTGCACTCCAGCGACCTGACCGGCAATTTGTTCAGCGGGAGAATCCATGAGGGAGCCGAATCCTCTGGTCAGGAACACCCGCTTGGCACCGCCGAAGAACTGGCGCAGCGCACCGGCAATGCTGAAAGCAGCGCACAAGTGCACGAAAGCAAGGAGTTCGGCGACTACGCCTACGAAGACGCCCGCGTGCTGATCGTCGCCAAGGCCAACGGCAAGCCATTCAAGGCGCACTGGGTGCAGAGCCGACTGGCGATCGGCACGGATCAGGCGACCACCCTGCTCTTGCGCCTGCTCGATGACCAGGTGATCGCCGTCGACAAGGAAGGCGAGTCGGCGCTGGACCACAGCTACAAGGTGATCGCCACCCTTGATGAAGTCGTGGTCTGACACATCCCGATGAACCGCAGGCGCCGCAAGGCGCCTTTTTCATGCCATCGATTCAAGGACGGCAGCATGCTGATCAAGAAAAAACTGACTCACTTCCACTTCTGCTGCGGCCTGGGCGGTGGCGCCAAGGGTTTCAACAAGGCCAAGCCCATCGTCGGCAACATGCAGGGGGAATGGGAATGCCTGGGAGGTGTCGACGTTGACCCGGCCGGCCTGGCCGACTTCAAGCGCCTGTCGGGCGTCGACGGCACGTTGATCGATCTGTTCACCCGCGACCAGTACACACGCTTTCACGGCAGGGAGCCGGCAGCCGGCTGGACTGAGGCTGGCCCCGACGATATCCGCCGCGCTGCGCAGTACCGGCGCCCCGACGCCGTATTCATCAGCTCCCCCTGCAAGGGCGCCAGCGGCCTGCTGTCGGAGAAGATGAGCCTGACTCCGAAGTACCAGGCCCTGAACGAGCTCACCTTGCGCTGCATCTGGCTGATGGGTGAGGCCTGGCGCGATGACCCGGTGCCGCTGCTGGTGTTCGAAAACGTGCCGCGCCTGGCCAGCCGTGGCCGGCACCTGCTGGACCAGATTGGCGCCCTGCTCAGCCACTTCGGCTACGCGGTTGCCGAAACCACCCACGATTGCGGCGTCATCGGCGGCCTGGCCCAGAGCCGCAAGCGCTTCTTGCTGGTAGCCCGCCACGTCGAGAAGGTGCCGCCGTTCCTGTACGAGCCGGAGAAGAAGAGTCTGCGCGCCGTGGGCGACATCCTCGGCCGCATGCCGCTGGCCGGCGATATTGAACAGGCCGGTCCAATGCACCGTGTGCCCGCCCTGCAATGGAAGACCTGGGTCCGCCTGGCCCTGGTCGAGGCCGGTAAGGACTGGCGCAGCCTGAATGATCTGGCGATCGAGGATGGCTACCTTCGCGACCTGATCATCGTCCCCGAATTCCGTGATGGGTTCTTGGGCGTGAACGATTGGTCAGAGACTGCACGGACCGTGGCAGCACGGAGCGGGCCAACAAATGGCAAGTTCTCGGTCGCCGATCCGCGCGCCAAGGCCGGAGCACTACAGTATCAGCAATACGGCGTGCGCCGCTGGCAGGACACAAGCGGCGCGGTGATTGGCGTCAAGAGCCCAGGGCAAGGCACGTTCAGTGTTGCTGACCCTCGCCGCGGCGGTGAAGGCTTCGGCAAATACCAGGTCACGCCCTTCGGCGGGACAGCAAACACCGTGATTGCTGGCAGCACCACAGGCCAAGGTGCCTTTGCCGTCCAGGACCCTCGCTATCACAACTGGCATCCAGGCGCGTCGAGCCGAAAGCTCAACGTGGTCGCCATGAACCAGACCGCTGGCACCGTGACCGGGTCGCAGCAGGTGGCCAGCGGTGCACTGTCGATCGCAGACCCGCGCCCGGGCATGCGCCGCAGCAAGGGTGATGCCTACCTGACTGGCGGCCACTATGGGGTTGTTCCCTGGAATGGCCAGGCCGGCGCCGTTTCCGCCAGCGCCATGCACGACAACGGGCGCTGGAGCGTTGCCGATCCCCGGCTGCCAGAGGCCAACGACCGACTTACCTGCGTGATCGAATCACTCGACGGCACCTGGCACCGCCCATTCACCACGCTGGAGCTGGCTGCGCTGCAAAGCCTGGTCGAGCCGGAAGAACAGTTGGAACTCGACGGGCTGAGTGATCAGGCCTGGCGCGAGCGCATTGGTAACGCAGTGCCGCCGGCCGCGGCGGAAGCCATCGCCCATGTTATGGGCACCACCCTGCTCCTGGCCGCCCAGGGCGAAACCTTCATGCTCAGCAGCATGCCAATCTGGGTTCGCCCGGTTGCGGTGGGCCTGAGCGTTTCTCATCGGGAGAGCGTATGAACCCAACCGCCCAGGCGGCCCTTGACCGGGCCCGCCACCCTACCCCTGCGCCTGTGTTTTCCACCATGACGGCGCCGAAGCCCGACAAACCCCTGCCGATGCCGGTGCCCACCGGCGTCATCAACCACTTCATGCGTATCCAGGCCCGGGAGGATGCCCGCGACATGGTGGCATCGCTCAAGGCCAAGCTGAACGACACCAACGGCGTGGCCCAGGTCATCGAGGTGCTCAAGCGTGCCGCCACCGGAAGGCCCGGGAGCGTGGTGCAGGGCTATCTCGATGTGATCCAGCTGCTGCAGGCGCACGGGCAATGACCGCCCTGCGCCGCAAGACCGAGCACCGCGGCCACCCCATGAAGCCCATCGACTGCCGCGTCATCTGCGAGATCTGCGAGAAGCCGCGCAACCGGGGCAACCACACAAAATGCAGCGCCGAACGCCAGAGGCGGGCGCAGGAGAACGCATCATGAGCAACACAGAGATGGTCAGCGCGCCTTTTCATCGCGAAGGCCGGTACATCGTTATCAAGCTCAGCGACTTGGCCAAGGTTCCGCCCGCAGTCGGCAGGCCGTTTACCGAGCAGCTGACTGCCATTCAGCGCCGCCTTCCTGAGCGCGAGTGTCTAGTGATCGAAAGCGACTGGCCAGAATACGGCCCAGCCTGGGCTGCCATCGAAGCGCGGGTTACCGGCGAGCCAGCCCAACACCATGGCGAGCCGGTGGCGCTGCCTGATCGAAAGCTGCATGTGCATCAAGGCTTATCGCACACGGATGCCAAGGCAGACGGCTGGAATGCCTGCCTCGACGAAATCGCCAAGCTGGGTCTGCTCTATGCCCACTCCGATCCTGATGAGGTTGAGCGGCTGCGCGCGAGCGAAGACAAGTGGTATCAGGATTCCGTAAATCTAACCGTCGAGCGTGATGCCCTGCGCGCCCAGCTGGCCGAGCGGGATGCGCTGCTTATTGAGTCGCACGACTTACTGAACAGCGGACACCTGGCCGCCGCGAGCACATACGCAAGGCAGCGCGCGTACAGCCTTATCGACAAGATCAAGGCTGTCACATCCGCCAACGCAGAGCCAGAGGTCAAGCCATGAGCCAGAAAATCAAGCCAGGACATGTACTGGTTGAAGTAGTCCAAGGGGTTGAGGGTCCGTCGTTGAGCATCGGCGATAACGATACGGGTGAGCGGGTGGCCGGGCCGAAGCCTTGGGGCGGCGGGCGCACAATTCACAGCTTCCAGGTTGCTGCGAAGGACCTGGTCCGGCTGGCAAAAGAGTACGCCAGCGCAGAGCCGAGCGCGCCGGATCTCTTCCAGCAGCGGGTCCAGCCATGGCTGATGGAGTGCTTCGGCGCGATGATTGCTGGCGACCGAGAGGAACGTAACCACCGATTCCTCGAAGAAGCCCTAGAGCTGGTCCAGTCGCTAGGTTGCAGCGCTGACGAGGCGCATCAGTTGGTCGAGTACGTGTACGGCCGCCCGGTGGGCGATCCTTCCCAGGAGGTCGGCGGCGTCATGGTCACCCTGGCCGCTCTGTGCCTGGCCAACGACTTGGATATGCACCAGTTGGCCGATACCGAGCTTGCCCGCGTGTGGACGAAGGTCGATCAGATCCGCGAAAAGCAAAAGAGCAAGCCGCAGGTTGGGCCGCTTCCTGGCGTGTATCCAGGCCGGGAAGCGGCCGCGCCGGTTGAGCGCGATGAGCGTCCCGCGTTTGAGTCGTGGTGCGCAGTCATCGGATACACCCTCAAGACTTCCGAGCACGGCAATGGCTTCAAGCCCGGCTATGGCTCGGAACTGTTCTCAGCCTGGCAAGCCCGCGCCGCCCTGGAGCGCAAGTCGTCCGACGACATTCCCGACTTCACACCCGGCAACGGCAACAAGGCAGAACGCCGGGCCACCGCATTGCTTGCTCAACTGCAGTCCGACCTTACGGCGCGGGATGAGCGCATCGACCGGTTCGAGCAGGCGCTGATCAAGATTCACAAGAACCTTGGCGGGACTCTTGAGCAGTACGGATACCGGGAAGAAGTTGAGGCGCTGCTGTGGCCAGACCTGAACAGCCGTCCGGAAGAGCGCGGCACACCGGAAACCGAACCCTGCTCCGGCTGCGGCACTCCGGGTTGGAAAGGTGCCTGCAACAAGTGCATCCCCTACTGAGGTCACGACCATGAAAGCACGAACCATCCTCGTCTGCCTGGTCGCCGCCCTGGCCCTGGGCTTCTACATCGGCGCTGTCTCCGGCGCGTTCGCCGTCACCGGGGCCGAGCAGCACATCAACCCGCCGCCAGCCGGCGACCAGTTCGACGAAGGGCCGGTGCTGGTGCGACTGCCCGGCGCCAGCACAACCGCTACCCGGTTCATCTTTTGAGGGGGTCACATGGAACAAGAGGTCATCCACATCCCCGAGCTGGCGAAGATGCTCGGACGCACCGAGTCATCGATACGCAGCGCACGGCAAGACGATGCCAGTTGGTTGCCGCCGTTCTTCAAGCAAGGCAAGCGACTGTGCTGGCGAGTCTCCACGGTGCGCAAGTTCCTGGAAGAGTACGAGCAAGGCATGCATGCACCGGCCAAGCCTGGGCGGAAGCGCAACGCGCCGCCAACACTGGCCAGCGTCCGCTAGCCGAGCTTGTCGGCCAGTGTGTCAGGGCACAGATGCGTGTAGCGCTTGAGCATGCTCATGGTCTTGTGGCCGGTAATGCTGGCCACTTCCATGATCGACAGACCCTTCTCGAAAAGCCTGGACGTTCCTTCATGCCGGAGGTCATGGAAGTGCAGGTCTTTCACCATAGCCGCCTTGCAAGCCCGGTTGAAATACTGGCTCACCGAGTGCGGCGCAAGCGAGAACACCTTGCCATCCAGGCGCGCGGGCAGTCCGTCAAGCAGTGCTCTTGCCCGCGAGGACAGGGGCACCGTGCGACGGGTGCCGTTCTTGGTGTCTTCAAGCAGCACGTGCTTTGGCTTCACATTCTCGCGACGAAGCCCAAGCAGTTCGCTACGGCGCATGGCCGTCTCAACAGCAAGCTGAATGATCGCCGGCATCTCGGCGTGAATCTCCCCCGCCTTCTCGATCACACCGGCCAGTTCGAAACTGAGTGGCCGGCGATCGCGCTCCTTTGCCCCCTTGGGCATGCGCAGTTTCATCACCGGGTTGCTCAGCCCCTCAATACCCCAGTCCTTGATCGCCACCGTGAACAGGTGGCTTATGATCGCCAGGTCGAGACGGACCGTGGCCGTGGACTTCCCCGCCTTGAGCTCTTCATCCCTGTATGCAGCAAAGTCACTTGATCGCAATGCAGCCAACCCCTTGCTGGCAAGCGGGTGTTTCTTCCACTTGTTGATTCGGGTCTGCTCCTGCTTTGCGCCCTTCTTCGACGAACTGATCTCGCGGGCGTAGCGGTCCAGGGCTTCGGCCATGGTCGTGCGTTCAGCTTCGCGCATGTCGACGAAGCGGGCTCGCGACATATCGCCTTCGATTTCCGCCGCCCAGCGCTGGGCCTCGGCCTTGGTGTCGAAGGTCGCAGATAGCGATGGGTATCCTTTGCGGCGGATCTTCGCCCGCCATGCGCCGCCTGGGCGCTGCTCATATGTGGCCATGCTGCGGATTTTGCCGACCGTTTGTCGGTCACGCAATTCGCTTCGGTGTCCCAAATTTGTCCCAAATACAGAGGCCGGGGACAATCCGCAGGCATTAAAAAAGCCCCGCAAACTCAATGTCTGCGGGGCTTTCGAATGGTGGAGGCCGAGGTCGGAATCGAACCGGCGTAGACGGATTTGCAATCCGGAGCATAACCACTTTGCTACTCGGCCTCAAAGTTCGGAGTCAGCTTTCGCTATCTCCTTGAAACCGCTCAGCTTTTTCAAGTGAGCTGCGTTTCGATGGACGCCATTATGTCGGCATTCCCCTCACCTTGCAACCCCCCTGAAGAAAAAAATCTTCAAGGGGTTCAAGGTGTTAGCGCAAGCGGCCAAGCCTGCTCCAAAGCCCTACCAAGGTGTTCTCCACGGCACCGCTGGCGGCCACGCCGATGCGCTCCTGCAGGGATTTACGCTCGGCGTAGCGGACGTGGAACAGGTTGGCGTCGTGGGCGCGGTTGCTGAGGTATTCGTCGCTGGTGCGCAGCTCGTCGACCAGCTTGCGGTTGAGTGCGGCAACACCCAGCCACACTTCGCCGGTGGCGACCTCATCGATGTGCAGCTGTGGGCGGTAGCGGGCGACGAAGTCCTTGAACAGTTGGTGAGTGATATCCAGGTCTTCCTGGAATTTCTCCCGGCCCTTCTCGGTGTTCTCGCCAAACACGGTGACGGTGCGCTTGTATTCGCCGGCCGTGAAGACCTCGAAGTCGACATCGTGCTTTTTCAGCAGGCGATTGACGTTGGGCAACTGCGCGACGACGCCGATCGAGCCAAGTACGGCGAACGGCGCACTGACGATCTTCTCGCCGATACAGGCCATCATGTAGCCGCCGCTGGCCGCGACCTTGTCGATGCACACGGTCAGCGGAATGCCGGCCTGGCGGATACGCGCCAGCTGCGAGGCAGCCAGGCCGTAGCTGTGCACCAGCCCGCCACCGCTCTCGAGGCGCAGCACCACTTCGTCACGTGGGGTGGCGAGGGTGAGCAGCGCAGTGATTTCGTTGCGCAGGCTCTCGGTGGCGGAGGCCTTGATGTCGCCGTCGAAGTCCAGCACGAAGACCCGGCCCTTCTCCTCGGGTTTGGCCTTGCCTTTCTTCTTCTGTTTTTCCGTCTTGGCCTGCTGCTTGCGCAGGGCCTTGAGCTCGGCCTTGTCGAGCAGGCCAGCTTCCAGGCGCTCGCGCAGCTCCTTGTAGAAGGTGTTGAGGCGAGTGACCTGCAATTGCCCGCCGGGCTTGCGTCGACCCTTGCCACGCAGGTTGGCGATACCCGAAAGGATGACCAGGATGGCGATCACCACAGTGGCGGTTTTGGCGAGAAAGCTTGCGTATTCGGCAAGAAACTCCACATTGACTCCTTAATAAACCTGCGCCTGCACGACGCGAAACTGATGCAAGCATACCGGTGCGCCTGGGCTGCCGCCAGCATGGGAAAATGCTGGCAACACAGTTCAAACAACCTTTTCAAACGCTTGTATGTTTTTTCATTGACAGCCTCTCTGGCGCATCCTAACCTCGCAGCAACCTCCATCCCGGCCGGACATTCCAGTGGGCAACATCTACCTGATCCGACATGGCCAAGCCTCCTTCGGCGCCGACGACTACGATGTCCTGTCGCCGCTGGGTGTGCGCCAGAGTCAGGCGTTGGGTGAGCACCTGGCTCAACTGGACCTGCACCTGGATCGCTGCGTGGCCGGCGACCTGCGGCGCCAGCAGGACACCGCACGGCTGACGCTCGACGCAATGGCCGCTATCGGCTGCGCAATCCCGGCCATAGAGACCGACGCAGCCTTCAATGAGTTCGATGCCGACGGCGTGATCCGCGCCCTGCTCCCTGCCCTGCTGCCAGACGAGCCCGAGGCGCTGCACGTGCTGCGCAATGCTGCGCAGAATCGCAGTGAGTTCCAGCGTCTGTTCGCGCTGATGGTGCAGCGCTGGCATGACGGCGAGCACGAGGCTCACGATGGCCTGGAGACCTGGGCCGCGTTCACAGCGCGCGTTGGTGCCGGCCTGCAACGCGTCCTGGCACAAGCCTCAAGCCGTGACAACATTGCCATCTTCACCTCCGGTGGCAGCATCGCCGCCCTGCTCCACCTGGTCACCGGAATCACCCCAGCCCAGGCGTTCGCGCTGAACTGGCAGATCATCAACACGTCGCTCAGCCACCTGAAGTTCCGTGGCCGCGATGTGGCATTGACCTCCTTCAACAGCCAGGCCCACGTGCAGCTGTTGCGGATGCCGGAGCTTCTCACCTATCGATGAGCCCGGCCTGTTGTGCCCCGTGCACGCGACTTTCACCCAACAAGGAATACACCATGAGCGACGTAGCTAAAGCAGTCGAAGCGATGAAAGCCAAGTTCAACCCTGCCGCCGCCGCCGGCCTGGACCTGGTGTTCGGCTTCAACATCACCGACGAAGACAAGCACTACGCCCTGCTCGTCAAGGACGGCACCTGCGAGATCCAGGAAGGCGAGAACCCTGACGCCAACTGCACCCTGGTTCTGGACAGCGAAACCCTCAAAGGCATCGTCAGTGGCGAGACCGATGGCATGCAGGCCTTCATGGGCGGCAAGCTGCGCGTCGAAGGCGACATGATGCTGTCGATGAAGCTGAGCGAGCTGTTCCCGTCCTGAGTGATGCGAACACGCGCATGAAGAAAACCGAGGCCTGACAGGCTTCGGTTTTTTTTTGCCCGCAGCCTGCATGCATCACTCATCAGGGGCAGTGATCGACCGGCAACACCCGCGTCGATATGACGTTTGGCACGCTTGTCCCAACCCAGGTTGGCCATTAGATTAGCCAATGATCCTTGCGACCGAGAATAAGGAATACGCATGACGCTCACCGACCAGTCCACCCAGGTCCGCCCCGGCGAAGAACTCGATGCAGCCATCATCGATCCTTACCTCAAGGCGCATATCCCGGGCCTCGCAGGCACCCCGAGCATCAGCCAGTTCCCCGGCGGCGCCTCCAACCTCACGTATCTGGTCGCCTACCCCGAGCGCGAGTTCGTGCTGCGTCGTCCGCCCTTCGGACACAAGGCCAAGTCGGCCCATGACATGGGCCGCGAGTTTCGCATCCTCAACCAGCTCAACGACGGCTTCCCGTTCTGCCCCAAGGCCTATGTGCACTGCACCGACGAGTCGTTGATCGGCGGCGAGTTCTACGTGATGGAGCGGGTCAAGGGCATCATCCTGCGCTCGGACCTGCCGCCGGAGCTGAACCTCGACGCCAGCCGCACCGAGGCGCTGTGCAAGAGCTTCATCGACCGTCTGGTGGAACTGCACCAGGTCGACTACAACGCCTGCGGCCTGGCCGACCTGGGCAAGCCCGAAGGCTATGTGCAGCGTCAGATCGAAGGTTGGTCGAGCCGCTACGAAAAAGCCCTGACCCCGGATGCGCCGCGCTGGGAAGAGGTGATCGCCTGGCTGCGCGAGAAGATGCCCGCCGACCACGCGCGCCCTGGCATCGTGCACAACGACTACCGCTTCGACAACGTCATCCTCGATGCCAGCAACCCCATGCGCATCATCGGCGTACTGGACTGGGAGATGGCGACCATCGGTGACCCGCTGATGGACCTGGGCAACAGCCTGGCCTATTGGATCGAGGCCAACGACCCGGCACCGGTGCAACTGATGCGCCGCCAGCCGAGCAACGCCCCCGGCATGCTGACCCGCCGCCAGTTCGTCGACTATTACGCCGAGCGCGCCGGCATTCGCATCGACAACTTCGACTTCTATTACTGCTACGGCCTGTTCCGCCTGGCCGGGATCGTCCAGCAGATCTACTACCGCTTCTTCCACGGCCAGACCCAGGACAAACGCTTCGCCCAGTTCATCCACATGAACCGGCTGCTGGAGCAGATGAGCCTGCAACTGATCGGCAAATCCACTCTGTAACCGGCGACAACAAGGAAAACCAGCATGTCCAAGACCCAACTGTTCGACCTTGACGGCAAGATCGCCTTCGTTTCCGGCGCCAGCCGCGGCATCGGCGAAGCCATCGCCCATTTGCTGGCTCAACAAGGGGCCCATGTGATCGTCTCCAGCCGCAAGCTCGACGGCTGCCAGCAGGTCGCCGACGCAATCATCGCAGCCGGCGGCAAGGCTACACCGGTGGCCTGCCATATCGGTGAGCTGGACCAGATCCAGCAAGTGTTCGCCGGCATCCGCGAGCAGTTCGGACGCCTGGATATCCTGGTCAACAATGCCGCCACCAACCCACAGTTCTGCAACGTACTCGACACCGACGTCAGCGCCTTCCAGAAGACCGTCGACGTGAACATCCGCGGCTACTTCTTCATGTCGGTGGAAGCCGGCAAGCTGATGCGCGAGCACGGCGGTGGCAGCATCATCAACGTAGCGTCGATCAACGGCGTGACACCGGGCTTGTTCCAGGGCATCTATTCGGTGACCAAGGCTGCGGTGATCAACATGACCAAGGTCTTCGCCAAGGAGTGCGCGCAGTTCGGCATCCGCTGCAACGCCCTGCTGCCGGGCCTGACCGACACCAAGTTCGCCTCGGCACTGGTGAAGAACGACGCCATCCTCAACGCCGCCCTGCAGCAGATTCCGCTCAAGCGCGTAGCCGACCCGAGCGAGATGGCCGGCGCGGTGCTGTACCTGGCCAGCGACGCGTCGAGCTACACCACCGGCACGGCGCTCAACGTCGACGGCGGCTTCCTTTCCTGATCAGCCCTTGCGCGCCTGCAGCGTGTAGCTCAACGGCAGGCGCTCGGGCCGCTCCGCCAGGCGCCACTCGCCGTCGGCGCCCTTGAGCATCTGCCCGGGCAACGCCTCCCACGGGATGCTCGGGTGCTCGACCAGGGCGGTCAGTTGCATGCCTTGTTCAAGCAGCGCCGTGATGATTTCGCCAAGGCCGCGGTTCCAGGAATGGGTCTCGGTTTGTGCCAGGCGATGTTCGCTTTCGACGTAGGTCTGGTCGCTGTGGAAGATGAGCGGCGCCTCATGCTCGAAGTACGGGAAGTCGACCTGCAGGCGATCGGCGTGGGTTTCGTCGAGCGTCCACAACATCGGGTGCCCCTCACGCAGGAACAGCCGCCCGCCCGGCTTGAGCAATGCCGCGACATTCTGCGCCCAGCGCTGGATGTCCGGCAGCCAGCACAGTGCGCCGATCCCGGTGTAGATCAAGTCATAACTCGCCTTGGGCAGCACCTCGCTGGCACGGTAGACATCCGCCTCGACATAGTCGATATCGGTGCCACAGCGCTCGGCCAGCAACCGCGCCTGCGCCAGCGATGCGGGCGAAAAGTCCAGCCCGCTGACCTGCGCGCCCAGCCGCGCGAGCGACAAGGTGTCGGTGCCGATGTGGCATTGCAGGTGCAGGGTCTTGAGGCCTTGTATATTGCCCAGGCGCGGCAGGTCGAAGCGCACGACTTCGGAAAGATGCGTGGCAGACTGCACGAAGCATTCGACTTCATAGCCCGGCGAGGCGGCGTGCAACGGCGCCCGCTCGTCCCAATTGGCGCGGTTGAGTTCCAGTGACGGATTCATGGACACTTCCCTGTGCGGAAAACCGCCACGTTAACCGGCCAGGAGGCAGGCCGACAACCAGCCATTCAGGGAGAGAACGCCAGCATGAAGACCTACAAGGGCGGCTGCCTGTGCGGTGCAATCCGCTTCGAGGCCGATGGACCAGCGGGCAATCCCCACCACTGCTCGTGCCGCTGGTGCCAGCAGCACACCGGAGCACTGGTGGCGAGCTGGGTGGAGTTCGATCGTGCGCAAGTGCGCTGGGTCGGTGCCGGCGGTGCGCTTGACACCTGGCGCTCTTCGGATTATTCCAGCCGGGCATTTTGCCGATGCTGCGGCAGTTCGGTAGGCGCGATCGACGATGCACCGACGGTGGCGTTGCTGCTGGGGTGTTTCGATGAGATCGAGGACGAGCGCCTGGTACCGACCGGGCACTCGTTCGAGGACCGCTGCCCAAGGTGGATGCAGCGGGGTTGATGGGGCTTTCCAGGACCGCCGTGCGGCCCGAGGTTACAACGACAGACTCATGCTCACACTCAGGTTGCGCGGCTCGCCCGGCATGTTCCACGCCGCGTTGTAGCCGCGTTCGTAGTACTTGCGGTCGAAGACGTTGTTCAGGTTCACCCCGAAACTCAACTGCTCGCTGGCCTTGTAGTGCGCCAGCAAGTCCAGCGTGCTGTACGCCGGCAGGCGCAGGTCACCGCCCGCCTGCCCGGAGCGCTCACCCACGTAGTTGGCCGAGGCGCCGACATCCGAGCCACGCAGCCAGCCGTTCTGGAACTCGTGCACCACCATCAGGCTGCCGCTGTGCCGAGGAATGCCCAGCAGGTCGCTGCCCTTGGGCAGTGCGGCATCGCCCTTGGTGACCTCGGCATCGATGTAGGCATAGGCACCGATCACCCGCACGGCCTCGGTGAGCTGCCCGCTGAACTGCACGTCCAGCCCCTGGCTGTGCGCCTTGCCCGCGGCGATGCTTTCACCAAAGGCATCGGTGGTGACGACGTTTTCCTTGTCGATGCTGAACAACGCGACAGTCGCACCGAGCCGGCTATCGAACAGGTCGAGCTTCAGACCCGTCTCGTAGCCCAGCCCCTTCTCCGGCTTGTACACCTGGCCCTGGGTGCCGATGGCGTTGGGCTTGAACGAGGTGGAAGCATTGGCGAACACCCCCACTTCCGGCGTCCATTGATACAACAGCCCCACACGCGGCGTAGCGACTTCCTTGACCTGGCTGTTGCTTACCCCGGTGGCACGGTTCAGCGCCGTCTGCTCG
Source organism: Pseudomonas putida (assembly GCF_001636055.1). Lineage (NCBI taxonomy): Bacteria > Pseudomonadati > Pseudomonadota > Gammaproteobacteria > Pseudomonadales > Pseudomonadaceae > Pseudomonas > Pseudomonas putida. The sequence continues at coordinate 4,143,246 of NZ_CP011789.1, forward strand.
ACCCGTTCCAGGCGCACGCCGAGCAGGCCACGCCAGCGCTCGTCGAAGATGATCTGGTCTTGCAGGTTGAGCGCCTGGCTTTCGGTGCGTTCGAAGAAGTCATTGGGGTTGATCAGCGGCGGCTTGGGCTGGCCGTAGACCGGCTGGTAGATATCCAGCCCATAGCCGAGCGACGTAGCGCTCTGTGGGTATTTCTGGCTGTTGCGGTAGTTCTCGTACTCCAGGCCGATCAGGCTCTGGTGCTGCCAGCCGAGGAAATCGAACTGCCCGTGCAGTTCGGCCTGGGTAATGTTGTCGTTCCACTCGAAATTGCGTTCGCGGTAGAAACGGCTGATCGCCTGGCCGTCCACCCGCGACGGCTCCGAACTGTTGCCGCGCAGGTGGCCCTGGGTGTAGTGGTTGGCCAGGCGCAGTTTCCAGTTGTCGTTCAGGTAGCGTTCCAGGGCCAGGTCCAGGGTCTGGTTGTCGTTGCGAATGTGGCCGTCGCTGGGCTCGCCGAGAAAGGTCGAGCGCTTCACGGATCCCAACTGGTTGTTGACCGCCGGAATACCCCGGTCGAACACCGATTCGGTGCGCGAGAATTCGGCATCCAGCAACAACCGTGTGTCAGGGTCGAGTTGCCAGCTCAGCGACGGGCTGACGATCTGTCGGCGGCTGTCGACGTGATCGCGGAAGCTGCCGTTATCTTCCACTGCCAGATTGACGCGCGACAGCAGGCGCCCCTCCTCGTCCAGCGGCGTGTTGACGTCGAGGCTGCCGCGGTAGCGATCCCACGTGCCGGCGCTGGCCTTCAGGCGCGTGAACGCCTCCTCCTGCGGACGCTTGCTGACGATATTGACCAGGCCACCCGGATCGCCGCGCCCGTACAGGCTGGCGGCCGGGCCCTTGAGCACCTCGATGCGCTCGATGGTGGAGGTGTCCGGTGCACTGTAGCTGCCGCGGTTGATGGCAAAGCCGTTCTTGTACAGCTCGCCGGTGGTAAAACCGCGCACGCTGTAGTTGAGGAAGGTCAAGCCACCGAAATTGTTCTGCCGGGTGACGCCACCGGCAAAGTCCAGGGCACGGTCGATGCGCGTGCTGTTGAGGTCTTCAAGCACCTGGCTGGGCACCACGGCGATGCTCTGCGGCGTGTCGCGCACATCGGTATCGGTGCGCGTCGCGGTGCTCGAGCGGGTGGCGCGATAGCCCTGCACAGGGCCGTCGGCGCGCTCCAGCAGATGACTGTCGCTGACGGTCAGGGCCTCGAGTATTACAGGTTCGGCAGCACTGCCGGGCAGGCCGAACACAGACAGGGAAAAACCCAGGCAGAACCGGGCGGGGAAAACTTTCATCAACGACGCTCCTAAATTTCATGTAATAACATAACAATTTATGAACGATGCGAGGAATACCCGGATGAGAAAAAACCGCATTTGCCCGTCAACCTGAAGTTTACGGCTCGGGTATACTCGCGTTTCCGGCCCGCTTCCAGGAACCGCCCCATGGTTGAAAACAGCTTTGCCTTTCGCCTCAAGGAATTGCTCGAACACCACAAGCTGACCCTGCAAGCCGTGGGCACCGCCCTGGGCATTTCACGCACCGCGGTGCACAAGTGGACTCGCGGTGGCGAAATCGACTACGACAACCTGCGCAAGCTCGCCGCTTTTCTCAAGGTCAACTGGATCTGGCTGCGCTACGGTGAAGAAGCCTTGCAGAGCGTCCAGCAGGCCGAGGTGGTAGAGCTGCCGATGACCGACGTGCGGCGCCGCTACACCGCCGAGATCATGGAAAGTGAAACCCGCATGAAACTGGCCCAGGAAGGCGCACGCATCGTCACCTGGGAGTGGAACCTGGTCACCGATGCAGTCACCTACTCGCCCAACGTCGAGGCGGTGTATGGCTGGCCAGTGCAGCGCAACGAAGAGTTCTGGGCGCATATCCACCCGGACGACATTCCGCCGATGCAGGCCATGTACGCCCAGGCCGTTGCCGACGGCACCGGTTGCGAATGCGATTTTCGCATCACCCGCCCCGACGCCAGCCAATGCTGGATCGCCTCGCGCGCCACCGTGCTGGCCGACAGCGCCGGGCGCGCGGTGAAGATGGTCGGCATCAGCATGGACACCACCGAACGCAAAGTCGCCGAAGAAGAATTGCGCCAGAGCGAGGCGCGCTTTCGCACCATCTTCGAGTTCGCCTGGGGCGCGCTGGCCTACATCGATCCCGACGGCAGCTGGCAGCGGGTCAACGGCAGCTTCTGCGAACTGCTGGGCTACCGCGAAGACGAGCTCTACGGCACTACCTTCCAGCAATTGACCCATCCCGACGACCTGCCGCACAACCTGCACTTGCTGCAGCGCCTGCTTGACGGCGAGATCGACCGCTACGAAGTGGAAAAACGCGTACGCCACAAAAACGGCCACTACCTGTGGGTCCGCGCGCGCACTTCGTTGCAGCGCCAGGCCGACGGGCAACCCGAGCACCTGATCAGCGTATTCACGAACATCACCGCCGAACGCGAAGAACATGAACGGCTGCAAGCACATATCGCCAGGCTCGAGGCACGGCTGGGCTGATTCAGGGGGAGAGCTGCGATGCTACCGGGAAGTGCGTCACTCGACAGCCAGCGTCAACAGCGGGTACAGCGCCGCGGCACGGTGGGGCTGTATTTCGTTGCCGCCTTGTCGGTACTCGCCGGCATGACCGATGCCATCGGCTTCATGGCCACGGGCGATTTCGTTTCGTTCATGAGCGGCAACACCACGCGCCTGGCGGTCTCGCTGGGCAGCGCCGAGCCTGGGCCGGTGCTGCGCCTGGCGCTGGTGATCGCGGCGTTCGTGCTAGGCAACGCACTGGGGGTGATCGTTGCCGCCAGAAGCGGCCGGCGTCACTGGCCCTTGCTGTGTGTGATCGCCCTGCTACTGGCGGTCGCCGGCATGCTGCCAGAGCCCATGCAACTGCTCGCGCTACTGGCGGCGGTGACCGCGATGGGCATGATCAATGCGGTGGTCGAGGAAGTGAACGGCCTGCCGATCGGCCTGACCTACGTCACCGGCGCGCTGTCGCGGTTCGGCCGCGGGCTGGGCCGCACCCTGTTGGGCCAACAACGGCTGGGGTGGCGCGTACAACTGGTGCCCTGGAGCGGCATGTTCATCGGCGCAGTGCTGGGTGTGTTGCTGGAGCAACGCTTCGAGCGAGCGGCACTGCTGGCCAGCGCGCTGACCGCCCTGCTGCTCGCCGTGGTCTCGTGGAAGATTCCACGGCGCTGGCAACTGCGCTACATGCCTCGCTGACTCACAGGCAGGTTGCCGCCGCAGCCTTGCGCTGCAGAGCAACCATGTCGTTCTTGCGGGCGTAGTAATCGACCCGGGTCCCGCCAGCCTGCGGGTAGACGTCAACGAAGGATTCCGCCTCGCGGGTGTACACCGTCAAGCCACCGCCCTTGCGCGTGTCCAGGTAACCACTGGCGTCAACGCCGAAGCGCGATTCTTCCTGCCAACTGAACTGGATGCACTGGGCCACCAGCTCCGGCGCTTTCTGCGAGTCGAGGCGCGCGCTGGGCTGGCCGTTGCGCGCGGCCTCCATGGTCGACGAAGCGCAGCCAATCAACATCAGGGCTGCAGTCATCGGCAGTAGTGCTCGCATGTTCCATCCTCGGGGCAAAAAGAAGCGACTGTAGCACTGGCGGTGATCGCGCGTGAATGCTCGTGCAGCGCAGCGGCATTCAACCCGGCGCTACCTGACCGGTGCCCACACCGGATCCTCTGCCACCAGCGCCGTGCCCGAGTCGGTGGTTAGACGAACGACATCGGCATGGTGCCCATCTGCCAATCGCTCACTCGTTCACGAGCAAGCCCGCGCCCACGAGAGTGGCGCGGGCTGTGCTTTAAAACAGCGGCAGGCTGTAGGTGATGTAGAGACGGTTCTCGTCCAGGTCACGCTGGTTGGCGTAGGTGCTGCGCAAGCTGGCGTTGCGCCAGGAGAACGACAGCCCCTTGAACATCTCGCCCTGCACCGCGTAGGTCACCCAGAAATCGCGCTCCCACTCATGCTGGTCACCCTGCGCCGACTTGGTGTTGTCGCCGCGCTGGTAGGCCAGCAGCGTGGTCAGGCCCGGAATGCCGACAGCGGCGAAGTTGTAGGTGTGCTGCGCCACCCAGGTCCGCTCGCCGGCCTTCTGGAAACGTGCACCGGTCTGGCGGTCGGTGATCAGGTAGGTGGCCGAGCCATCGCCCTGGTTGACGAAGGGAAAGTCGCTGTCGCCTTCAAGCTGCTGGTAGCCCAGGCTGAAACCGTGGCCGCCGAGGCTGTAGGTGAACAGCCCGGCAAACGCCTGGTTATCGACCTTGCCGTTGTTGCCGAAACCGGCACTGCGGTACCCCTCGGCCCGTCCAGCCACACTGCCGTTGCGCCCCGACGGACCACTGTCGAAATAGCGCAGGTCAGCCTTGAGGCTGCCCACCGGCAAGGCCAACTGGTGCACCAGGCCGACGAAGTGCTGGCGATAGAAGTCCTCCAGCTCACCGTAGTAGTACTGCAAGGTCAGGTCGCGGCTCACGGCGTAATCGACGCCGAAGAAGTTGAACGCATTGCTGCGCTTACCGAACGGCCCACCCGCTCCGGCAATCGCCATGCCTTCGTTGTTCGACGAGTTGCGGCTCTTGACTCGCTGGATCTGCCCGCCGGTGAACGTGAAGTTCTCCAGGTCGCGCGAGGTGATCTGCAGGCCTTCGAAGGTTTCCGGCAACAGGCGACCGTCGTTGAGGGTCAGCACCGGCATCTTCGGACGCAAGGTGCCGAGCCGCGCTTCGGTCTTGGCAACGCGCAGCTTGCCAGTCACGCCCAAGGTGCTGAACTCGTCCACCGCACGACCATCGCTGGCGGTGGGAAACACCAGGCCACCGCGGTTGGTGCTCTGCGGGTTGTAGTGGGTGCCCTTGCCCGAATCCAGACGGATGCCAAGCATGCCCAGAGCATCGACACCGACACCGACGGCGCCCTCGGTGTAGCCGGAAGTGAAGTCGAACAGAAAGCCCTGGCCCCACTCCTCCTGCTTGGACGGGTTGGCGCTGCCGCTGCGGTTGTCCTGGTTGAAGTAGATGTTGCGCATTTCCAGGCGCGCATGGGAATCCTCGATCAGGCCAGCGGCCTGGCTGGTCAGGGGGGCCAGCGCCAGGGCGATCAGCCCGGGAGCGAAAGAAGATCGTTTGCAAGACATGCTGTGTGCTCCTCGTTTCTTGTTGTTATGTGCAGCGCCGAACGCCAGGCGCAGGCAAGCCGCGCCCGACGCCGCTTCTGTCAGGAAGCGGGCGCTGGTACTCATTCAGGGATCAGGAGTGCGCGGGAGGTGCTTCAGCCGGCCAGGCCGCAGATGGCCGGATGCTCAGCCGGTACAGCACGAAGATCGCCGCCGCACCTGCCACCACGGGAATGGCCAGCCAGTGGAAGAACACCACCGGCGTACCGGCCGCGGCGATCAGCCAGGCCCCCAGGGTCGAGCCGACGATGGAGCCGGAACGCCCGCAGGCCATGGCCCAGCTGACCCCTGTGACGCGGGCCGTGGTCGGGTAGAGGGTCGCCGACACCAGGTTAAGGCCGTTCTGCGCACCGGCCACGCCGAAACCGATCAGGAACACCGCCGCCGCCAGGCCATAGATATCGCCCATCAGGTAGCCGGTGACCGCGATCACCACCGCCGCCCCCAGGTAGGAGCAGGCCAGCACACGATAAGGCCCGACACGGTCCATCAGCAGCGCCAGCAGGATCGCGCCGACCGTGCCGCCCAGCGGCACCATCGCACCGACACGCGCGGCATGGGCGATGTCGTAACCGGCGTCCTTGAGCAGGCTCGGCAGCCAGCTGGTCAGGAGGTAGAAGACGAACAGCGAGCAGAAGAACGCCAGCCACAACAGCAGCGTGCGCACCGCGCGGCCCTCGATGAACAGGTGCGAGATCGGCGAACGCACCTGCGCCGGGCGCTCGTCGTCGAGGATGGTCACCCCGGCATAGCTACTGCCGGTGATGCGCTCGACCACCTTGCGCAAGGCATCGCCATGCTTGGGGCTCGAAGCCATGAAGCGCACCGATTCAGGCATCAGCCAGGCCAGCAACGGCAGCATGGCCAGCGGCACGATACCGCCGATCATCAGCACGCCACGCCAGCCGAACAGCGGGATGATCTGCGCCGCAAGCATGCCGCCCAGCGCAAGGCCCGCGGTGAAGCCGCTCCAGCTCAGGGTGACCATGATCATCCGCCGCCGCGCCGGGGAATACTCCGAGCTCAGGGTGATGCAGGTGGGCATCGCCCCGCCCAAGCCAATACCGGTGACAAAACGCAATACGGTCAGCGACTCGATCGAGTGGGCATAGGCCGAGGCCAGGGTGCCGACGCCGAACACCAGCACCGACACCAGCAGCACGCGCTTGCGCCCGATGGCATCGGCGATGGGCCCGAACACCAGGCTACCGACCAACAGGCCGAACAGACCGGCACCGAAGGCCGGCGACAATTGTGCCGGTAGCAGGCCCCATTCCTCACGCAGGGCCGGGGCGATGTAGCCGATCGCGGCGGTGTCGAAGCCGTCGACCAGAACGATCAGGAAACACAGGGTAAGAACGATGATCTGGTAAGGCGAGATGCGCGCGTTATCGATGATCTCGCCGATTCGGGCAGTGTGCTGGCTCATGGTATTTCCCCTTTTTATTAGGCTTGTGGTTGGGGCAAAGCATTGGCAAGGCGTTGTGGTTTCAGGGTCGCAGCAGGTCCAGGGCAACGTCGACGATCATGTCTTCCTGACCGCCCACCATCTTGCGACGGCCGAGCTCGACGAGGATGTCCACGGTGTTCAGGCCGTAGCGGCGAGCAGCGATCTCAGCGTGGCGCAGGAAGCTGGAATACACCCCGGCGTAGCCGAGCGCCAGGGTTTCGCGGTCAACCCGCACCGGGCGATCCTGCAAGGGCCGGACGATATCGTCGGCCGCATCCATCAGCCGATACAGGTCGGTGCCGTGATTCCAGCCCAGGCGTTCGGCGGCCGCGATGAACACCTCCAGCGGCGCGTTGCCGGCACCAGCCCCCATGCCGGCAAGGCTGGCGTCGATGCGATCGCAGCCCGCCTCCACCGCGGTGATCGAGTTGGCCACGCCCAGGCTGAGGTTGTGGTGGGCATGCATGCCGGTCTCGGTGGACGGGTCGAGCACCGCCTTGAACGCCTGGAAGCGCTCGCGTACATCCTGCATGTTCATCGCGCCGCCCGAGTCGGCCATGTACACGCAGGTGGCGCCGTAGCTTTCCATCAGCTTCGCCTGCTGCGCCAACGGCTCGGGCGCCAGCATATGGCTCATCATCAGAAAACCCACGGTGTCCATGCCCAGCTCGCGGGCGTACTCGATGTGCTGGCGCGAGACATCGGCTTCGGTGCAGTGGGTGGCGATGCGCACCACCCGGGCACCAGCGTTGTAGGCATTCTTGAGGTCATGCACGGTGCCGATGCCAGGCAGCAGCAGCGTGGTGATCTTCGCGTGGCTGATGACCTCAGCCACCGCTTCGATGTACTCGAGGTCCGAGTGCCGGCCAAAGCCATAGTTGAAGCTCGAGCCTTGCAGGCCGTCACCGTGGGCGACCTCGATCGAATCGACCTTGGCCTGGTCCAGCGCGCGGGCGATGTCGCGGGCCTGCTCCAAGGTGTACTGATGGCGGATGGCATGGCTGCCGTCGCGCAGGGTGACATCGGAAATATAGAGTTTCTTGCCGGCGTTCATGTGTTCAGCCCTCCACGAACTGGGTAGCGGCGATACGCTCGGCGCAGGCCACGGCCGCCGAGGTCATGATGTCCAGGTTGCCGGCGTAGGCCGGCAGGTAGTGCGCGGCGCCCTCGACCTCGAGAAACACCGAAGTCTTCAGGCCGCTGCGCAGCCCCAGCCCCGGAACATTCACCGGCTGGTCTGCCGGGATCACCTCGAACTGCACCTGCTGCTTGAGGCGATAGCCGGGCACGTAGGCCTGCACGGCCTCGACCATCGCCAGGATCGAGCGCTCGACCGCCGCCTGATCTGCCGGCTCCGACAGCACGAACACAGTGTCGCGCATCATCAGCGGCGGCTCGGCGGGATTGAGGACGATGATCGCCTTGCCCTTCTGTGCCCCGCCGAGTTTCTCGATGGCATGGGAAGTGGTCTCGGTGAATTCGTCGATATTGGCCCGGGTGCCGGGGCCTGCCGATTTGCTGCTGATCGAGGCGACGATTTCACCGTAATGCACCTTGGCCACGTGCGACACCGCAGCGACGATCGGTATGGTGGCCTGGCCGCCGCAGGTGACCATGTTGATGTTCGGCGCGGCCAGTTCAGCATCCAGGTTGATCGCCGGAATGGTGAACGGGCCAATGGCGGCGGGCGTCAGGTCGATGACCTTGACCCCGTGCTCCTGCAACAGCGCGTTGTGGCGACCGTGGGCACCGGCGCTGGTGGCGTCGAAGACGATACGGATATCCTTGAAACCCGGCAGCGCCAGCAGGCCCTCGACACCCTTGGCGGTGGTCGCCACGCCCAGGCGCTCGGCCCGCGCCAGGCCATCGGAGGCCGGGTCGATGCCAACCATGGCGCCCATCTTCAGGTGCTGGCCGTTGCGCAGGATCTTGATCATCAGGTCGGTGCCGATATTGCCCGAACCGATGATGGCAACGCTGATCTTGTCGTTCATTGTCGTGGTCCTGTGTTCAGGCTTTGGCACGGCGTTCGGCGAGGGTCTGGCCACCGGCGGCCCACTGGGTCTCGGGGATTTCCTGCAACAGGACGCGCACGCTCTCGACCGATACTTCGAGGCTGTCGGCAATGGCCAGGGTGACCTTGTCCAGCAGCGCACGCTTCTTCTCGGGCGTGCGGCCTTCAGCGATATGGATGATGGCAATAGGCATCTCAGGTACTCCTGTCAGCGTTGGCCGGATGAGATGAAGCGCATCGACACGCTGCCCAGGTGCTGGTAGCGCACGGTGACGTTGTCGCCCGCCTGCACTGCAATGGCCTCGGTGATGCCGCCGGTCATGATGAAGGTGCCCGCCGGCAGCTCGCGGCCCTTGGCGCCGAGCATGTTGGCGAGCATCGCCACGCTCTGCGCCGGGTGCCCGAGCACCGCGGCACCGGCTCCGGTGGCGACCACTTCGCCGTTCTTTTCCAGCACGACGCCCAGGCACTTCAGGTCGACGCCCTCGACCCCGGACATGCGCCCGCCCGTGACGAAACGTGCCGACGAGGTGTTGTCGGCAATCACGCTCTTGAGGTCGAAACGGAAGTTCTCGTAGCGCGAATCGATCACTTCGACCGCCGGCACGATGAAGTCGGTGGCCGCCAGCACGTCGCCAACATGCACACCCGGCCCCTTGAGCGGGTGCTTGAGGACGAAGGCGATCTCGGCCTCGACCTTGGGGTGGATCAGGCTGTCGACATCGATGGCCGCGCCGTCGAGGCTCGAGCCGTAGTCGGTGAGAAAGCCGTGAATCGGATCGGTGACGCCCATCTGCTTCATCTTTGCGAACGAGGTCAGGCCCATCTTCAGGCCGGCGATACGCACGCCACGGGCCTGCTTGCGGGCGCGGATGGCATCCTGGATGGCATAGGCGTCGTCCCAGTCCATGTCGGGGTGGGCGTCGGTGATCTTGGCCACCGCCTCACGCTTGAGTTCGGCGTTTTCCAGGTGTTCGGCCAGTTGGGCGATGGTGGCTTGGGACAGGTTCATAGGGGTTTTCCTTCAAACGAAGCGAACAGCGGCCGAGCCGATGCCGCCGAGGCTGATACGCAGTTGGTCACCGGCCTGCACCGGCACCATGGCCGCCAGCGAACCGGAGAGAATCACCTCGCCCTTGTTCAGCGCGATGCCGAGGCGGCCGAGGGTGTTGGCCAACCAGGCCACGGCGTTGGCCGGATGGCCAAGCGCGGCGGCACCGGCGCCGGTGGCGACGATCTCGCCGTTCTTTTCCAGGGTCATGCCGACACAGGCCAGGTCCACATCACGCGGATCAACACTGCGGTCCCCCAGCACGAAGGCAGCGGCGGAGGCGTTGTCGGCGACGGTGTCCTGGATGCGGATCTTCCAGTCGCGAATGCGCGAGTCGACGATCTCGAAGCACGGCATCACATAGGCGGTGGCGCGCAGCACATCGGCGACAGTGACGCCCGGGCCCTGCAGAGACTCCTTGAGCACGAAGGCGATCTCGCCCTCGGCCTTGGGCGCGATGAGGCCGTCGATAGCGATGGCCGCGCCATCGGCGTGGAGCATGTCGCTGAGCAGGTGACCGAAGTCTGGCTGGTCGACGCCGAGCATGTTCATCACCACCTGACTGGTGACGCCGATCTTCTTGCCCAGCACCCGCTCGCCTGCATCGAGGCGCGGCTGGATCATCGCCAGCTGCACCTGGTAGGCCTGCTCCAGGGTGATGTCGGGGTGGGTTTCGGTCAGCGGCGCCAGGGCCTGGCCACACGCCAGGGCCTGGTGCAGTTGCTGGCCGGCGCGCTGGATGTCGTCAAGGTTCATGGAGTGCTCCTCACAGGCGGACGCAGACGTTGCGCAATTCGGTGTAGAACTCCAGCGAGTGCACACCCCCCTCACGGCCGATGCCCGACTGCTTGGCGCCGCCGAAGGCGGTGCGCAGATCGCGCAGGAACCACGCGTTGATCCAGCAGATGCCAACATCCAGCGCGCTGCCCAAGCGGTGGGCGACCTGCAGGTCGCGGGTCCAGACACTGGCAGCCAGCCCGTAAGGAGTATCGTTGGCCAGGGCCACGGCCTCTTCCTCGGTGTCGAACGGCGCGATGTGGCAGCAGGGGCCGAAGATCTCTTCGCGGATCACCGCCGAGGTTTCCGGCAGGCCGGTCCAGATGGTCGGCTCGAACCAGGCGCCTTCGGCCAGGTGCGCCGGCACCTGGGGAATGCCGCCGCCGCACACCACGGTGGCGCCATCGGCGATAGCCTGGCGGGCGTAGGACAGCACCTTCTCGCGGTGCCCGAGGGAGATCAGCGGCCCCATGGTGGTGCCATGGGCGTTCGGATCGCCCACCACGATGCTCGCGGCGTGCGCCTTGAAGGCCTCGACGAAGCGCTCGAACAATGGCCGCTGCACGTAGATGCGTTCAGTCCCCAGGCACACCTGCCCACTGTTCTCGAACACTGCGCGCCCCAGCCCCTTGACGGCTTTCTCAAGGTCGGCGTCGGCGAAGACGATGCCGGCGTTCTTGCCGCCCAGCTCCAGCGAGACCGGGCGAATGCCCTTGGCCGCAGCCTTCATGATGACCTCGCCAGTCCCGGTCTCGCCGGTGAAGGTCACGCCATCGACATCCGGGTGCGAGGTCAGGAAGGCCCCCGCCGAATCGGCGCCAAAGCCATGCACCACGTTGTACACGCCCGGCGGCACTCCGGCCTCGTTCATCACCTCGCCCAGCAGCGTGGCAGTGGCCGGGGTTTCTTCGGATGGCTTGACCACCACGGTGTTGCCGCAGGCCAGGGCCGGGCCGACCTTCCATGTCATCAGCAGCAGCGGCAGGTTCCACGGGCAGACCACGCCGATCACACCGCGCGGTGCTCGCACGGCGTAGTTGACCGCCTTGCCACCGTCTGGGGTGTCCATCACGAAGCTTTCGGTCGGTACGTTGCGGATCAGGTCGGCGAACACCTTGAAGTTGGCGGCGCCTCGCGGAATGTCGAGGTGCCCGGCCAAGTGTGCAGGCTTGCCGGTGTCGGCCACTTCGGCCGCGACGAACTCGGCGTGGCGACGCTCTATGCCCTCGGCGACCTTGTGCAGCAGCGCAGTACGCTGGGCGACCGTCATCGTCCCCCAAGGGCCTTTGAGGGCGGCACGGGCAGCGGCCACGGCGGCATCGACTTCGGCTTGCCCCGCTTCGTGGACGAGGCCGATGACACTGTTGTCGGCAGGGTTGCGGTTTTCGAAGGTGCGGGCACTGGAGACCCACTCGCCATTGATGAAATGACGAAACGCTTGCGCAGGCATGATCGGTAGTCCTCTGTTTTTTATTCGAATACGGTGTCGCTGGCTTCCGGATCGCCGGCAGTGAGGTATTCCCACATCCGCTCGTAGATCCGCCCGCCACGGGTGGCGCGTTGCGCGCAGGCCTGGGCATCGAGCAACGGGCCGCGCTCGGCCAGGCCTGCGGCCTGCAGTTGCAGCTCGATGCGCGCGGCGTCCTCCAGGTACCAAGTCAGGGTCAGGGCCTCGACCAGCGAATCGCCGGCGACGATGGCACCGTTACCGCGCATGGCCAGGGCCTTGCCTTGGCCGAACAGCTCAGCCAGCGCGCTGGCCTGGGCATCGTCACGCAGCAACTGGACGTCGTCCCACAGCGGGATCGACGGCTGGAAGTAACTGCCCATGCCATGCCGCGGCTGTGGCGTGAGGCCGGCGCAGGACAGCGCCATCACCTGCGCCGGCATGCTGCGGATCACTGCGCCCAGGTCGGCGCGGCGACGGTAGAGCTGCTGGTGGATGCGCACCTCGCCCAGCACGCCGTCTGGCAGCGGCCCATGGACCGGCACCACGGTGCCCGGCTCGCCCACGCCGATCAGGCCCATCGGGCGCGCTGCACAGACCAGGAAGTACTCGGCGTCCAGGCGCAGGCTGCAATGCCCGTAGGCATGCGCCAGGCCGGCGCGGCCCAACGCGCGGGCCGCCATGCGCACCTGGCGTTGCTGCGCCTGGCTGGCAATCGGCTGGCCGCTCATGCCTTGAACTCCGGGATATCGGGTTTCGAACCCCAGGCGCAGTACGACGACGATACGCCGGGGAACTGCCGTGGCTGGTGGCTGGAGTCGTCTTCGGCGCGGATGTGGCTGACCCCGGTGGAATACTCGTAGGTCATGCCGTCCGGCCCTTCGAAGTACAGGAACACCGCACCCGAGGTCGGATGCCGACCCGGGCCGAAGAGGATCTTGATGTTGCGCTCACGCAGGAAATAGTAGGCGCGCATCACGTCGTCGATGCTCTCGACCTGGTGGTTGATGTGCTGCACCCCGGCGTGGCTGGAGGGGAACAGCGCGATCTTGTGGTGCACCTCGTCGATGCGCAGCAGCGGCGCCTCGCCGATGCGATCGCTGACTCGGGCGTTGGCCAGGCGGGTCCAGAAATCCTCGTCGCGGCGGGCGTCGGTGGTGCGCAGTCCGATATGGCTGAAGCCGGTGATGCCGGCGTCGCGGCTGGGGAAGTAACGGCTGCCGCTGGCGTGGGGGCGCAACACCAGTTCGATGTTGTTGCCGCTGGGGTCCTTGAATCGGATCAGCTCATTGACGTGGCGCACCTCGGCGTCTTCACGCGAGCCGTGCACCACGCTGAAGGCATTGCGTTCGAGCAGCACGGCGGCGTGCTCCAGCTCGTCGCTGCTGGTGACCTCGAAGGCGGTTGTGGTTTCGCGCGGGTCACCCTCGTAGTAGCACAGGGTGTGATCGCGGCTGTCGGAGCGAAAATACACCGCACCGTTGGCCTCGCGGGCCACCTGCAGACCGAGGATCTGCGTCGCGTAGCGGCGTGCATCGTCCAGGTTGGCGGTACCCAGGCGCACGTAGCGGATATCGTGCAGGTTGATCATGGGTGGAGTCCCTTGGTTTTATTTTTGTCTGGACTCATCCTCGCAACCGGCGCTTAATCGCAGAAGCTAATTCTCTTTATTCGCACTATTTGATTTGGTTATAGAGATGCGCACCGACCTCAACCTGCTTCGCGTCCTTCTAGCCGTCTACGAAACCGGCAACGTCACCGCTGCGGCGAAACAGCTGGGCATCAGCCAGCCCGCCGCCAGCGCCGCCCTCGCCCGCCTGCGCCATTCGCTGCAAGATCCGCTGTTCATCCGCTCCGGTGCCGGCATGGAGGCCACGCCACGGGCCCAGGGCATCATCGAGCGCACCCGCGAAGTCATCGAAATCATCGACCGCGACATCCTCAGCAGCCCAACCTTCGACCCTGCCACCGCCGAAGACGAGTTCGTGTTCTGCCTGAGCGAGATCGGCGAGGTGGTGTTCCTGCCACCGTTGTTCCAGAAGCTGCGCCAGCTCGCGCCACGCATTCGCCTGCGCACGCTCAGCCTGGCACCCGATGCGCTCACCGATAGCCTGCATGACGGCAAGGTCGATGCCGTGCTGGGTTACTTCCCCGACCTCACGGCCCCCAACATCTACCAGCAACGGCTGTTCTCCCACGACCTCACCTGCATGCTGCGCCGCGGCCACCCACTGGCCCGCGAGCGCCTGGCGCTCGAGGATTTCGCCCGTATGGAGCACCTGCAGGTGCGCGACGGCAGCCGCCGCCAGGAAATGTTCGAGGCGCATCTGAACGAAGCGGGGATCAAGCGCAACATCGTGCTCGAGACCTCGCACTACATGAGCGTGCCCTCAATCATCGAGCAATCCGACCTGGTGGTGGTGCTGCCGCGCACCGTGGCCAATCTGTACCTGGATACCGTGAACGTGCAGATCGTCGAGCCGCCGGTGGAGATCCCCTGCTACGACCTCAAGCAGTTCTGGCACGCACGCTTCCAGCAGGCGCCACGCAGTGTGTGGTTGCGCAGGGTGATCAGCGAGTTGTTTGCGCAAGGCTAGGCACGACGGATCCCCAAGCTCCAGCTAGCGACTCTGGCAAGGGCGCGCCCCGAGGGCTACCATGTGCAGCCTCTGGCGCGACCTTTTGCCGCGCCCTCGCCTGTAGCCTGAAAGCCGTCCCATGCCCTTCGAACTCACCGTAGAACCGCTTACCCTGCTGATCCTCGCCGCAGTGGCCTTCGTCGCCGGTTTCATCGATGCCATTGCCGGTGGCGGCGGCCTGCTCACCACCCCCGCCCTGCTCACCGCCGGCATGCCGCCGCACCTGGTGCTGGGCACCAACAAGCTCAGCTCGACCTTCGGCTCGGCCACCGCCGGGTTCACCTACTACCGACGCAAGCTGTTCCACCCGGCGCAGTGGCGCCTGGCGATCGTCGGCACCCTCAATGGCGCGCTGATCGGCGCGGTGATCGCGCACTACATGCCCGCCGAATGGCTGAACAAGATGCTGCCGGTGATCGTCTTCGCCTGTGGCGTGTACCTGCTGTTCGGCGGCACCCCCAAGGCGCCGCTGGATGCCGATGCACCGATCAGGAAAAAATGGCAGTTCCCCCAGGGTTTCAGCCTTGGTTTCTACGACGGCGTGGCAGGCCCCGGCACGGGTGCGTTCTGGACGGTAAGCACACTGCTGCTCTACCCCATCGACCTGGTACGTGCCAGTGGTGTGGCGCGCAGCATGAACTTCGTCAGCAACATCGCGGCGCTGACGGTGTTCGTGATTTCCGGGCAAGTGGACTACATCGTCGGCCTGGCCATGGGCGTGTCGGTGATGATTGGTGCGTTCTTCGGCGCCCGCACCGCGATCAGCGGCGGTAGCAAGTTCATTCGTCCGGTGTTCATCACCGTGGTGCTGGCGCTGACCGTGCGCCTGGCCTGGCAGCACTGGTTCGGCCAGGCCTGAGCGGCCCAGCCCTCAGCTGGATTAACCACGATGACAATTCCGTCGTGGTTGCCCGCGGAACAGCCCTGATCAGGTCGGCAGCACCGGCTCTGCCAGACCCAGCCGCCGCGCCACGTACAGGTCGATCAGGTAGCGTGCGATGGAGCGCCCGGCGGGCAATGGCGGCAGGTCGTGCACGCTGAACCACTGGGCATCCTCGATCTCGTCAGGCTGCATGACGATCTCGCCGCCGGCGTACTCGGCGTGGAAGCCCAGCATCATCGAATGTGGGAACGGCCAGCACTGGCTGCCCACGTACTGGATATTCTTGACCTGCACCGCCACTTCCTCGCGCACTTCGCGCACCAGGCAATCCTCCGCCGACTCGCCCGGTTCGGCAAAGCCGGCCAGGGTGCTGTACACGCCGGTGACGAAGCGCGGCGAGCGCGCCAGCAGGATTTCGTCGCCACGGGTCACCAGCACGATCATGCTGGGCGAGATGCGCGGGTAGCTGCGCAGGTCGCAGGGCTGGCAATGCATCGCCCGCTCCCAGCGAATCTGCGTCATCGGCTGGCCGCAGCTGCCGCAGAAACGATGCTCGCGCGCCCAGGTGCCGATCTGTGCGGCGTAACCCAGCAGCTTGTAGGTATCGAAGTCGCCTTCGAGCATGAACTGGCGCAGGCCGCGCCAGCTCATGCCCGGCAGTTCACTGGCAGTGCGCAGCTCCAGGAGGAACACCGGTTCGCCGTCGAAATGACCGATACCGTGCTCGCAGAGTACGTCCAGCTCCTGGCGCTTGAGCCAGTCCCGCGGGAACAACGCACCGTTGTCGTCCACCAGGAACCCCGCAGGGCTGCGGGCGACGGCCAGGCCGCCAGCGGTCTGCGGGTCGAGTACTGCGGTAGTCCAGCGTGCTGACATGTTCGGATCCCTTCAGGCGCGTGCGCCGTCGGGAAGTCAGTCGGCGAACGTCGGTTTCTGTTTGTTCATGTGGGCCGCCACCGCGACCCGCAGGTCTTCTGACTGCAGCATGGCGGCGTTCCAGGTGGCGATGTACTGCAGGCCATCGTCGATACGATGGTCGCGCATGTAGCTGATCATTTCCTTGGTGCCGGCCACGGCGATGGGCGATTTTCCTGCAATTTCCCGGGCGATGGCAAAGACCCCGTCGAGCAATGCAGCCTGATCGTCATAGACCCGGTTGACCAGGCCGATGCGCAATGCCTCGGTGGCGTCGATCATACGCCCGGTGTAGGCCAGCTCACGCATCATGCCGTCGCCGATGATACGTGGCAAACGTTGCAGGGTGCCGACATCGGCGGCCATGCCCATGTCGATTTCCTTGATCGAGAACTGCGCATCAGCGCTGCAATAGCGCATGTCGCAGGCCGACACCAGGTCGATGGCACCGCCGATGCAATAGCCCTGAATCGCCGCCAGCACCGGCTTGCGGCACTTGTCGACGGCCGTGAACGAGCTTTGCAGGCGCAGGATGGTGCGGCGCAGCAGGCGCGCATTGCGGCCGGCGTCCTTGCCCATCTGGCCGGCCAGCGAGGCCAGCATCATCAGGTCGATCCCCGAGGAAAAATGCTTGCCCGCGCCGCTGACAACCACCGCCCGCACCGCCTTGGTGTCGTCGATCCACTGGAAGATCTCGACGATTTCCTCCCAGAAGGCCGCGTTCATCGCGTTGATTTTTTCCGGGCGATTGATCTGTACATGGGCGATGTTGTCGGTCAGTTCGACCTTGAACGCGGTGTACTCGGTCACGGGCGGCACTCCTGTGGGGAAAGGGTTCACGCGCCGGACTATAACGCACCTGCAAGGCGGTGCTTATGCCAAAGGCGGGACTGATCGCCGCGGGTAACAAATGGGCTGTCGATTCGCGCCTTGCCCGTTCGACCAATCTTCAGGAACCGCAGTGACCTATTCTTCCACTGCCCCGAACACCCCTCGCGAGGACACCCCCATGCGCACACTCATCGTTGCCGCGTTCGTCAGCCTGGACGGCGTCATGCAGGCCCCTGGCGGCCCGCAGGAAGACACCAGCCAGGGCTTCGGTTTTGGTGGCTGGCTCGTGCCCTATGCCGACGAGACCTTTGGCCAAGCCATGCAAGCGCTGTTCAGCCAGCCCTTCGAACTGCTGCTGGGGCGGCGTACCTACGACATCTTTGCCGGCTATTGGCCCAAGGTAGACGCCGACTCGGACAACGCGCCCATGGCCGAGCTGTTCAACAAGGTGCCCAAGCACGTCGCCACCCACCACCCTGACACCCTCGACTGGCAAAACAGCCGCGCCCTGGGCGCTGATGTGATCCAGGCCGTCCACACGCTCAAGCAGCAGGACGGCCCGGCACTGCTCACCCAAGGCAGCGCCGAACTGGTGCAGCAACTGTTGGCTGCCGGGTTGGTGGACGAGCTGCGCCTGTTGATCAACCCGGTGATGCTCGGGCACGGCAAGCGGCTGTTCGCAGACAACGCGCAACCGGCAGCGCTGAGCCTGGTCGAGTCCCTGAGCACGCCACGCGGGGTACTGCTCGCCCATTACCGGCGCAGTGGCGCGGTGCAGACCGGCAGCTTTGCCTGACACAGCGCCCAACCCGGGTTGTGCCCACCGGTGTGTCGCGCCTTAGAATAGGCCGACACTCTCTGGAAGCATTTCATATGGACCTGCTGTTCCTGGGCACCAGCGCCGGAGCGCCCACCAAGGCGCGCAATGTCAGCGCCACGGCCGTCATCGACACGAGCGGCAGCGGCTGGTATCTGGTCGACTGCGGCGAGGCCACCCAGCACCAGCTCCTGCACACACCTTTATCGGTCCGAGACCTGCGCGCGATCTTCATCACCCACGTACATGGCGATCACTGCTTCGGCCTGCCCGGCCTGCTGGCCAGCGCCGGCATGTCCGGGCGCAGCGAGCCACTCGAGTTGATCCTGCCAACTGCCCTGCACGACTGGGTGCGCCTGAGCCTGTCGGTCAGCGACACCTACCTGCCCTTCGAGCTGCGCCTGCACGCGGCCGAAACCTTCGGCACCTGGAGCAACACCAGCCTGCAGGTCAATGCAGTCGAGCTGTCCCATCGGGTGCCGAGCCGTGGCTATGTGTTCACCGAGATCAACCCCGAGCCCCGCCTGGACATCCAGCGCCTGGAGGCCGACGGCATCCCGCGCGGCCCGTTGTGGGGCGAACTGGCCAAGGGCACTGCCGTGGTTCACGAGGGCCGCATGCTCGATCCACGGCACTACCTGCGCGCCTCCCGGCCTGCGCGACGGGTCATCGTCTGCGGCGACAACGATCGCCCCGAGCTGTTGGCAGAGGTTGCCAGGGACGCGGATGTACTGGTGCACGAAGCGACCTTCACCCAGCCACTGATCGAACGCACCGGTGTCAGCTTCGGACACAGCAGTGCCGAGGCGGTCGCGCGCTTCGCCCAGGCCGCCGGGGTGAGGAATCTCGTGCTCACGCACTTCAGCGCGCGCTACCAGGGCGATCCACGGCGCAGCCCGTGCATCGACGACATCCACGCCGAAGCCCAGACCCACTACGACGGTTGCTTGATACTGGCGCGCGATCTTGAGCGTTATCACCTGGACCGAAACGGGCAACTGGTACGCGAGCAAAATACTTGAACGCGAAATTGCACTGAACCAACCGACCAGCCGCGCGATCCTTCCCTAGGCGCAGCCAGCGTAAAAATCGCTGGCTTTCATCGCCAACGACAAGGAGCCGCCATGACCACGACCGTCCACGACCCCTACCGGTGCACGCCCGGGCCGCTGCATGCGACCCTGCTGGCCGGCACCGTGCCGCTGTTTCTCGGGGCACTGATCAGCGACATCGCCTACTACCAGACCTTCCAGATCCAGTGGAGCAACTTCGCCGCCTGGCTCATCGCCGGAGGGCTGCTGTTCTGCGGCCTGGCCGTGCTGTTCGCGTTGGCCAACCTGGTGCGCGCCGAGCGCAAGGCCGGTCGCCCGGTGCTGTACGTGCTGCTGTTGGTGGTGACCTGGCTGCTGGGGCTGGTCAACGCCTTCGAGCACGCCAAGGATGCCTGGGCGGTCATGCCCTCGGGGCTGGTGCTGTCGGTGATCGTCAGCGTGCTGGCCTGCATCGCCACCTGGATCGGCCTGACCAACCTGCGCTCGGGAGGTGCTGCATGAAGACGCCCCTCGCGCTGTCGATCCTGAGCATGAGCCTGCTGCTGGCCGCCTGCGGTGGTGAAGGCGATGCCACCCAGGCCCGCGGCCCCGACCCGAAACTTCCGGCCCCCGAACGTGGCCTGCTACCGAGCATGAAGATCGCCGAGCCGGCACTGTGGGGCGAGCAGAAACCCAAGGTGCCGGACGGCTACAGCATCACCGCCATCGCCACCGACCTGAAGATCCCGCGCCAGACGCTGATCCTGCCCAACGGCGACATCATCGTGGCAGAAGGTCGTGGCGGCAATGCCGCCAAGCTCAAGCCCAAGGACGTGATCGCCAGCCAGATCAAGGCCAAGGGCAACACCCAGGTCAAAAGCGGCAATCGCCTCACCCTGCTGCGCGATGCCGATGGCGACGGCCGCTACGAAGTGCAGACAGTGTTCGCCGAAAACCTCAACGCCCCCTACGGCCTGGCATTTGCCGATGGCAAGCTGTACGTGGCCAATCAGGATGCGCTGGTGCGCTTCGATTACCAGGACGGCCAGACCAAGGCCGACGGCCCGCCGACCACGCTCACCGAGCTGCCCTCGACGATCAACCACCACTGGACCAAGGCGCTGACCATCAGCCCGGACGGTCGCTACCTGTATGTGGGCATCGGCTCGAACAGCAACATCACCGAGCGCGGCATGGAAGTGGAGATCGACCGCGCGATGGTCTGGCAGATCGACGCCCAGACCGGCGCCCACAAACCCTACGCGACCGGCCTGCGCAACCCCACGGCGCTGACCATCCAGCCTGATTCGGGGCAACTGTGGGCGGTGGTCAACGAACGCGACGAGCTGGGGCCGGACCTGGTGCCGGACTACCTGACTTCGGTGCGCGAAGGGGCCTTCTACGGGTGGCCCTGGAGCTACTGGGGGCAGAACGTCGATACCCGCGCGCAACCGCAGAATCCGGAGAAAGTCGCCGCCGCGATCAAGCCGGACTACAGCCTGGGTTCGCACGTCGCCGCACTGGGCGTGGATTTCTCCCTGCCGGCGATGGGCGAACAGTTCGCCAACGGTGTATTCGTAGGCGAGCACGGCAGCTGGAACCGGCCCAATCCTGTCGGCTACAAGGTGATCTTCGTGCCGTTCAGCAACGGCAAGCCAGCGGGTGAGCCAATCGACTTCGCTACCGGTTTCCGGGGTGAGGATGGCAAGACACGCGGCCGCCCGGTGGGGGTGACAGTGGATCCGAAAGGCGCGCTGATCATCGCCGACGACCTGGCCAATACTGTGTGGCGGGTGACGCGTAATCAGTGATGCGCTAAATCAAGGCCAGCCCGCCCCCACAGGGGGATGGCTGGCCTTGAGGTTATGAACCGCACCCGCCATGGCCTTGAAATCTGGCGCCAGCTCAGCCCTGCCGCGCCGAAAGCCAAGCCTACCCCGCCCAGCACCACCACCGATGTCTCCAGCAAACGCAGCGACATCGCCCCCCCCAAACAGCCAGACCCCGTCCCTGATCACGATCTGACGGAGCGTTCGCAAAGCAACACTCCAGCCTGTGAAAGCGATATTTTTTTCTGTAACGAAAATGTAATATTCGCTTTCGCAGATAAAACAACAACGTTGGAGTACCCCGATGTTTGCCTTCTTCCGCCCCGCCGTGCACCGGGCGCCGCTGCCCGCTGAACAGGTCGACAGTACCTATCGCCGCCTGCGCTGGCAGATCTTCGCCGGCATCTTCTTCGGTTATGCAGGCTATTACCTGCTGCGCAAGAACTTCTCCCTGGCCATGCCTTACCTGATCGACGAGGAAGGCTACACCCGCGGCCAGCTCGGCCTGGCAATCTCGGCCATCGCCATTGCCTACGGCCTGTCCAAGTTCCTCATGGGCCTGGTGTCCGACCGCTCCAACCCCCGTTACTTCCTGCCCTTCGGCCTGCTGGTGTCGGCTGCGGTGATGTTCGTGTTCGGATTCGCGCACTGGGCCACCTCCAGCGTCACCATCATGTTCATCCTGCTGTTCATCAACGGCTGGGCCCAGGGCATGGGCTGGCCGCCGAGCGGACGGACCATGGTGCACTGGTGGTCGCAGAAGGAGCGCGGCGGCGTGGTGTCGGTGTGGAACGTGGCACATAACGTGGGTGGCGGCCTGATTGGCCCGCTGTTCATCCTTGGGCTGGGCTGGACCAACGACTGGCATGCTGCCTTCTATGTACCGGCCGCCGTGGCGGTGCTGGTGGCCGTGTTCGCCTTCGTCACCATGCGCGACACCCCGCAATCGGTGGGCCTGCCGCCGATCGAGGAGTACAAGAACGACTACCCCGAAGGCTACGACGCCAGCCACGAACAGGAATTCAGCGCCAAGCAGATCTTCGTCAAGTACGTGCTGCGCAACAAGATGCTCTGGTACATCGCCCTGGCCAACGTGTTCGTCTACCTGCTGCGCTACGGCGTGCTCGACTGGGCGCCGACCTACCTCAAGGAGGCCAAGCACTTCACCGTCGACAAGACCTCCTGGGCCTACTTCTTCTACGAGTGGGCAGGCATCCCCGGCACCCTGCTGTGCGGCTGGATGTCGGACAAGATCTTCCGTGGCAATCGCGGCCTGACCGGCATCGTGTTCATGGCCCTGGTCACCGTCGCCACCCTGGTGTACTGGCTCAACCCACCGGGCAACCCCACCGTCGACATGATCGCGCTGTTCTCCATCGGCTTCCTGATCTACGGCCCGGTGATGCTGATCGGCCTGCAGGCGCTGGAGCTGGCGCCGAAGAAAGCCGCCGGCACCGCCGCCGGGTTCACGGGCCTGTTCGGCTACCTGGGCGGCTCGGTCGCAGCCAGTGCCGCGATGGGCTACACCGTCGACCACTTCGGTTGGGACGGCGGCTTCGTGCTGCTGGTCGGTGCCTGCCTGCTGTCGATCGCCTTCCTGCTGCCGACACTGCGCCACACTCAGGTTGCCAGCAGCCGCCGCGAAGCGGTGGTGTGATCGGCTGATATAACGCCCGCGACAAACAACAAGGCCGGTGACATTCTTTGTCACCGGCCTTGTTGTTTCTGCTGCAGGAAAGTTGCCCCCTGCCCTTCCAGGCGCGCTGAAATCAGTGCGCGAAAAAAATGGCTCTTCGCCACCCATCATTAAATATCAGGCATAAAAAAGCCGCCTGAAACCAGGCGGCAAACAACCAAAGGGCGATAAAGTGGAGCCCACCCAGGAGGTGCTCTAGCACGGGGGATGTCCTGAATGCACGAATACTTTATCGGGGCCGACTTTAACCCCATAGTCACTCGATACTGCAATCAAAAACCGTGATTTCGATTATCAACGAAACACAATGGCATGCGCGGCGCATTTGTTACTAGTAGCCCGGCATCAATACCGGCTACACCCTTACAACAATTACATTCCTTTACCCAGACACCTGCCTCAACAATTCCAACCAAGGGGTATGACATGTCGCCATTCCGACTCTCCATGCTGAGCGCGGCACTGCTGTGCGCGCCGTTGCAAGCCGCATTCGCCGAAGCCGTTTCGAGCCAGTCCGAAGCCAAGGGATTCTTCGAGGGCAGCGAGTTGAATGCACGCCTGCGCAACTACTACTTCAACCGTGATGGCAAGTCGCAAGGCCCGGATCGCCGCGACTGGACCCAAGGTTTCATCCTCAACTACAGCTCCGGCTTCACCCAGGGTACCGTGGGCTTCGGCGTCGAAGCGTTCGGCCACCTGGCAGTCAAGCTCGACGGCGGCAAGGGCACCTCCGGCACCGGCAACCTGCCCGTCAGGGACAACGGCTCACCCGAAGACGACTACGGCCGCGCCGGTGGTGCGTTGAAAGTGCGCATCTCCAAGACCGAACTGCGCTGGGGCGACCTGCAACCCACGGCGCCGGTATTCGCCGCCGGCGGTACCCGCCTGCTGCCGCAAACCGCCACTGGCTTCAACCTGCTCAGCAGCGAGATCAAGGGACTGGATCTGGAAGCGGGCCACTTCACCGGAGGCAACGGCCCGGTCACCACCAACGGCGACCATGGCCTGTGGGCCTCCTACGCCAATATCCAGGCTGACAGCATCAACTACATCGGCGGCAAATACGCAGTCAACGACGCCCTGTCGGTGTCGCTGTACGGCTCCAAGCTGCAGGACATCTGGCGCCAGTACTACGGCAACGCCAACTACATCCTGGCGCTGGCCGACGACCAGTCGCTGAACTTCGACTTCAACCTCTACCGCACCAATGACGACGGTCGCGCCGACGCCGGTGCGATCAACAACACCACCTGGTCGTTCTCCACCGCGTACAGTTTCCTCTCGGCGCACACCATCACCCTGGCCTACCAGAAAGTGCACGGCGACACCCCGTTCGACTATGTCGCCTTCGGCATCAACGGCCCGGGAGACACCGGTGACGGGATCTTCCTGGCCAACTCCATCCAGTACTCGGACTTCAACGGGCCAGAGGAAAAATCATGGCAGGTGCGCTACGACCTGGACATGAACACCTTCGGCGTGCCGGGGTTGAGCTTCATGGCCCGCTACGTCAACGGCCATGGCATCGACGGCAGCAAGATGGCCGCGGACAGCAAGTACCTGGGCTATGGCTATGGCGAGGATGGCAAGCATCATGAGACCAACCTCGAAGCAAAGTACGTGGTGCAGTCCGGCCCGGCCAAGGACCTGTCGGTGCGCCTGCGCGAGGCAATCCATCGGGGCAATGCCGACCAGGCCGAAGGGGATGTCAACGAGTTCCGGGTGATCGTCGACTACCCGCTGTCGATTCTCTGATCGCGACGTCAGTACCGCCCCGCGATGAGGCCGGCACTGAAATCCATCAAACCCTGAACACTCCATCACCGCCCCAGAAACACATACCGCGCGCTGTACGGTTCAACGTGCAGCGCGCCCTCCCGTGTGCAGCTTCCGGCAAACTTGCCACCCTGGGTATCGAGCCGCTGCACCTCGTCCACTCCACTCAACACGCCCTGCCCCTGGTGGCTGGCAACCTCCAATTGCAACAGCGCGATATCCGGCTCGCCGGCGCCCCGCGCCTGGGCCACGACCTTGCCGGTCACCCGGCTGCCGTCGTCCATCTCCCAGGACGGCCCGACAAAATGGTGGCCGACGGTCTTGCCGCCTCGGGTGAGGGTGGCCAGCGGTTCGCGAAATGCCCATTTCAACTGCCCGGTTTCATCGGCCCGGCAGTCATAGACCTGCACCCCCACTGCTTGCACAGCGAGGATCTCGGCCTTGCCCGGCGCGACGGTGAAGCTGGCCGGCGCCGCGCCAGCGAGCAGTGGCACGGCCAGGGCGCAGACGCCGAGGAAGGCGCGGCGGCGTTGCGGGGTGGTGCATGAGGTCGGGTGCATGGTGTTTTGCCTGTGATCAATGGGGACCTCTACACAACAAGCCAGCCCACCCGTTTATTCCCGCTGTATCTACCGGCCCTATCGCGGGACCAGTCGCAACGGCGAACCGCCGCTCCCACAGGTTCATCATCGTTATTGAAAGCGGTGGGGTGCCTGTGGGAGCGGGCTGGTCCCGCGATAGGGCCAGCAATGCCAACGAATAACCCGCGCGCCCATAACGAGAACACCCGCCACCGCCCTTTTATTCCATGATTTCATTCAATACATCCCCTTGAAATACATAGAAAAAATTGACGTTCATCGCACCCCGTGAATCGGTAGCCTGCGCTCATCCCGGGGTTACCCCTTCCGTACACACGATGACCGAACCGTGAACAGAACCGCGCTCCTCCCCCTCCTGGCTAGCCTGCTCCACCTCTCGCCACTGCTCGCAGCCCCGGCAGATATCGGGGTGATCAGCGCGGCGGAAAAGCCCGTGCAACTGCTGCGTGCCACAAGCGTCTACCAAGCCAGCGCCGGCGCCCGCCTACAGAGTGCCGACTACCTCGAAGCCGGCAGCACAGGCGTGCTCATCGACCAACTGGCCGGCACACGCATTGCCCTTGGCCCGCACACCCGCCTGTATCTGGAACACACTGGCAACACCACCCATCTCAACCTGCTGCAGGGCTGGCTCAAGCTGCAACCGTTGAGCGGCGTACCCCAAGGCAATCTACGGGTCAGCACCGCCAACCTGGCGCTCGATGCGAGCAAGGCCGCCAGCGTCATCCATGCCGACGCCAGTGGCACCGAAGTGTTCGTCGAAGACGGCATGGTCAGCGTCCGTGATCCGGGGCAGAAGCCGCGCGACCCTGCCAGGCAGGTGCTGCGCCGCGAAGAATTTGCCCAGGCCAAGGGCCAGGGCCCCGTGAGCACGCCGGGTCGCCCCAGTGGCGACTTCATCGGCGCGATGCCGCCCGCCTTCTTCGACCCGCTGCCCAGCGTCGCCGCCCGCAAGCTCACAGCCGACCCGCTGAACAAGCTGCGTGAAGCCAGCTTCGCCGACGCCAGCCCGCTGCTGCTCGGCCCCCTCAAGCTCAACGGCGCATCCCTGGCCACGCGGTTCACACCGCGCCTGGCCGATCCGGCCTTCCGCCAGGCCATCGTGCAGCGCTTCGGCGGCACGCTGGACTGGGAAACCGCGCTGTACCGATTCGAACGCAAGAACGCCACGCGCTGACACCCCGGAGCCCCCATGAAACTGACCCTGGCCGTACGCTTCAACCTGGTGTTCCTGGCCGTCTTCATCGTTGGCTTCATCGCCAGCAGCCTATTTGCCAACTACCTGCTGCAAAAAAGCGCACGTGAAGAATCATTGGACAAGGCACGCATGCTCATGAGCGCCGCCAGCGCCAGCAGCACCTACACCGCCGAACAGATCGTGCCGCTGCTGGAGAACCGCCTGAAGTTCGAATTCCTGCCACAGTCGATCCCCTCCTTCGCCGCCACCGAGCAGCTCCAGCAACTGCTCAAGACCTACCCCGACTTCCTCTACAAGGAAGCCACCCTCAACCCGACCAACCCACGCAACAAGGCCACCGGCTGGGAAACCGAGGTGGTCGAACAGTTGCGCGGCAAGCCCGACACCCAGGAACTGATCGGCGAGCGCAGCGATGGCAAGGGCCCGGCGCTGTTCGTCGCCCAGCCGATCCAGATTACCGACCCCGCCTGCCTGGCCTGCCACACCTCCCCGGAAACCGCACCGAAGACCGTGGTCGACCGCTACGGCACGCACAACGGCTTCGGCTGGAAGCTCAACGAGATCATCGGCGCACGCCTGGTCTCGGTGCCGCTGGCCGTGCCGCTGCAGCGGGCCAGCGAGTTGCTGCACACCTTCATGCTGTCGCTGCTGGGGGTGTTCGTATTCCTGTTCTGCGCGCTGAACGTGATGGTCCACCTGTTCGTCATCCGCCGCCTGCGGGCGATGTCGGCACTGGCCGACCGGGTCAGCCTCGGCGAAGACGACGTGCCGGAGATGGACGTCAGCGGCCACGACGAACTGGCACGCATGGGCCAATCGTTCGTGCGCATGCGCACCAGCCTGGTCAGCGCCATGAAGATGCTCGAAGAATAACCGGGAGCCCACCATGCTCGAACAATTGGGCAAGTACCGCATAGACAGCGTGCTCGGCAAAGGTGCCATGGGCACCGTGTACAAAGCCTTCGACCCGCACATCGCCCGAGTGGTGGCGCTCAAGACCATCCGCCGCGAACTGCTCGGCGACGCCCAGCAGCACCAGTTGCTCAGCCGCTTCCAGAACGAGGCCCAGGCCGCCGGGCGGCTAAGCCACCCGAATATTGTCGCGGTGTACGACTACGGCGAAGACGACGGCGCCGCCTACATCGCCATGGAGTTCGTCGACGGCATCGCCCTCAACACCCGCCTGCAGAACCAAGAGCCGCGCCAGTTGGCCCAGGTGCTGGGCTGGATGCGCCAACTGCTCGGCGCCCTGCACTACGCCCACGCCAAGGGCGTGGTGCACCGCGACGTGAAGCCCGCCAACCTGCTGATCACCGCCGACGACCAGGTCAAGGTCACCGACTTCGGCATCGCCCGCATCGACACCTCGGTGCTGACCCAGACCGGCTCGATGATCGGCACGCCCAGCTACATGTCGCCCGAACAGTTCTGCGGCGAGCTGGTGGATGGTCGCTCCGACGTGTTTTCGGCGGGCATCGTGCTGTACCAGTTGCTCACCGGCGAGCGCCCGTTCTCGGGGTCCGCGACCATGGTGATGCAGCAGATCCTCAACCAGACCCCGGTACCGCCGTCGAGCCTGAACCCGACCCTCGACCCGCAGTTCGACCAGCTGATTCGCCAGGCCCTGGCCAAGCGCCCGGACGAGCGCTTCGCCTCGGCCCAGGACTTCCTCGACGCCCTGGACGCACTGTCCGGCCCACAGACACTGGAAAGCGTGGAACTGGACGACGACCGCACACGGCTGCTGATGCCCGCCTCGTTCAGCCACGCCAGCCTGGGCAGCTCGCCAACCAGCAGCAGTGAAGCAGCGGACACACTGACCCCGTGGAAACGCCAGGTCCGCCCGCAGCTCGAATCGCTGCTGTCGCAACAGATCGGCCCACTGGCGCGCCTGCTGGTCAAACGCAGCCTGGCCAGCGCCGACGACTTCGCCAGCCTGCGCAGCGCCCTGCTGCCGCACATTCCCTCCGAGCGTGGCCGCGAACAGTTCGTCGCCGCCACCGAAGCGCTGCTGCCCACGACCGAAACACTGCCAGCTCAAGGCACCCTGGTCAGCCAACCCGGCATGCCAGAAGCGCTGGACCCCGCATTCCTGGAGGCCAGCGAAACGCGCCTGACCTACCTGATCGGCCCCATCGCCCGCATCGTCATGCGCCGCGCCCTGCCCCGCGCCAGCACCCGCCAGGCGCTGTTGCAGACCCTGGCCGAACACATCCCCGACCCCGCCCAACGCAGCGCCTTTCTCGAGGAGCAGCCATGAGCGCGCCACAAAACCACATGGCCACCGCGCCCTGCCTGCTGCGCGGCGGCATCGCCTTCGGTCACAGTGACACCGGCCCAGTGCGCCAGCACAACGAAGACCACTTCCTGATAGACCCACGCCTGGAACTGCTGGCCGTCGCCGACGGCATGGGCGGCCACCAGGCCGGCGCCCTGGCCAGCGCCCTGGCCCTGGAGTCGCTGCGCGACTGCCTGGCGCACCAACTGGCGCAGCTCACCCACACCTCCAGCGACCCCGACGCCACCTGCCAGGTGCCCTCAATGCGGGCCCTGAGCGCGCTGCACGAGGCGCTCGAAGCGGTCAACACCCGTTTGTACGCGCACAACCACACCCGTCAGCTCAGCGAAGGTCGCGGCATGGGCACCACCCTCACCGGCATCTGGCGCCCCCAGGCCGGTGGGCCGTTGTTGGCGTTTCATGTGGGTGACAGCCGGTTGTACCGCTATCGCCACGGTGAGCTGGAGCAGTTGAGCCGCGACCAGACCTGGTACCAGCAGGCGCTGGACGCCGGGCATTTCGATCGGCTGCCGGCGCGCAATGTGCTGTTGCAGGCGATCGGGCCAGCGCCGCGGGTGGAGCCGCAGGTGTGGGTGCAGGCGGTGCAGCCGGAGGACTTGCTGATGCTGTGCAGTGATGGGGTTCATGGGTGTGTGCCGCATCATGAGATGGCGCGAGTGCTGGAAGGTGCCGGGCGGGACAACTTGGCGGCGAGCAGTCAGCGGTTGATTCGGTTGGCGGCGGAGTATGGGGGGCGGGATAACGCTACGGTGGTGTTGGTGAAGTTTGAGTGAGGGGTGGAAGGGGCTGGCCTCACAGGATTGCTGGTGTTTTCGAAATATTGCGTTAGCTGCGGTTTGCTTGACCCCTTGAGGCCGTTCATTAGCGAACGACCTATTCGGCCCTTTACAGCCTGTCGCTTGATACACTCCATCCACTCAACCCAGCCCTCGGACCTTTCGATTCACAGTCAGCGTTGCTGCTTTCAGGATGAACTCAAAATGCGTACTTTTGAAATTCTGCCATTGCAAGCCATAGGTCCAGTACGCCTTGGTGCTACGCGCATGGAAACGAGGGAGGTAATGGCCGCCATGGGATACCCGCTGGAAGCTGCTCGTGAGCATCTCGATTATTTTTCCAGTAATGCTGTGCAAATCTCGTAAGACATCGACGAGACAGTCATCTTCATTGGCGTATCTGGAAGTTCAACTTTCCAGGTGACATTCAAAGGCTTCGACGTTTTCAATCTTGCTGCTCCCGACCTTTTCTCGCTGATGGCTGAGGCCGATAACTCTGGCTCGCATGAGTTCAACAGCTATGAATATTGCTTCCCCAACCAGATCCTTACGCTTTGGGATGCGGATGAACAGTATGACCGAGACGGCCGGGGGGCACGCGCGATATGGAGTCAGGTCGGGATTGGCAATGATGCCTACCTGGGCGCCGTCGCAGCCATTGAGGCCAACGTATAGTTGCGGAGGGGGCCGTTTGAGATCGAGCGCGACCGGTCATCACTGACTGCTATCGACCCATAGCAGCCGCTCATAACTAGCTTACATAGGGCCTCATCACGTGAGGCTCAGGCCATTACGAGTCCGCCACGAGCCCTGATGCTACGGCGCGTGTTTTTCAGAATTTCTAATAGTCTGCATTTACTTTCGCTGATATGCGTGACGAGGTGCGAGGCGGCAAGATCGACATTGCCAGCTCGAAGCGCGACGACGATCGCCAAATGCTGTTCCCAACCGTCATGATCGGCCTCAGTGTCCAACCAACGGGCGCGTGCAAGACGGGTCATTGCATCAGCGATGCCGCGATAAATGAAGTCATTGCCCGACAGTTCCGCCAAACGCATATGGAAGTCAGTGCCGATCTTGTGAGCTTCCCCCGTCATGAGGCTCGACTTAGGCTTGCAGTAAGCCTCCTCCAGCTCATTGAGCACTGATTCTGTGATCTGGTTTGAGGCGAGCTTCAATGAAGCAGCTTCAAGCACTTCGCGAAAGACAAAAAGCTGTTCGATCTCTTTTGCATCAAGAGGGGTAACGATCCAGCCCCTCCCCTCACGCGCCACTAGCCCTTCCCCCATCAAGCGCAATAAAGCAGCCCGGACCGGTGTCCGAGATGAACCGAACTGAGCTTCCGCCCAGCGCTCCGTCAACCGCTCGCCAGGGCCAAGATCCAGGTTGAGAATCATCTCCCGCAACCGGGACTCGACCTCTTGTGACTGATTTACAGGCTGCTTGTCCATCACCACATCCCTTCTCCAATTTGACCAAACTGACGACAGATTGCTATGGTATCCCAAACTGGAATTCCATAATAGCTTGTACATCCCATGCCACTCAGACCTCTGGCTCTCTGGGAGCGAAACCTCGTTGCCTGCCTCCTCGGATCGATCACGACCGTCATGGCAATGACGTTAATGCTGCCCTTTCTACCCCTCTATGTCGAACAGCTTGGCGTCTCTGGCCACCGCGAAATCGTGCAATGGTCAGGTATCGCCTTCAGCGCTACGTTCATAACCGCAGGCCTCGTAGCCCCCCTCTGGGGCTATCTCGGTGATCGTTTCGGCCGCAAGAAAATGCTCATCAGGGCCAGCCTGGGCATGGCCATCTGCATGACGCTGATGGGCCTGGTGTCCGATATCTGGCAACTCGTCGCCCTGCGCCTGATTATCGGCCTAGCGGGCGGATACTCGTCCGGAGCAATGATTCTCGTAGCCATACAGACACCCAAAGAGCGCGCTGGACAGGCGCTGGGATTACTCACCGCAGGCATCATGGTGGGTAACCTGCTTGGTCCACTTATCGGCGGCCTATTACCCGCAATCATCGGTTTGCGGGCCATCTTCTGGGGCGCTGGCGCTGTGATTTTTCTGGCTTTCCTTTCAACAGTCTATTTTGTCAGGGAAGCCCCCCCTGCGGTTGCGCAAAAATCAAAAACAGCTGGAAGCTGGGCAGAGATACGCAAGCCGCGCATTATTGCCGCCATGCTGGTATCTGGCCTCGTGCTGATGATGGCCAACATGTCGATCGAGCCGATCCTCACCGTCTATGTTTCCGGGTTAGTGGAAAATCCGGCCCATGCAACCTCGGTCGCCGGCTTAGTCATGTCCGCAGCAGCATTGGGCAGCATCGTGTCCTCGTTTCAGCTCGGCAAACTGGCGGACAGGATTGGCTACAAACCGATCATCATCCTGGCGCTGGTCTTGGCGTCGCTGCTTCTCATCCCCCAGGCATTCGTCACGCAAAGCTGGCAGCTCATCGCCTTGCGCTTTCTGATGGGCTTGGCCTTAGGCGGCCTGCTTCCCTGCATCGCTGCGGTTATTCGTCACAATGTGCCT
Organism: Pseudomonas putida; assembly: GCF_001636055.1. Taxonomy (NCBI): domain Bacteria; kingdom Pseudomonadati; phylum Pseudomonadota; class Gammaproteobacteria; order Pseudomonadales; family Pseudomonadaceae; genus Pseudomonas; species Pseudomonas putida. Next base: position 4,175,059 of record NZ_CP011789.1, read on the forward strand.
GAGAGCTACATAGGGACAGTGCTGGGATATTCCATATCCTGTCAGTTTGCAGGCCAGTTTCTCGGCCCATTGCTGGGAGGATTTATAGGCGGCCACCTGGGTATCAGCTGGGTGTTCCTATTCACCAGCCTGATTTTGGCTGCCTCCGCCCTTTACGTTCACCGAAGTAATTGACGCAGTTTTATGAGGTTCTCCAATGACCATTGACATCAAAAACAGCAAACCCGCCCTCCTGGTTTTGGACTACCAACGGATCATTATTGAGCAGTTCATCTGCGCTGAGGCAGCATCGCAGGTAGTAGGTAATACCCATTCATTACTCAACGCTGCACGTGAAGCATCTATTCCAGTGATTTTCGTCAAGGTCGGCTTCAGCAAAGGCTACCCGGAAGTGAATCGGAACAACGCCTTGTTCAGCACCATAAAAGGGGCCGGACTGTTAAGCTTGGATGACCCGCATACCGCCATCCATGCCGAACTGTCACCCACTCGTGATGAGGCAGTCATCACTAAACACCGCATGGGGGCATTTACCGGTACCGCCTTAAACATGCAACTGCGGGCCAAGGGTATCGATACCCTCATCATGGCCGGATTGACTACAGCCGGCGTTGTGCTTTCTACCACCCGACAAGCGCTTGATCTCGACTATCGCGTAGTCGTTGCTGAAGACTGTTGTGCAGATGCGACAGCTGAAAAACATACTCTGATCACTAATCAAGTTCTCGCCGAACACGCTGAGATTACTGACTCCAAGTCCCTTCAATCTCTTTTCAGGGGTTGAGCGATTAGCCTCGTCAGCGGCCAGCTCCGTTCCCTGGCAAGCCTGCTCTGTGCTATATGATGCTCCTTCTTTCTCACAGGGGCAGGTCGCGTTGAGCGACACAGGCTATGCGCTATGACCAATGACAGAGACTCAGTAGCTCAACTCGCCTTCGAGCTGCGGGAGACTTTAGGCAGAGGGGCTCGACTCGTACGGGTCGAGAACGGGCCGCCATTGCCGCAGCTCACGGTATTGGGCCATCTGCAACGGTCAGGCACCATGAGCATGACGGACCTTGCAATAGCAGAGCGTGTGCGGCCGCAATCCATGTCGACGACCCTGCAAGCACTTGAGAAAGAAGGTTTGATCGTGCGCAGGCCGCACCCCACTGACGGCCGCGCCACTGTGCTGGAACTCACCGGCAAAGGCCGGGACACGCTCGATGAAGTGTTTGCGGTTCGTGAAGATTGGCTGAACACGGTGATCCTTGAAAGCCTCAGTGAAACAGAGCGAGATGAACTCAAACGCGGACTCCAGTTGATCCAACGCGTGATCAGCAGACGAGAAATTTCCTGAATCGCGCCTGCTCAGCGGTTGCCTAGGCACTGACCAGCAGGCGTGAATCCGGAAGATTTTCAAGCATGGTCCGCGCATCACTGACCTCAAATTTCCCAGGCTCTTCAACCCTGAGGTACGTGACGTAACCATGATCCACGATCATCGCGTAGCGGTGAGAACGCACGCCCATTCCACGAGCCTTAAGATCCTGGGTAAGGCCCAGCGCCTTGGTCAAATCACCATTGCCGTCCGAAATCATGCTGATCAAGGGCTCGGGCTGGGAAGCATCACCCCAAGCCTTCATCACGTATGCATCGTTCACCGAAATGCAGACGATTTCGTCGATACCAACCGAGTGCAGTTCTTGGGCAGCGTCCAGGTAGCCTGGAACATGCCGTTCCGAGCAGGTGGGGGTGAACGCGCCAGGCAGCCCGAACAGCACGATGCGCTTGCCACTCCAACGCTGCTTCAACGAAAAGCCCACAGGCCCAGAACGCCCAGTTGCCGAGTCCTCGGCAAACTCGAACAGCATCACATCTGGTAGCGCATCACCACATTTGATCATCACATCGGCTCCGTTTTAACGAACACGAACAAACTTCCTCAGGCAGCGATGCTCTTTCAGAGCCCTCCCGGTGTAGGACGCGAAAGACTCCGGCACTTCCGACACGTAAACCGCATTCTCGGAATCCACAGCAACAGCATGCGGCGCAGGAAACCCTGCCTCGGAAACGGGTAACCAGGCCAAAGCACTGCCATCAGTCGAACGCACCGATACAGCACCGGCCATCTCTTCCTCAGCCCGGCCCAGTCGCCAAGACTTGATGTCGCGAGGCCCACGGGGTAGCTCAGTCACATAGGCTCTCCCGCTAGGGTCAAACGCAATGTCGGTTGGGCGCTGAACATTCTCCCAGCTGCTAAGAAACTCGCCGCTCCGAGAGAAGACTTGGATCCTGTCGTTTTCCCGATCACACACGAAAACATTGCCGCTGGCGTCCACCTGAACACTGTGCGGGATTACAAAACAGCCCGGCCCTGCCCCAGGGCCGCCCCAGGAATAGACCGCGTCGCGCTGCTCGGAAAAGCGGTGAATTCTACTGTTGCGATATCCATCGCTAACAAATAGCTCACCTGAGGGCGACACGACAGCCTTCGTGGGACGATGAAAAGGTGGGCCGCCCACGGTCAAATCGTACGCCTGCTCCACACCGCCAATACTGGCATCAAAGCCCGTACTAGAGGGCACGCCACTTCCAAGCGTTTCCAGCCACTGACCTTCCAAGTCAAAGACATGGATCTGATGCCCACCGTCGTCAGCGATGTAGACCAACTCATCAAAGCCGATAGAGATAAGATGCGGTCGGTCAGAAATGCAGGGGTGCCCCCATTTAGTCAACACCTCTCCCTGTGGGCTCAGGACAGTGACAGCATGCTTGTCCCGCTTCAGTGCATAAACCCGGTCCTGGGCATCTACTGCCACGCCAGTAACGTCATGCGCCCAAAGCTCTCCTCCCCATCCTGCGACTTCCTCAAACTCCATCGTAATCACCGTTCGCCCGGCTTGAGCCAGCGAGGTTTGTGGTTGCCAGGCTGTGCCTGTGCCGAGCCAAGCAAGGCATCAACCGGTTGCTCGTCCATGAACCAGTCCGAGAAGTCGTAGCTTTGCCAGGCGGTGTCGGAGGCATCGAACGACGAAATCTCAAGTGGATTGCCACTTGGATCGGCAAAGTAGATGGAGGAAATGAACCGGTGGGTGTTGTTGACACCTCGACGCTCCGACACCTCGGACACAGCCACGCCGTGCGCAATCAGATGCTGCCTGAACCACAACACCTCATCGTGGCTAGAGACATCGAATGACAGGTGGTCGAGCTTCTGCGGCACGACTGGCTGGCTCCACCCCTCTTTGACACTGGCAGGCCAGAGCAACGAACTCACCGGTGCTGCTGGCTTTTCGGCGACTCCTGGAGCCTCGTACAACGAGAACAGCTCGCCATTACCCATCTCGAAAAACACCTGTTTGAGCAGTATCTCGACGGACACGGCGGAAACCTCAGCAGCCGCCACCGCCGATCCGCTCGAATGGTGCGCAGCCGACCGCAGTCCCTCACCGGTAGTCTTGAACCGTTGCGTACGCACAACGCGCATTCCAAGCACATCGCGATAGAAGCGAACGCCTTCATTCATATCGTGGGTGAACATCACCAGATGGTTGATGCTGTTGATACGACCCGCTGCGGCTCCGACTTCCTGAATCACCTTCCTGTGAGCTGGAAGGCTGGAAGCGCTCGACACTTTGTTATTTTCATTGGACATGGATCTACTCTCCGAACCTGAGCGAAAAGGTGGAATACTTTGCACGTTGAATGGATGGGTACGCGGATGCGCTTAGGCGTCGAGCACCAGCCGCGATGAGCAGCATCGTGATACGCAGACCATCATGGACCGCCCCGCCGCCCGTTCCTTGGCGCTCAGGACTGTGTCTCGATGATCTGGAGAACCGCTGAGAATGCGTGTCTCGCACGCACCGCACACCCCCTCCTGACAGGAAGAGTCAATGTCGATGCCATTTTCTTCAGCGACTTCAAGAATGGTTTTGTCGGCTGGCACCTCTACAGTGATACCTGACCGTGCGAACTCCACCTCGAAAGCTCCATTTTCAGCTTCTACTTCTTGAGCGGCGAAACGCTCATAGTGCACGCGACCGGGCGCCCAGGAAGCACACTGGGTATCGATTCCATCGAGCATCGAGGCAGGACCACAGGAGTAAATCACCGTGTCTGCATCTGCCCAGGCAATGACGGTCGCCAGATCAAGCCGCCCATCTTTGGCGCTCTCATGGAAGACCACATGGTCCCCGTATTGCGCGGACAACGCCTGGGTAAATGGCATGGAGGCCGCTTTCCGACCACAGTAGACAAGCCTCCACTCACAGCCTTCGCTGTGCACTTCCGCGATCATGGGCAGAATCGGGGTGATTCCAATGCCCCCTGCAATGAACAAGTAGCGTCGCGCCGCTATCAGGGGAAAGTGGTTTCGCGGCTGGCTCACCTTGATTCTATTGCCTACAGCGAAGGCTTGATGAATGTGTGCGGAGCCTCCCCGCCCTTCTTCAGAAAGCCTCACCGCAATCTGCCAGGCGCTCCTGTTGGACGGGCGACTGCACAACGAGTACTGCCGTGTAGTCCCCTTGCCATTGATACTCAGGCCAACATCAATGTGTGCTCCCGCCTCCCAGCTTGGCAACTCTTGCCCTTGGGGGTGGGTCAAGCTGAAACGCAGTACCCCTTCCGCGACCTTTTCAACATGGCTGATGGATACTTCAAACTCACGTTCGGACATTTTGGAACCTCACTTCCGGAGGCTGCCGACTCTGGTTAGGATCAGCAGCCAGCCAGGGCCAAACCAAGCGTCAAATATGGCGCTTAGATCTCCAGAACAATGGTCGCGTCTTCAACCTTGACGGGAATGGTTTCCACACCCGCCTTGAGGCGCTCCAACTCTTCAGGGCATTCGATCGCCACCGGGTAGGTCCTGACCTTCTGCCTCGATTCGAAGATCGTCTTGCCTGTTTTGATCTCGAACTCCCAGTGATGCCAAGGGCAAGCGATGATCTCGCCATTGCGCACCCAATGGATCTCGGGTTGACCATCTTCTGGAAGCTCGGCTGCGGAGGTACCGCGAACTCGGCCACGGCACAATGGACCGCCCATGTGCGGACAGGTGTTTTTCAGCGCATAAAACTCACCATCCACATTGAAGACACCAATACCGCTTTTGACTTTCTCTGGGTAAACCACCTTGGTTTGACCTGGTGGCAACTCACTGACAGGACCGACGATGTAACGCATATCAAATTCTCCGAATGACGCTGGGCAGAGGTCAGCAGGCGACTTCTGACGAAATCAACGAGGCGATTCGTGGATAGAACTGCAACGCGTTGGTGGAGAAGCATTTGGCGCGCTCAGCCTCGGGCCAGGTTGGGAACACATCGTTGGCGACGACACCATCCCAGTAAGGGTGGCGGCTGCCGAAGACCACCAGCGAAGCGTTGTCGCCACCGATGGTGTCGGTCGCAGCGCCACTGTGTGGCGAGATCTCGTCATCGGCCTGTGTCACGAACCGGGCATGGTTCTCCAGGTAAGTCGTAGGATCCTTGCTGACCCATGGCACTTCCAGGCGGTCGGACTGCCAGTCTTTGTCGGTACGGATCAGCAGCGAGCGGGCGGCATGAACGCTCACATCGCCAAACACTACGCGAAGCTCAGGCAAGCGCTCGAATACACCGGCCACGACGAAGCTGGTGAGTTGAACAATCGAGGAAATGGGCCGGATCGCGTGGTGCTCGGCAAAGTAGCTTGGGAAGCCCACTTGCGAGGGTGCCGGCTCGACCAGGGTGGCGAAGTCATCGTGCACGAATACAACCAGTCCACGCTCCGCAGCAGCGCGCCAGATGGGGAAGAAGCGCTGTTCGCCGTAGGTTGCCAAGGCCCGCGCCGGCACGACGATCTGTACGAAGCGTTTGTCATCGGCCCAGCGGTCGATCTCACGAAGTGCGGTATCGGTATCGTTCAGCGCAATGCGGATCGAACCGAGGAATTTGCCTTCCGCTTCCGGCGCGTCCAGCCACTTCTTGCACAGCAGATCGTTCGCAGCGCGGGCTACGGAGGCTGCCTGCTGCGGGTTTGGCCAGTAGCCGCGAGTCGTCGGGCTCAGCACCGCGTAATCCACACCTGAACGACGCAGGTGCTCTGCAACAGCAGCAGGGCTCGACGCTTTGTCCGCAGCAACCGAGAATTGGTCGAAAGGCGCACGATACTTCTCGCCAAACAGCGGGGGCAGCTTGAGCAGGTTCCAGGGAGCACCGATGGCTTGGTTGAATTCTTCGTTTTCAAAGACTGGGTGAACTGCGCAATCGATGATCATTTTGCACCTCCGGCACGGTCGAAGCGGTCAATGGGTCGCGTTTTGGGAAGGTCGTAAACCAATCGCGCGTTTTCAGACATGATCCGCTTGCGGGTATTGGCATCCAACGAACGTGGCAGCGCTTTGCTGGGCGGGTCGTAGTCGTAGTGCGGGTAGTCGCTGGAGAACATCACCAGCTCCGCAGCATTGGCCTGTTCGTACAATTCGGCGATCTTGTGCGGATCGGTGTTTTCTTCGATCGGTTGCGTAGCGAAGCGGAAGTGATCACGCGCATATTCACGCGGCGTTTTCTTAAGCCCCAGTTCCTTGGCAGTTTTGTCCCAGTGGCGCTCCATGCGATCAATGATCGGTTGGTACCAAAGGAAGCCACCTTCAACGAAGAGCACTTTCATGTTCGGATGGCGATCGAGTACGCCGTTGCAGATCCAGCTGGCCATGTGAGTGGCGTAGGCCATCGGTGCAATCAGTGAGTGGTATTCGACGAAGTACTGCAATGGACCGGTCGACGTCCATCCCAAGGGCTGGGTGGCACCGCCCCGGAAGTGCATGGAAATAGGCAGGTTGTATTTGGCAGCCGCTTCCCAGATCGGGTCATACATTGGATGGCCAAACGGGCGCGGTCCGTAGTGGCCGATCATCACTTGGCGGAATGCTGGATGATTGCCCCAGCGCTCGATCTCCTTGGCAGCACCGATAGGATCATCGACCGAGATCGAGATCGAACCAACGTAGCGGTTTTCAGCGTTGTATTTGCTCAGCCAGGTGTCTGCCAGCCAGGCGTTGACTGCTCCGGCCAGGGCGGTATCGAGCTTGGGGTCGGTGGTGAATCCACGGAAGCTCCAAGGCAGCAGAATGGCATAGTCGGTGGGATCATCGACGAACATCTGTTGCCCGACCATATCAGGGCAAGAACCGATATCGCCCACTTCCGGATACGCATCCTTGCGACCACCACCATCCAGGGTCTTGTAAGTGGACCGACTGAACGGCACGCTGTCGATAAGGTTGGGCATATTGCGCCAAGGCGCGTCCAGGTAAGGAAGCAGTTCTTCAAATGATTTCGGTTCGACGTGGACGTCAGTGTCGATAACGGTAATTTCTACCTGATCGACCTGGGCTTCCAGACTCTCCGTACGTTCAAGGATCTCAATTGTCATTTTTATCTCCTCCGACATATGTCTGTCGTTTTATTCAGCCTGCCTGAATATGTTTACAGCGTGATTTTGAAGCATGCAACAAAAATTTTTTAATTTTTTAAACTGTGAATTTCAACCAACATTCAAACTACAGCCAAGAGCGCGCTATGTTGATTCATTCTCCAGACAGGATCTGGGCAAGCAGCACAAAGTTAAGTAGCACAATGATGCTTGAACATAGCCGCGCTAGCGCCCAAGTACCGCCACGTATACGATACTTACCCATCAACTCTTTGCTCGCGGCAAACGCAACGAGCGGAATGACTGCAAGGGGTAGCTGCAAACTCAGCACGACTTGACTCGCCACCAACAACTCATTGGATCCGTTATCACCAAACACCCCGACACACAGTAGCGCAGGGCCTATCGCCAAACCACGTGTTAGTAATGCCCGAGCCCATAGCGCCATCTTTAACTTGAGAAAACCCTCCATGACCACTTGGCCTGCCAAGGTTCCTGTCACGGTTGCATTGATGCCGCATGCAAGCAATGCAGAGGCAAACAGGATACTGGCCCACTGATTACCCAAGAGCGGTGAAATGAGTCTATGCGCATCCGCGAGATCATTCACCTCGGTATGACCGCTTACATTGAAAACCGCAGCCGCGACAATGAGCAATGCCGCGTTGATCGTGAATGCGACACCCAGCGAAAGCGTCGTATCCACATTGACGCCCTTCAAGATCTGCTGAACCTGCCCCTCACTCGCTCCTACTCCGTGCTGTTTGACCAGTGCCGAATGGAGATACAAGTTGTGTGGCATCACGGTTGCGCCAAGGATGCCCGCAGCCAACCACACCATACCCGCATCTCGAAGGAGTTCTGGCGAAGGTACCAGGCCACCGGCAACTGCCCCCCATTGAGGATTCGCAAGCGACAACTGAATTACAAAGCAGATGCCAATTAAAAGAATCAAGAATGAGATGGCGACTTGTAATGGACGCTGGCTGCGGATCTGCAATAGCAGCATGACCAGGGTTGCAACAGCCGAAATCAATACACCCGAGGTCAATGAAATACCAAAAAGCAACTGAAGGGCAACGGCACTCCCTACCACCTCTGCCACATCGCAAGCGATGATTGATATTTCACAAGTTACCCACAAGAAGATATTGGTACGCTTACCGCAACGCTCTCTGCACAACTGCGCAAGATCACGCCCGGTGATAACCCCTACCTTCGCCGCAATGCGTTGTAACAAGAGCCCCATCAGGCTGGCAATCAGTACAACGCTAAGCAGTTCATAACCATATTTTGAGCCACTGCCCAAAGCAGTTGCCCAATTACCAGGGTCCATGTAGCCGACAGCGATGAGGCTGCCTGCCCCCATGAATGTAAACCAGCGCTTCCTGGGCGCATTAACCAGTATAGGGGAAGTGGGCTCGCCGCTGGCGGACTCATCAGACGCTTCACGAGAAATAGCATCGGCACTCATACAGGCATACCTATTATTCGCTTTTTTACTGCGGAGCGAGGTCCGACTGGACCTGCGCTCGCTCACACGACTTTAGTATTTTTTATGTAACGTTTGGGTGTAACTGGTCTATTCGTAAGAATTAGAGCTTGATCCTTCCGATGCATCGACCCTGTTCACCATCAATGAGAAGCTCAGTTCCGAACGGCTTGGACAACTCATTCAGCCGAGACAAGATGCGCTCCCCATCTTGGGATGAAGCTAATTTCGGACAACCTCGACGGCCTCGGGGCGTATCCCTACCCAAGGTGATCGGGAGCAACTCGCTATCGACAAGCACACCATTTTCATAGGTGAAACGCGCAACCACCGATTCCCAAAACAAGGGCTGCCTCTCGTAACCGGTAATAACGTCGAAGAGATCAGCAGTGGTTGAATTCAGCGGCATGCCCTGCTGCTCGTACACCTCAAGCGGGAAGGAATCGAAGGATTCAACGTTGAAGATGAAATTTCCGAGCGAATAGCAGATAGGCCGGCCGTTGTAGAGTTCGACACCACGCAGCATGTGCGGGCCATGTGCGAAAACACCATGCGCACCGGCATCGATAAGACGACGCGCCACCGGTTGCATGAATTCAGCCGGGACTTCGGTGTTCCAGCGCCCTTGAACACCTTCATGACAGTGCAAACCAACGAACACCAGGTCCGCTTGGCGGGCTGCCTCGGAGACCGATGCCACGAGTGCCTCGATGTCTCGCTCCAGAACGTCGGTCTGCACCTTTGAAGCATCAGCTGACGCAAAGTTGATCCCTTCAACAGCAAAGCCGCCTTCGGGAGGCGAGTCATAGACGTTCTTATCAGGGTAAGGGAAGTGAATCCCAGGAGCAGTAGTGCCAGTGGCTGCTACGTTGACGCCCGCTTCAGCAAAAATGTCGCGCAGTGTTTCGAACTGTTCATGCTTGATGAAATGCGTTTTTTGAACCCGCAACGGCGCGATGCCTGGGCGGCCAGCATCACCAACACTCGGATCCGCGGCCAGGTTCAGGCGGGCATTGCTTGAACCCGCGGCAATGTAGGCAACTCGACAACCTGGGGCACTGAAGTACTTGGGTGCACGAGCTTCACGCAATGTGCGACCCGCCCCTGCATAGGTCAGTCCGCGCGCTTCAAGCGCTTCCAGCGATGAAACCAATCCCGACACACCGTAATCGGTCGCGTGGTTGTGAGCCATGCCGTAGAGATCAATCCCCATCCACTCAAATTCCGACAGGAGTGCAGGATCGACGCCACAAGGAATGCCATGCATGGTCGTCGAAGCGATGCGCCCACGACCTGGAAAAACCATTTCGACGTTGGTGATGGCCACATCAGTAGAGCGAATTTCCTCCACCAATGCCTTGAAATCGTCGTCTGGGTTGCTGGAGATGCGTTGAGTCAGCATTGCATCGCCGGTAGCCAAAATTCTTGTTCTTGTCATAAAGCACCTTGGTATCCCAAATTGGTGTACAGGTTGTGATGCCGATTTTCATCACGAAAATTTATTCAGTCAACCTGTTTTTTTTCTGAACGGTTCGATTGTGGCTTCAGCCTCTTGACTACGGCCATCCCACGGAAAAATGCAGGCAGGACCTACCGTCTGAGGCTGTTGACAGCTGCTTGCTCCATCGCTATACCTTGCCCGTCGGTGGCCATTTATGCAGCTTGCCTGAATAAGTCAACGCCGAACCCAGAGTTGCTTTGCGCGCCAGAGCGCCGTGTGGAACGCCTTGAACGTACGCACAAATGCTCAGGCAGACTGATAAAAAATATAAAAAACAGGAAACTCGTCACATGTCAGCCAAGAACCAGCCGCCTTGCCTGCATCAACCCGCGCTCATGTTCAATTGTGAGCATCTCCTCTGGCCGCTCGACGGTGGCCCAACACGCATTTCTCAACGATAGGTCCAATACTGCTTCGCTACGTCAGGAGTCTGACTTGCCCTGCATTGCGGCTGGTTACCTGACTGCGTATGTGGAAATTCCGGTTTTCCTCAGCATCGTTGAGAGGGTTCGTTCATGTCCCACCGCAATCAAGCTTTGGGCCAGCTGTGCGCAACAGCCGTGCTGCTTACTACTTGCTCGGCTCTGGCTGCCGAACAACGTGCAAGCTTCGTTCACGACAGCTCGCTGAAAGTGATCAATCGCAATTTCTATTTCTACCGCAACTACCACGACAACGGCATATTCAATGGCCGTCAGCAGAATTACCGGGAGGAATGGGCGCACGGCATCCAGGCGCTCTTCAGTTCGGGCTACACCCAAGGCACAGTCGGGTTCGGACTCGATGCCCATGCCCTGGCGGGGTTCAAGCTGGATAGTGGGCGTGGGACCTCAGGTACCAATTTGCTTCCGCTGGATAGCAACAGGCGAGCCGAAGGTGAGTACAGCGCTGCGGGCGGAGCCATCAAGCTCAAAGCATTTGATACCGAAGTAAAAGCCGGTGATTTGTTCCCCAGCACCCCTGTATTCAGACATGGCGATGGCCGCTTGCTGCCGCAGAGCTTTCGTGGCGTCTCCGTACAGAACACTTCGATTGACCGGCTGAATCTGCAAGCCGGTTCCTTTCACTCGACTCGATACAAAGCAAGTAGTAACCATGACGGAGAGCTGTCCACTGACTACGGTGGGACGGCGTTTAAATCCGCACGCTATTTGGGAGCTGACTACCAGTTCGACGAGGCCACCTCGGCCAGTATCTACCAGGCAAACTTCGAAGACGTCTGGAACCAGACCTACCTCAGCCTGACGAAAACACTGCCGTTATCGCAGGCCGTATCGCTGGTACTGGGAGGTGACTTCTATCGCACTCGCGATGAGGGAAAAGCACTCGCAGGCACCATTGATACCGATAGTTGGAGTGCCTATGGGCGCCTGTCACTGGGCGCTCATTCATTCACCGTGGCCTACCAGCGTATCGACGGCGATCAGCCATTCGATTACCTGGGGGACGGCGATTCGATATACCTGGCCAATTCGCTCTACTACTCAGACTTCAACTCCCCAAATGAGCGCTCGTGGCAATTGCGCTATGACTTCAACTTCGTCGGTGTGGGCTTGCCCGGCCTGACGTTCATGACGCGCTACATAAAAGGTAGCGACATCGACAACACCAAAGTCGACCCGAACGGCGCCTATGCCTATTACGCGCAGCTCGGCAGTGGAGGCGAGCACTGGGAGCGTGATACGCAGATCAGGTACGTCGTCCAGAGCGGCCCAGCAAAAGACCTCTCCATCACCCTTCAGCAAACGATCCATCGCGCCAACTCCGCGCAGGCTGATGGCGACGCCGACCAGGTTCGTCTGATCACGCAGTACCCGCTTTCCATTTTCTGACTTCCCGCTCGGCGCCAAACCTTCACCCCAACCAGACATCCGCCTTAAGGAGATCGAGAATCGACAAGTACTCAGCCAAACTGAATAACCAAAAGAGCCTGTATCCAGTGGGTTAACGCACGCATTTCAGACCGTTTTCGAAGCGAAAGCACTGATGAAGAACGGTACTAACCCGTAGCCGAAATAGCGCGTAGAGTCCCACATAACAAGAAAGGGCAACTGACCAGATCAGTGTGCCCACCAGGAGAGAATATGCAGCATTCCATTCCTGACGGTCAGAACACTCAAGATAGACGCGTCGCCTTGGGCGTCTGTCTCGCAGTGACCGTTGGCGCCGTCGGCGTCTACAAAGCAATCGAGTCACTGGTGTCGCCTGCACTGCCGATCATCCAGGCTGAACTGGGTGCGACACGAGCCGAAGTCACTTGGGTGATGACAGGTGTTCTGTTGACAGGCCCCCTCGTTACACCATTGATCAGCCGCCTGGCTGACATCTATGACAAACGTAAGCTGATCATGGCGATCATGCTCATCGTCGCCACGGGCACGTTGGTGTCGTCACTTTCAGCATCGATGCAGATGCTGATCATCGGGCAACTGCTACAAGGGTTCGGCCTGAGTATGGTCCCGCTTGCTGTCGGGATCATGAAAGATACGCAACCGGCGAGCGTTTTGAAATTCAGCAACAGCCTCATGATCTCTGCTATCTATGGGTCTACCGCCTTAGGGATGCTGATCGCGGGGCCCATTGCTGACAATTATCACTACACATACCTTTTCTGGGCGCCCTTTTTGGCGCTGATGATACTGATAGCAGCAGCCTGGATGCTATTACCTCCCTGCCCCTCAAAATCCAAGACGAAGCCGAGCATAGATGTAAAAGGCCTGGTCCTTTTCGCCATTGCCCTGGGCACATTTTTGATCGGACTCACCTATGCGCCTGAATGGGGATGGGGGTCTACCTCATTTCTAGGCACATGTGCCGTTTCGTTATGTTCCCTGCTCGCATTTGTCTGGGCCGAACTCACACATAAAGATCCACTGGTCGAGCTGCGGGTGCTCCGCAGCTTCAGCGTCACTTCGGGCCTCGTGCTGATGATGGCCGCCGGCTATGTGATCAATAGTTTTTTTGTTTCAGTACCTATGCAGGTTCAGCAAGCCTTGAGTACAGGCTATGGCCTAGGTGCGACTGCCACGTTAACCAGTTTGATCTTGCTACCTGGAGTACTGATCGGTGTGGCTTCCCCTATCGTCAACCTTGTTGAGCGATACGCAGGGCTAGCATCCGCCTCCGTAGTGGGCCCTCTCATCATGGGAGCCGGATTCTGGTTGGCTCTTGAGTCGGCAGGCAGCTTGCCGCTGGTAATTATCTCCATGCTCTGCGCAGGCCTTGGCTCGGGGATAACCATCACGCAAGCCATGAATTTGATGGTAATGGGCGTGCCTGATGACCGGGTTGGCACTTTTACCGGGTTGAACTTCGTAGCCAAAGCGATTGGTGCAACTACTGGAGCCCAAGTGGTTGGAGGATTGCTATCTACCGCATCAGGTGATGCATCCCAGGCACCCGAATGGAACAACTTTGTCTACGTTTTCTCGATGGGCCTCGTGATCTGCATCATCGCAATAGCATGCGCGTTCATCGGTAGCAGGTCTTTCAGTAAATCATATGCACAACCTCGGACGGAAAAAGCTGTGTAGCGGAACAGCCTTCTGCGGCCTTTTTCAGTAAACCAGACGCGGTCTCCCTCGACACTCGGGGGTGGCCGCTATGGGTCGATTGGTGCCGTTCACGACTGACCGCTAACGACCCAAAGCAGACGTTCGCCAAGGGCAGCCTCTAGCCAGAAGCAGTCGATGCTCTAAACAACAGGTGCGATACAGTATTAACGCGCCCAGGCAGAAAGACTATTTTCCTGCTGATCTCCCTTGCTCTTGAAAAAATTCCTGAGGTGTTCAATGAAAAATGACACTTTCGCAGATAAATTCAGGCGTTCCAGGTAAACGGCATAGATGTCCGCCGGGGGTGTTTCATAGTCCCCTAGCACCTCTTCAAGCCTTCCGGATCGTAAATGATCAGCTAGGTTCCACTCCGCACGCATAAGTATCCCATGCCCCTCCAAGGCCCAGTTCAAAGCGACCTCACCGTCATTGGTACTCAAGCCACCATGCACCTTGATGGACTCAGTTTGCTTACCCCGACTCAATCGCCAAGTGCCAAATGCCGCATCGTTTTGCCGCAATACTATGCAGTTATGCTTCATGAGATCACGTGGAGACTCCGGTCTGCCGAAGGTGTCGAGATAGCTCGGCGTGGCACAGAGACGTCGGCGGTTGGTGGCAATCTTTCGAGCAATCAGTCTGGAGTCCGGTAGCTCACCGAAACGAATAGCCACATCGATCGCGTCATCAGGAAGATGTATAGGACGATCGCTTAGGTGCAGCTGGACCTCCACCTCAGGGTAACGCTTGGCAAAGGATGAAATTGCCGGCCCTACATGTGTACGCCCAAAGCCAAGAGGCGCATTCACACGCAGCAAACCCTTCGGTTCGGCTCGGCTGCTTGAGACCTGCCGCTCCATCTCTTCAATCTCCTCAAGGATCCGCTTGGCATTAACCAGATAGGTCTCACCTTCCGCCGTGAGGCTGATGCTGCGTGTCGTCCGATTAAGCAAGCGCACCCCAAGGCGCTTTTCCAATTGCGCAAGACGCTTCGTCACTGCAGGTGGAGTGAGGTTCAGCTCGCGAGCGGTGGCCGCCAGACTGCCCGCCCCGACCAGCTGAATAAAGAAAGCAAGCTCAGACACTGGGTTCATAATTAACTCTAGGTAAACAATGAGTTTAATTTCATTGTATTACACCGTTTTGAAAAAACCATTACCTTAGGCCTGCGTGATTAACCACAAAAAATCTGGGCTATTAGCTGCCAGCCTGTGAGGAGGTTTTCCTCCCGCTACGTAGCCCAGTCGCCACATAAATCCGACTCACAACAATAATTCGGAGACGGCAATGGCCAAGCGATGGGTAGGTAAGTTGTACGTGCAGGTGCTGATCGGGGTCTCGTTCGGCATCCTGTTAGGAGTGTTCTGGCCGCAGCTCGGCGTGGACATGAAGCCGCTGGGTGATGCGTTCATCAAGCTGATCAAGATGGTGTTCGCGCCCATCATCTTCGCGACGGTGGTGCTGGGCATCGCCAAAATGGAAAACATGAAAGAGTTGGGTCGGGTCGGTGTCCGCGCCCTGATCTACTTCGAGGTACTGTCAACTTTTGCTCTCGTTCTGGGCCTGATCGTTGTCAATTTGGTGCAACCCGGACAAGGGATGAACGTCGACCCAGCCACCCTGGACACCCATGCAATTTCCACTTACACCTCAGCCGCAGCCACTGGCACGGGCGGTGTCACCGACTTCCTACTCCATCTGATTCCGGGCAGCGTAATCGACGCCTTTGCCAAGAATGAGATCCTGCAGATCCTCCTCTTCTCTTCCTTGCTGGGCATTGCCTTGGCCAATCTCGGCGAACGCGGCAAGCCGGTCGTTGACGTGCTGGAGTCATTCTCCCATGGCATGTTCTACATCGTTGGCTTGGTCATGCGCGTCGCGCCGTTGGCAGCCTGCGGCGCAATGGCGTTCACCGTAGGCAAGTACGGCTTGGGCTCAATCGCGTCGCTAGGAAAATTGATGGCGACCATGTACCTGACTTGCTTCCTGTTCGTGGTGATCATCCTGGGCAGCATCGCGCGGATGTCGGGCTTCAGCTTGTGGAAGTTTCTCAAGTACCTGCGCGAAGAACTGTTCACCGTGCTCGGCACCAGCTCATCTGAGTCGGTGGTGCCTCAAATGATGAACAAGCTGGAAAAGGTCGGTGTGTCCAAGCCAGTCGTCGGCCTGGTCATCCCCTCCGGCCTCACCTTCAATCCTGACGGCCAGTGCATCTACTACACCATGGCCGCGATCTTCATCGCCCAAGCCACTAACACACCATTGTCCCTGATGGATCAACTGATCGTACTCGGCGTGCTGCTACTCACCTCCAAGGGTTCGGCAGGGGTTACTGGCTCAGGCTTCATCACGCTCGCTGCGACCTTGGCCACCATGGACAACATTCCGGTAGCGGGCATGGTGCTGCTGCTAGGCGTCGATCGTTTCATGTCCGAAGCTCGCGCTATCACCAACACCATCGGCAACGCGGTGGGAACGATGGCCATCGCGAAGTGGGTTGGTGCGCTTGATAGCGACCGGATGAACCAGATTCTTGATGGCAAGGCCTGCGCTGAACCAGAGAAAGAAGCGTTAGAGGGTGCGGCTCCACTCACTGCCGTCAGCCCTGAAAAAAAACACCTTGTGATGCACTGAGGAAATAACCGTGGATACCATAGATAAAGAAGCAGCCGTCTCATCGCTGACCGACACGCTGGCCAAATTCACTGCCTATATTGGCAAACGCCTGCCCAAAGACGTGAAGGAAAAAACGGCCAAGCTGCGTGCAGCCGAAACCAATCCACTGGCTATTGCCGTGTATGACTCGATGGCCGACAACCAGGAATACGCCGACAAGCTCAACCGGCCGAGCTGCCAGGACACTGGCGTGATCCAGTACTTCATTTCGGCCGGAGCGCGTTTTCCGCTGCTCGGTGAAATGGAAGGCATCCTCGAAAATGCTACCAAGGAAGCCACTGTCCATGGCCCCCTGCGCCATAACGCGGTGGAAACCTTCATCGAGAAGAACACGGGTACCAATACCGGCTCGAAGATCCCGTGGCTGGACTGGGAAATCATCCCCGATGCCGACTACGCCATCGTCGACGTGTACATGGCCGGTGGCGGTTGCACGTTGCCGGGTTCGGCCAAGGTACTGATGCCAGGCCAAGGTTATGAAGGGGTGACCGAGTTTGTCTTCGATGTCATCACCTCCCGTGGTGTAAACGCCTGTCCACCTTTGCTGGTAGGTGTGGGTGTCTCCACCTCGGTGGAGACCGCAGCTCGCCTGTCGAAGAAGGCGATTCTGCGCGAAGTTGACTCCAGCCACCCGAACGAAAGCGCGGCGATGATGGAAAAGCTGCTGGAAGAAGGCCTCAACGAAATCGGCATTGGCCCGCAGGGCCTGACCGGCAACAGCAGCGTGATGGGCGTGAATATCGAGTCTTCGGCGCGTCACCCCTCGACCATTGGCGTGGCAGTATCCACCGGTTGCTGGGCACACCGCCGCGGCAAAATCCGCATCAACGCCGACCTGACCTATGACATCCTCTCCCACGAAGGGGTAGTACTGTGAAGAAGATCATCAACACCCCGATCAGCGACGAAGATCTGGCCAACCTCAACGTCGGCGATGTGGTTTACCTTACCGGCCAACTGGTGACCTGCCGTGACGTCGCCCACCGCCGCCTCATCGAGCTGGGCCGCGAGCTGCCTGTCGACCTGCGTGGCGGCGCTATTTTCCACGCGGGCCCGATCGTCAAGAAGAAAGAAGACGGCAGTTTCGAGATGGTGTCCATCGGCCCGACCACCAGCATGCGCATGGAAAAATTCGAGAAGCAGTTCATCGAACAGACCGGTGTCAAGCTGATCGTAGGCAAGGGCGGCATGGGGCCGGAGACCACTACCGGATGCCTGGAGAACAAAGCCGTACACGCGGTATTTCCCGGCGGCTGCGCAGTACTGGCCGCCACGCAGGTTGAGGAAATCGAACGTGCCGAATGGCAGGATTTAGGCATGCCGGAGACGCTGTGGGTTAACCGTGTGCGTGAATTCGGGCCTCTGATCATCTCCATCGACACCAAGGGCAACAACCTGTTCGAGCAGAACAAGGCCCGCTTCAACGAACGCAAAGGTGCAGTCATCGAGAAGATCAATAGCCAAGTCCGTTTCATCAAGTGACGAGCTGGGGCAGTTTAGCGAATACCCCTAAACTGCCCATCTCTCAACCTTGTTAAGCACTTATTTATAAGTCACAACATCCAACACCCACCCTAGCACGGCTTCAATTTACGCCTCACTAGATAATTTTAAGAGATCGCCATGCGAAGCCGTTCCCGCCATGAACTACTTAATAACTTCCGCAGAATACTTCAAGGTCAAGCCTGTATTAGCACGGCTTCAGTGTTTGATCCCTTGTCGACGCGCATAGCTGCGGACCTTGGTTTTGAAGTGGGAATCTAAGGTGGGTCCGTGGCCTCTCTGCAGGTATTAGATACCTCAGACGTCACCTTGATTACGCTGAGCGAATTTGCAAGGCCATCATCGTTGCACCTGCCCTTGGGCCCTGTTGCACACGCACATCCTGCGGTCGCGCAAACCCTCACTGATCAAGATCGCTGGATATTTCTTTAGCCAGCTCGATGAAGACACGCACCGCCGCACTCAGAAAGGCGTCTTTGCGCCGCATCAGAACGGCCCGTCGCTGCAAGCGCTCCGGCTCCAGTGTGATGGCCACCAGGTCGTCATGGGCCAACGCAATTCTGGCAGGCAACAAGGTCGAGAGATTCGTCCGGCGAACGATCTCGATCACTGCGCCGAGGGCATTGGCCTCCATCTGCACCTTGGGACGAATCTCATATTTGCGGCAGTAGCGGTCGATTTGCTCGCGAGTGGCAAACTCTGTGCTGAGCAAGACCAAAGACTCTGCACTCAGGCCGTGCGAGGTAATGGAGCGTTCCTCGGCCAGGCGGTGTCTGCGGTTCATGACCAAAGCAAGCGTTTCGTTCAGCAAGGGGATGGCTTCGATATCCGGCGCATGTATTTCATCAAAAGCGATCCCTACGTCCAGCTCTCCCGCCAACAACAGCTCCTCGATACGCTCCTGGGAAAGCTCTTTCAGGTTGACGGTAATCTTGGGGTATCTGGAGTGAAATACCTCGATCAGCGGCCCCACCAGATAGGTCGTGAACGTCGGCGTTACCGCAACACGCAATGAGCCACGGCTGAGGTCGCTGACATCATGTATAGCCCTTTTGGCTTCCTGCAGTTCCTGATGCGCACGGCGCGCATAGAGAAGGTAGACATCCCCCGCGTCAGTCAAACGCGTCGTGCGGCCTGATCGGTCGAACAACTGGGCTCCCAGGCTCTCTTCCAACTGCCTTACTTGCTGAGAAAGCGCCGGCTGAGAGACATGCAGCGCTGCTGCGGCCTTCGTGAAACTGAGATGTTCTGCAACGGCCAGGAAGTACTGGATGTGGCGAGCGAGCATGTCCATACCCATAAGATAATCTGATCCAACTCATAATAAATGAGACTTTTACCTTATGCCATGCGCTGCTTAATCTCCGTCTCACACCCAGCGACATCGAGACAGCAACCATGAAAGCGATCATCGACGGATTTCTGAAGTTTCAAAAAAATGCCTTTCCGGAGCGGGTCAAACTGTTCAAGGACCTTGCCAATCAGCAGGCGCCAAAGGCTCTCTTCATCTCCTGCTCTGATAGCCGACTGGTGCCTGAGCTGGTCACCCAACGCGAGCCAGGCGATCTGTTTGTCATCCGCAACGCCGGCAATATCGTGCCGTCGTACGGGCCAGAGCCGGGTGGGGTTTCGGCGTCGGTCGAATACGCGGTCGCCGGACTCAAGGTTGCAGACATCGTGATCTGCGGCCACTCCGACTGCGGCGCGATGACCGCCATCGCCACCTGCAAATGCCTGGATCACATGCCCGCCGTAGCCAGCTGGTTGCGGTATGCCGACTCAGCCAAGGTAGTCAATGAGGCCCGTCAGCACGCGGACGGACCAAGCAAGGTTGCCTCCATGGTGCGCGAAAACGTGGTCGCGCAGTTGGCCAACATCCAGACCCACCCCTCCGTACGCCTGGCGCTAGAAGAAGGCCGCGTGACCCTGCACGGTTGGATCTATGACATCGAGAGCGGACGTATCGACGCTTTTGATGGCAGCACCGGCACCTTCGTGTCTCTCGCGGAACACCCAGAAGTCCACGCCGTTTCCCAGCCAGCCAGGCACGTCGCCTGAAACCTGTACCTGCACCTTTTCTTACCCAGGAGACTCACCATGATCCAGACCCAAGCCACCCGCACCGCTCGCCAGGAACTGACCGAAGTCATCATTCAGGCCAAGGCTCGCAAAGACCTGTCCTTCGCGCAAATCGTTGACGGTACGGGCCTGTCCGAGGCCTTCGTCACCGCGGCCTTGCTTGGCCAGCATCCGCTGCCTGAAAGCGCCGCGAAGGTCGTAGGCGAAAAGCTCGACCTCGATGCTGATCAAGTCGCACTGCTGCAATCGATGCCGATTCGCGGCAGTTTCTTCGACGGCGTGCCGAGCGACCCTACCATCTACCGCTTCTACGAAATGATGTCGGTGTATGGAACCACCCTCAAAGCGCTGGTCCACGAGAAGTTCGGTGACGGCATCATCAGCGCCATCAACTTCAAGCTGGACATCAAGAAAGTCGAAGACCCGGACGGTGGCCACCGTGCTGTGATCACCCTGGACGGCAAGTACCTGCCTACCAAGCCTTTCTGATGTAGCTCAGCCCGGTGCCATACCGCGCCGGGCCATCCCCAACATTCATGACGACTGAGCGCCAATCGGATGCTCAGGCCTTCTTACGCCCTCAGTACAGGTGATCACCATGAAACTCTTACTCGTTCTGTTCCTAGGCTGCCTTGGTTCTGTTGCCATGGCCGATGACCAAGGCACTCGAGCTGCACCAATGACGGTTGAACCCTATCGCTACTCTCAGAACCTGGATATCGCGCACGTTGTGGCTGTTACGCCGGTGCCCAATGTCTGCGAAGTTGTGCCGATGCAGCTGACTTACGACGACTCCAATGGCGAGCGGCATATCATGGAGTACAGAATCGTGGGGAATGGCTGTGCCAACAACTGATGCGCCATCCTTACTGCAGCTCGACAGGCAGTTCCTGGACATCAGGGCAGATGGGATCGAGGCTTGGCATCCTGTATGGACGCAAGCCCACTGCGAAAATCGCTGTGGGCTTTTTGCTTCCGACAGAGGGTGATCTGCCGACTCGTCTGCGGGACGGGAATCTGGACGGCAGACGACCCTCCTGAAACTTCAGAGCCTGTACTCAATGGTGTAGGACTCATCCTCTCTCGGTTCTATCGTAATAGGAATGCCGAAGAGCTTTCCTCGACAATCACTGACGCTACACCGATACACATTTCCCTGCTGGAGCTGATTCCAGAGCCCTTCGTCATGTATCGCAATCTGCAACACACGGTTGTTCGGATCCTCTCTGACCTGAGCAACGTGATGGTCCAGGTCGCACCCGAATTCAGCAGTAGTAAACTCGGGATCGTAGCCGATCAGCACACCGTGCCTTTTCAGATCTTCCCGAATACGCTCAATCACGTCGTCTGCTTCTTGTTTTAGCATGATCGTTATCTCGCGGTGTTGTACTCATCAAAACTCTAGCTGACCCTGATGGTTTTCGTTGTTTATCGTGCAATCAACGACTCAGCCTTATTCCTGAAATTGCCCACCGCCTTAGGGGGAGCTGGCGGTAGCGGAAGACTGCTTTCGCCCCATTTCGGACACTGAAAAATCGCGTTTCGTAAGTGCGACGTCCACTCTGTGGGAGCGGGTTTACCCGCGAAGCAGGCGATGCGGTGCATGGCACGGGCGTTGCCCGTGATCGCGGGCAAGCCCGCCCCCACAGAGGCCCTGCAAGCCCTTTGGAATGAATACGGACGAGTGCAGGGACAGCGGCTGCGCTCGGCTCTTGAGCTCCACCTGGGCCAGCACTCACTCCAACAGCGAGCGCACGGCATCGAGTGCAGCATGACCGTGGCGTAGGATTTCCGCCTGATTGAGTGACTGCGTTGTGTCCAGGAGATTTCTTCTCTCTGCCACAAACGCGCTTGACCTCAAGTTGACTCGAGGTTGCAGACTGCCCGCTCTTTCTTCTGGAGCAATCCCATGTCCGCAGATTCCCGTCCCGCATTCGCGCTGTCCAATCCACCCGGGCTGTACGACCCGAGCAGCAACGGTTACTCCCACGTCGCCGCAGTAGCACCTGGAGCCAGGCTGTTGTTCATTGCCGGGCAAGGTGGCGAGGATGTCGACGGGCGACTGCCCGCCGAGTTTGCCGCGCAGGCCAGGCAGGCACTGGCCAATTTGGACACGGCGCTGCGGTCGCAGGGCGCGAGCTTGCAACAGGTGTTCAAGCTGACCTTGTTGATCGTCGATCATGATGAGCATCGCTTGCGTGAATGGGTCAGCGAAGCAAATCGGGTCTGGGAAAGCGGGCATCCGGTCTGCACCCTGATCCCCGTTCCACGGCTGGCGCTGGATGGCATGCTGGTGGAGATTGATGCGGTGGCCGCTTGCTGTGAGGTGGTTTGAGATGGATGTGACGTGACCCGCCGTGCCTGACACGGCGGGGTCTTTTTCGCGGGCAAGCCCGCTCCCACAGGTACCTCGCTGTACTCAAGATCAGCGGTGAGGGCGGTGCAGGTATGAAGCTCAAGCCGCGCCGCCACCCTCCCCGCCCAGCATGCCAACGAACCACCCCACCCCCGGCAAACCCCGGCTCACCAGCAGCGTCGGCGCCACCTGCGGCCCGCCCTCGGTCCAGAACAAGGCATGCCCGGCCAACGACCGCTGCCCCGCCAGCCCGTCCAGTTGCAGCAACCACTGTTCGACCGCCTGCGCCATTCCGTCCTGCTCCGGCAGCGCCGACCACATCGCGCCCATCGCCGGCTGCCCCCACGCAGGCGCGATGCTTGCGGGCTCTGGCCGTAATGGAGCGGGCAACTGGCTGAGGTCGCGGTCGAAGCGCTCCAGCACGAACCCCGTCTCCAGGGTCGACAATGCCAGGCGCTCCACTTCGGCGTACCACGCGCCGTCGCGCCGCAGGCGCTCCAGCACTGGAATGTCCGGCCCGCCATAGGCCAGGGTCAGGGGAAAATAACGCCCCACCCGGTCGACACTGGGCATCATCACGCCAGCCCAGGCGGGCTCGCCGCAGACCCCGGCGGCCAGGGCGAAATGCCAGATCGGGCTACAGCGGTAGGCCTGCTCCCACCCAGCTCCCAGGCGCTCGCGGCTGGCGCGCAGGCCGGCCTGCAACCAGTCATCCCAACCTCGCACGAACGCGGGCGACAGGCGCCGGCTGAGGAAATCGCCATGGGTCACCAGCTTGCCGTAGAAGCCGGTGCGCGAAACGCGCTGTTCCAAGGGCCTCACCTCACAACCGCGCCGGGCAACGGAACTGCTCCAGCGCGTCGCGGCGGAACGGGTTGATCACGCTGCTGGCGCGTAGCGTGTAGCTCACCTTGTGCCCGCCCAGGTTGAACGTGAGCAGGAAGCGCTCACCCGATTCACCGCTGACCTGCCCCTGGTCAAGCAAACGCAACCAGGCCCAAGGGCCGTCGCTGCGCAGGCCGCTACCGGTGGGAGACTGCAATTGCACGCGGTCGCTGCCTTTGCCGCTGGGCAACACGATCGGCGTGAATCCGGTATCGCCGCCAGGCACGAACGTCACCGGCTGGCCAGCGATATCCAGCGTCACCTGGCCCAATGCGGGATCGACGGTCAGGGGTTGCACGTCGAAGCGCAGCGAGGGCTGACGGGCACCGGCGGCGAAGAACATGTCGCGCAGGCGTGCGCCGCGCTGGAACTGGTCGAGCACCTCCTGGGGGATGCTCAGCGGCGCGCTGCCGTTGGCGCGCCAGCGCCATTGGCTACTGCTCATGTCGACGTAGGGCGCGAGGTTGCGGCTGAAGAAGTCGTCCATGATGCCGCCAGGGCCGAAGAAGCGGCCGAAGTCGTCGGCGGTGACGTCGCGGCTGGCGCCGCGCACCAGCGGGTAGCGCCCGGCGATGGCATCGCGGCAGAACGGCGCGCCATTGGCCACCCACAGGGCATTGAGGCGTTCGCGCTCGTTGCCGAGGGTCAGCGCGCTGCCGCCACTGTCGACTGCGCGCAGCACCTCGGACAACGGGGCTGGCTGCTCGGTTGCGGCGCGCTTGATGCGCCCAAGCACCTCGCCGCTGGGCGCTGGCGTGCCACTGCGGCGGGCATTTTCGGCGCTGTCGAAGAACTGCGCGGCGTCCTTGAGCAGGGTCAGGCTTTCCTCCAGCGACGCCGGGGTGGCGCTGCCCGCCAGGGCATGCAGGGCGGCGAAGTGCTGGTCCACTGGGTTGCCGGTGGCAGCCGGCGCGGGGGCCGGGGCGCTGTCGGACAACGCACTTTCCAGGCGCTTGCGGGCACTGTCGAGGCGTTCGCGCAGGGCGCGGTCGACCGGGTTACCGGCGCTGTCGCCGGGGGTGTCGGCCAGCACGCCTTCGAGGGTGGTCTCGCGTGCGGCGGTCTGGAGGAAGGCGCGCAACGGTGAGTCGGCGGCGGCCAGGGCATTACTCACCTGGGCCGCCTGGCCGAGGCTGGCCAGGGGCACCAGTTGCACGTCGGCCAGGTAGGCATCCCACTGGCGGATATAGTCTGCGTAGTACAGCTCAAGCACCGCAGCGCCCAGGCGCGCACTATCGCCCGCGCCGAGGGCCGCTTCCTGGCGGTCGAGCACCCAGCTGTCGCGGGCCATGTCGGCCACGGCGCGCTCGCGCCTGGCCAGCAAGGCGCGGTAGCCAGCCACGCTGTACACGCCGCTTACGCCGCGCGACAGCGGCAGGCCGCTGCGCCGCACCAGCAACGACGAGGCATCGCGCCCGGCGGCAGCGTTGACGCTCTGCTCGGCCAGCCCGGCCTGGGCCACCTGGCGCTTGAGGCGGTTGTAGATGCGCTGCGACAGCGGCATGCCCGCCAGGGTCAGGCGGGTCTTGGCGATCAGGTCGGCATCGAGCTGTACCGGCTCGGCGTCGGCGTCTTCGAGCAGCGCGGCGACATGCGCCCATAGTTGCTGGCGCTGCGCCTCGCTGGCCTGGGGCAGCTCGCGGCGCCAGTCGACATCGACCCAGGCCTGCACCGAGGCGGCATCGAAGAACTGGCGCTGGCCGAGCATCAGGTACACGCGCAGGGTTTCGTAGAGGAAGTCCTGGTTGCTGGCATCGCCCCGGCGCAAGGCGCTCTCCAGGTTGCCGACGATCGACGGCAGCAGGGTGCTGCGCAGCAGGCGGTGGTACAGCGCCACGGCCCCGGCACCGAGCTTGTCACCCTGGTACAAACCAAAACGCTCAAGCAGCGGCACGCCCTCCCCGCGCTGGTCGTAACCCGCGGGCAAGGCGCGGGCAGCGTCGAGCAGCGGCAACGCCTGCAGCACGTTGCCCTCAGCCGGCAGCGCCTTGGCCAGTTGCGCCACCTCAGCGGTACGTTGCGCGGCGGTATCGACCAGCACGCGGTTGCGCTGGTAACTGAGCGCCATGCCCAGCGCCAGCAGCAGCGTCAGCACCGCGACCAGCACCATCCCCGCGCGCAACCATTGGCGGCGGCGCTGCTCCTGGCGCGGGTCGAGCCCGGCCAGGCCCGCTTCCTTGAAGATCACCTCGCGCAGCAGCCGGGTGATGAAGTAGCTGCGCCCACTGGCGTACCCGGCAGGCAGCACTTTGCGCCCCAGGCCGAAGGCGGCGGCCAGCGAGGCCAGCACCCGGTCGATCGGGCTGCCTTCCTGGGTGCCGCTGGTGAAGTACACCCCGCGCAGGCGGGTCGGTGCCTGGAAGCGGTTGGGTTCGAACACCGTGCGCAGGAAGCCCGCCAGCACGTCGCCCATGCCGGCGAACTGCTGTGGGAAGCTGTACAGCAAGGCACGTCGCGACAGGTCACGCTCCTGTTGCATGCGCTCGAGCACGCGCACCTGCAACTGCCGCTCCAGCGCCTCGAACTCGGCCGGGAAGCCCGCCAGCGCCGCTCCCGGCTGCTCGCTCTGGGCCAGCGGGAAGGTCACGCCCCACACCTGGCTGCGCTCATCGCGCCCAAAGTGCTCGAAGTACTCGGCAAAACCGGCCAGCAGGTCGCACTTGGTCACCACCACGTACACCGGGAAGCGCACGCCCAGGCGTTCGTGCAGCTCGTCGAGGCGCGCGCGGATCGCCATGGCCTGGCGCTGGCGCTCGGCCTCGCCTTGTTGCAGCAGGTCGCTGACGCTCAGGGTGACGATCACGCCGTTGACCGGGCTGCGTCGGCGGTGCTTTTTCAGCAGGTCGAGAAAACCGCGCCAGGCCGCCTTGTCGACCTCGGCGTCGCTGTCCTGGGTGGTGTAGCGCCCGGCGGTGTCCAGCAGCACGGCTTCGTCGGTGAACCACCAGTCGCAGTGGCGCGTGCCGCCGATGCCGCCGATGGCCGTGGCGCCGTGGGTGTCACTGAGCGGGAATTGCAGGCCGGAGTGGGTCAACGCAGTGGTCTTGCCGCTGCCTGGGGCGCCGACGAACAGGTACCACGGCAACTGGTACAGGTACTGCCCGCCCGGTTTCCAGCCGGGGCTGGCCTTGCGCAGCACGGCCATCGCCTCGCGCATGCGCTCGGCCAGATGCGCCACCTCGGCCTGCGAGGCGCGCGCCGAGGCGGGTTCCCCGGCCTGCTCATCGGTGACCCCGGCCATCAGCAGGCGGTTGGCGCGCCAGGCAGCAAAAGCGCGCCAGCCGAAATAGGCCAACCACGCGGCCAGCAACGCCGCCACCAGCCAGCCGCGCGCCCAGGTCGAGGCCAGTGGCTCGCGCCCGTCGAATGACAGCAGCGGACCTTCGTACCAGATCAGCAGCGCCATCAACGCCACGCCCAGCAGCGACAGCAGCCAGGAACTGGCCAGCCAGCGCAGACCGCGCATGAAGGTATCGAACAGATAGATCAGATAAGACATCGCCTGGACCTCACTGCGGCTGCGCAGGAACAAATACGGTGATCTCTACGCGGCGATTGCGCGCGCGGTTGGCGGCCGAGTCGTTGGCCACCAGCGGCTCGGTCTCGCCACGGCCTTCGCTGCGGTAGCGCGTGGCGGGCCCGGCGCGTTCGGCCAGCAGGCGCGCGACGTTGCGCGCGCGGGTGTTGGACAGGTCGAAGTTCGACGACAACCGCGAACCCAGCGCAGGCCGCACGTTATCGGTGTGACCGACCACCAGCACGTCGCCAGGCACGCCCTTGAGCGCCTCGCCTATGCGCGTCAACAGACCGTCGAAGGCGCTCGACACCTCGGCGCTGCCAGAGGCGAACACACCGTCGCCGCGCAGGGTGATCACCGAGCGGTCACTGGTTTCGCGCACGCTCACCAGGCCTTGGGCGATCTCCTCGGCGAGGAACCCGGACACCCGCACCGGCGCCGGCCCCGTGGGCTGGGCGGCCTTCAACGGCGAGGCCAGGCGCAGCTCGCCCATCTGCGCGAACACCGGGTCCGAGGCGCGATTGAGCAGCCAGTTGCCGGTCACCTGCAACAGCACCAGCAGCAGCGCCGCCAAGGCCGCCAGCACCCACAGCGGCACCAGGCGCAGCATCGACACCGGCGCAGTGGGCGCACCGCGCCAGCGTGGCGAAAGGTCCTGCTCGACCGCGCCGCGCTGCTGGCGAATCAACTGCAACAGGCGCTCGCGCAGGGCCGCCAGTTGGTCGAAGCCACGGTCCAGTACGCGGTAGCGCCCTTCCAGGCCCAAGGCCAGGCACAGGTACATCAGCTCCAGCACGTCGAGGTTGGCGCGCGCATCCAGGCTCAGGCGCTGCAGGATCAGGAAGAACTTCTCGCCGCCCCAGGCCTCGTTGTGGAAGGTCACCAGCAGGCTGCTGCCACTCCACACCCCGGCGCCCCAAGGCGTGCTGGAGATGGTTTCGTCGACCAGCGTGCACAGGGCATAGCGCGCCGCGGCGAGGGTCTGGGCTTCCACCCGGGCGTTGCGCGCCTGCGCCTCGAACTGCTGCACGGCCTGCACCAGCCGCTCGCGCAGGGTTTCCATGTCCGGTGCGCGGGTCAGCCCACGCAGCGGCACCACCAGGTCGAGCAAGGGGTTGGCGGCGCGCACCAGCGGGTTGAGGCCGGCGCCGCGCAGGGCCAGGTCGGCTTCGACCGGCGCAGGCGCGGCGCTGGAGGCCGGGCGGCGGCCGCCGGGGGTCGGCAGCAACAGGGTGTGGTCCGGGTCTTGCCCGGGCTCAAGGGAGTCGTTCATGTTCACGGTGATGTACCTGCGCTGTCGATCAGGCGTTGCGGATGGCCCAGAACTGCATGTCCAGCCCGGGGAAGCTGCCGGCCACGTGCAGGGCGAAGCCTGCCGACTGGGTCAGCTGTTGCCAGTACGCGCTGTTGCGGTCGAGTTCGAAGTAGGTGAAGCCTGCGTGGAACGGCAACTGCCGCGGCGCCACCGGCAAGGGCCGCAGGCCGATGCCGGGCAGTTGCAGGTTGACCATGTCGCGGATCTTCTCCACCGAGCCCAGCTTGACCTGCGGCGGGAACCCGCTGCGCACCGCTTCGGCCGGCATCTGCGCATGCACGGCGAGGACGAAGGTGGCGCTGCCGAGCAGCGCGCGGTCGGGCAGCACCGCCACGCGGATACCGAACTGACGCTCCTCCAGCGGGATCTGCAGGGCGCGCGCATCGATCACCGTGGCCAGGGCGCGGCGCAGGTCGAGCATCAGCGGGGCGAAGGTCTCGGCCAGGGCATCGTGGCGGTACACCGGGTAGCGGCTGGCGCGCTTGTCGGCGTGGGTAAAGGTCGCCAGCTCGCCGGCCAACTCCGTCAGTTGGCGGTACAACGCCTCGGGGTGCAGCCCGGCCATGCCGGCCAGGTGACGCACCAGCGGCTCGCTGCGGTTGAGCAGTTGCAGCAGCAAAAAGTCGGCGATCTCTGCCGCGCCGCTGGCACCCGGCTGGGCCAGGCGCGTGGCCATGGCCTCGGCGCGCTGGTGCAGCAGGCCCAGCAGTTCGTCGACGAACGCCGCCAGGCGCGGTGCGGCCTGCAAAGTGAGGCTCGGCGGGCAGTAGGCGGGGTCGAGCAACACCTGCTGGTCGGCGCGGCGCTCCAGCACCCGTGCCACGCCCAACACCGCGTGGGCGTCAGCGACGTCGCTGGCCAGGGCCAGGCGCAGGCGCAGCTTGCCGACGTTCATCAGCGCGCTGTTGTCCAGGCCGTTGCTGTCCCAGGCCTCGTACTCGACGCTGCGATGGCGGGCGAAGTTTTCCGCGCTCACGCGGTCGTCCACTTCCGCCACGCCATGGCGTGCGGTGGGCAGCGCCAGCACCACGTCGAGGTCACGGGCGTCGGCAGGGATCTCCAGCGGCAACGGCATCTCGTCGAATGGCAGGCCGATCGGCGTGCCATCAGGCAGCACGCCGCTGTAGGCCTTGAGCGCCAGCTTGCCGAAGGCCAGGTGCTGCTCGTCGAGCTCCAGGCGCGAAAAGCCCCAGGCGTAGGGGCGCAGCGCCGCGACCCGGGCCTCCAGGTGGGCATTGAGGAAACGGTCGTGCTGCTGCAGGTGCTGGGGCTGCAGGAGCATGCCTTCCGACCAGACGACTTTGCTGTTCCAGGACATGAATGCGATCTCGGGTAAAGGGGTTCAGGGCATGTCGCGCAGGCGGCTGACCTGCTGCTGGTAGGCCACGGAGAATTTCTCGCCGTAGAGGCGTTGCAGGTCTTCGTCGCCATCGCGTGCAAGCTCGGCGTGCAGCTCTGCGAAACGCGCCCATAGGCGGGCCTTGCGCGTCGAGGGCAGCACGCGTTCCAGGGCGCCGGGAGCGGCCAGTCGACGTTCGATACGCACCGGGTCGAAGCGCTGCATCACCTCGCCCAGGGCCTCGCGCATGCCGGCGATCACCGCCATCTCGTGGGCGCGCAGGTCGTCGAAGGCGGCGTGCAGCGCCTGCACGCCGGGCAGATAGGCCGGGGCGTCGGTGCTGAGCATCTGGCTGAGGGCGCTGGTGGGGTCGGGGAAGAACTTCAGCGGGTTGTTCGAATGCGCGCCGATCATCGTCATCTCGATATGGCTTTCGCGCTTGGTCAGCGCCCGCGCCATCAGCACGCCCATGGTGCCGCCGGTGGCGGCGCGGAGCATTTCTCCCACCAGCCGGGCCAGCTCTTCGGGGCTGCGCGAGGCGCGCAGGTGCGGCAGGCCGAGGCCTTCGAGCAGGGCCTGGAGCACAGGGTCTTCGCCGGCCGCCGTGGGTTCTGCGGCAACGGGGGCTGGTGTTGCGATTGGGGTGGGTGCAGGCGCCAGGCTGGCTGGGGCGGCGGGCGTCGCCAGCAGGTCGGCCAGGGCATCGTAGCCATCGGGGATCAACGCCGCTTCCGGCGCCTGGGGGGCTGGGCTGACAGGCAAGGCCGGCAGGGCCTGCAACTCCGGCGACAGATGATCGGCCGGGGTGCCGAGGAAGGCCGCCGTGGGGCGCTGGCCGCCGAACAGGTTCAGGCCCAGCGGGTCGTCCAGCATCGGGGCCGGCTCGAACACTGACTCGCCTTGCACGATGCTCGCCGCCGCCAGGGCGTCGGTGTCCACCCGTGGCTGGCTGAAGCCCGGCTCGCTGCGCGGTGCCACGGCGGCTTCCAGCGGCGGTGGCGGCGGCGGCTGGACCGGCGCCGGTGGCACGAACACCGCCAGGGTCTGGGTGGCGCCAACCCCCGTCTGGTCGGGGTCGGCCTGCTCCACCGCGAGCAGCGCCACACCGATCTGGTAGTCGCCGATCACCAACTGGTCGCCGGCCTGCAGCAGCGTCTCGCGGCCATGGCCGAGCAGGCGCTCGTTGATCACGCTGGGGTTGCTGCCGGTGTCGGTGAGGTAGTAGCCGCCCTCACGCCGCTCGACGCGGGCGTGGCTGCGGGAGATGTACTTGCCCGGATCGTCCAGCACCAGGTCGTTGCCGGGCGCGCGGCCCAAGGTGCCGGCGACGTCGATCAGGCACGCCAGCTCAGCTGCGGGCGGCTGCCCGCGATAACGTTCGACCCACAGTTTCACAGGCATGTCAGGTTCCTTTCGGCAGGAAGGTGGCGGGGCTCACTGGCGGCCATCGTCGGCCTCCTTGGGCTCCAGCGGCTGGCCCACCGGGCCGGGCCGCGAGGCCAGCACCAGGGCGTTGGCGGCGGCCGAGGCCTGGGGCAACGGCAGCGGCAGCATCGAGGCGATGATGGTCGGGCCGAGGGTCAGGAACGAGCCGCCGGCCTTGAGGGTGATGCTCGCCCCCGCCTCGATCACCACGTTCATGCCGCCCTTGATGTGCACGTCGGTGCCGCCGCTGAGGCTGGCCTTGAGCGCGCCGTCCAGCTGCAGGTCACGGCCGGCGGCCTGGCACACGCTGCCCACGGCCTTCTCGGTGCGGTCGCCCAGCACATGCTGGTGGCGGTCGCCGCCGACGCGTTCGCGCAGGTCCTTGGCCACTCGCGAATGGCGCTCGCCGCCCACCCAATCGAGGGCATCGCGCTCGATGCGCTGGTCGAAGTTGCGCTCGGCGTGGATGAACACCTGCTCGGCGCCCTTGCGGTCTTCGAAGCGCAGTTCGTTGTAGCCGTTGCCGCCTTTGCTGGAGTGGCTCTTGAGGGTCGAGCGGGTGGCTTGTTCGGGCAGGTTGTAGGGCGGCATCACCTCGGCGTTGTAGACGCTGCCGGTGACCAGCGGACGGTCGGGGTCGCCTTCGAGAAAACTCACCACCACTTCCTGGCCGATGCGCGGCAGGAACAGGCTGCCCCAGCGCTTGCCGGCCCAGCCCTGAGCGACGCGGATCCAGCACGAGCTGTTCTCGTTTTCCTGGCCTTCGCGGTCCCAGTGGAACTGCACCTTGATCCGGCCATACGGGTCGGTCCAGATCTCCTCCCCGGCCTTGCCCACTACCTTGGCGGTCTGCGGGCCGTGCACCAGCGGACGCGGGGTGAGGCATGGCGGGCGGTAGTCCTGCTGGCGCGGCAGTGCGGTGAAGCGGCAGGTGAGCACGGGCGCCGGGTCTTCGGGGCGGGTCGGTTCGTAGGTGTCGGACGACAGCTCGTATTCGGCGGCGAGCACCAGCACCTGTTGGTTCTGATCGCCGCGCGGGTGTTCGCTGAGGGTGAACAGCGCGCCGGGGAACAGCCCGCGCGCGCGGGTGGCGCCCTCGATGCGCCGGTAGCTGGTGTGCCGGGCCTCGAGCTGCTGGCGGGCCAGGGTCTCGCCCTGCGGGCGCTCGCGGTACTTGCCGGGGTAGTCGTAGCGCTCGAAGCGCGATTGGGCGTAGGGGCGCGCCTGGGTCGACTTGACCAGCAGGTTGGCCGCAGGTTTTTCGAAGTCGTAGTCCTGCAGGGCCCAGGCGCCGGGCTCGACTTCGCCGCTCATGCGCCAGTCGTAGATCACCTCGCTGTCGCGCATGGCCTGGTCCTCGGCTGGCAGGTAGCGCACCTGTGCGTAGCCTGGGGCGGGCGCGTGGGCGCCGTAGCCGTCGGCCAGCACCAGGGTGTGGCGGCCGGCGGCGCTACGGAAGAAGTAGTAGATGCCGGCCTGCTCCAGCAGGCGGCTGACGAAGTCGAAGTCGCTTTCGCGGTACTGCACGCAGTACTCAAGCGCCGGGTAGCTGGCGCTCAGGCCCGAGGTGTCGACGTCGGCCAGGGTGTAGGGGGCGAACACCGCCTGGACGATGTCCGGCACGTTGCGCTGCTGGAAAATCCGGCAGTCGCTGCTGCGGGTCAGCAGCCACAGCCACGGGCGCACCACCGCGTGGTAGGTGGCGAAACGGCCCTGGCGGCCGGTATAGGCGAAGCGCGTGACCAGGCCGCTGAAGTGGCGCTGGCCGCCCTTGGGCAGTTCCACGGCAACGGTCAGGGGGGTGGCGAGCAGGTCGTCGAGGTCCAGGTCGGTGCGTTCGCTGTAGAGGTCGATGTGGTATTCGCTCAAGGTCGACAGGCCTTCACGGGCGGTCATGCGCCGGAACAGCAGGGTGTCGGGGGCCAGCACGCAGGTGACGGCAATTTCGCGGTTGGCTTGGGTAACGGGCATCCAGGGCTCCTTCACGCGGGGTGGCCGCAAGGGTCGGCCTTGGGGACACAACAGGTGGGGAGCGGGGTTTATTCCGTGGGGGGATGAAAAAGTGTGTGGGGTGAGCGCGAGGGTGCTGCGGATGGCCCTATCGCGGGACGAGTCGGATCGCCGCACCGCCGCTCCACAAGGACGGCGCTGTCCCTGAGAACCGCGCTGTACATGTGGGCGGCGGTGCGGCGATCCGACTTGCCGCGCGATCACGGGCGTAGCCCGTGCCAGGCGATGCGATCAGGCCGCGGCGGTAGACACCAGCCGCTCCAGCACCAGGGTGATGCCGGTGGCGTTGTAGCACTTGTTCCACAGGTTCATCTGCTTGAAGTCGGCGAAGTCCTTGCCGTCACCCGGGTCCATGTAGGTGCCGTCCGGACGCTGCATCACGTAGTGCAGGCCGATGCCGAAGGTCATCACGATCTTCAGCGCCCGCCGGTTGGCCGCCAGGGCCGGTGGCTCGGAATGGATGATCGGGAAGCCCGCCCGCACGCACTTGGTCTCGGCATCGGGGTAGAAGGTCGACAACGCGCTGGCGATCATCCCGCTCATGTAGATCTTCACATCCAACCCCAACTCGCGGGCAGCGATGGCCACGTTGTGCGGGAAGGAATAGCCCAGCTTGCTCAAGTCGGCCTGCTCCTTATCCAGCCGCCCGCCCGTCACGGACCCCGAGGTGATCTGGTACAGCGCCGCCTCGCAGAAATAGTTGGCCTGCAAGGCCTGGCCGGTGCTGCGCGCGCCGGTGTTCGGCATGGTGGTCACGCCCAGCTCCGCCGCCGCGCACAACAGCGATGCCGCGCCACAGGAAAATGCGAAATCTTGTTTCTTGTTCATGGAAGGCTCTCGAAGGCCGGCAGGCCTGGGTTCACTTGATGTCGGTAATCCAGAAGAACGGGTTCGGATGGCCAGAGAACGCCGCCGGCTTGTCGACGGTCTCCAGCTGACTGCCGCTGAAACGCCACGAGGCGTAGTGCAGCGGCGCGAAGTACAGCCGCGCGTTGAGGTAGTCGAAGACAATGCGAAAGCGGTTGCCGCCCCAGCCGTAGGCGTCCAGGTCGCCCGCGGTGTACTCGACGTAGCCAGTGGCACAGTTGCCGCCGCCGCGGTCGGCCGAGTGGTGTTTGTTGGCCTGCGCGTAGGTGTGGTACAGCTGCCCGCGTGCCGAGGCCGGCTGCTGCGCCGTCAACTGCGGCAGGTAGCAGGGGGTGTTGGAATGGATCTGGCGCATCGCCCCCAGGGTGTCGTCGCCGATCGAGGTGGCGATGGCGCTGCAATCGTAGGGCGCCGTCGATTGCATCAAGGTGCGCATCAATTGCTTGATGCGCGCGTCCACCGGCAGGTAGCGAAAATCAATGCGGTACAGGTCGAGGATCGGCCCTTGCTTGCAGGCCTTGACGCAATCAGGGTCGGCCGCCTCTTCCAAGGCTTTGATGAACTCGTAGCTGCTTTTCTTGCCGTCGCGCTCGGACATGCTCGTTGTCTCCCCTGTCAGCCTGCGTGGCGCACCCACACCTTGGCGCTTTGCACCTCGGTGAGCTTTTCCCAGTCTTTGAACAGCGTCTGCCAGTCGCCCAGCGGCTTGTAGGCGTCGTGCTCGCTGGCCAGCAGGCGTTCGATACGCAGCTCGGTTTCCTTGAAGCGCACCGCCTCCGCGCAGACGACCACGGCGAACGACAGCGGCAGCCTGAGGTGGTCGTAGCCGCCGCCGCTGTATTGGCGCAGCGCTACCAGGTCCATGCGGGTGAAGGCCGAGTAGGTGGTGGCCGTGGTGTTGGTGCGCAAGGCCGAATGAGTGCCCTTCAGGTCAATCTTGCGCAGGCGGTTGTTGTTGCCGCCCACGCCCAGCTTCGGGGCGAACGGCGGCTCGGAATCGGCGAAGTGGTACCAGGTGCCATCGGCACCGAGGAAGGCATCGATGTACAGGGACTTGCGCGACATCAGCAGGCTCGCCGCCACGCCCTCGCCTGGCTTCAGGATCAGGTCGATGCGAAAGAACCCTTCGCGCCCCTTGGGCATGGCCAGCAAGGTGCGCATCTGGGCGATGGCGTCGCCGTAGACGAACAGGCCGGTGTACAGGTGCATGGTGATGATCATGCCGCTTCCTCGTCGTAGGTGTAGTCGAAAGCGCCGTCGCGCACGCCCAGGTGCACGCGGGTGACTGCTTCGCCGCGCAGCATCCGTTCGAGGAATTCGCGGCTGATGGCGGGCAGTACCGAGTGGGTGAGGATCGCGTCGATCATCCGCCCGCCGCTCTCGAGCTCCGTGCAGCGGCTGGCGATCAGCGCTACCACTGCCTCGTCGCAACTGAACGGCACGCCGTGGCGCTCGGCCAGGCGCCGCTCGATGCGGCCCAGTTGCAGGCGGATGATGCTGGCGAGCATGGCGTCGCTCAGCGGGTAATAGGGGATGGTCACCACCCGCCCGAGCAGCGCGGGCGGGAAGACGTGCAGCAGCGGCTCGCGCAGGGCGCGGGCGATGGTTTCCGGGTCCGGCACCCGCTCCGGTCGCAGGCACAGATGGCTGATGGTCTCGGTGCCGACGTTGGTGGTGAGCAGGATCAGGGTGTTCCTGAAGTCGATCACCCTGCCCTCGCCGTCCTCCATCCAGCCTTTGTCGAACACCTGGAAGAACAGCTCGTGCACATCGGGGTGGGCCTTCTCGATCTCGTCCAGCAGCACCACGCTGTAGGGCTTGCGCCGCACCGCCTCGGTCAGCACGCCGCCCTCGCCGTAGCCGACGTAGCCGGGTGGCGCGCCCTTGAGGCTGGAAACCGTGTGCGCTTCCTGGTACTCGCTCATGTTGATGGTCACCAGGTTGTGCTCACCGCCATACAGCGCCTCGGCCAGGGCCAGGGCGGTCTCGGTCTTGCCCACCCCGGAGGTGCCGGCGAGCAGGAACACGCCCACCGGCTTGCCTGGGTTGTCGAGCCCGGCGCGCGCGGTCTGGATACGCCGGGCGATGGCTTCCAGGGCATGCGGCTGGCCGATGATACGTCGCGACAGGCTGCTGGCCAGGTTGAGCACGTTGTCGATCTCGTTGCGCACC
This sequence comes from Pseudomonas putida, assembly GCF_001636055.1. Taxonomy (NCBI): domain Bacteria; kingdom Pseudomonadati; phylum Pseudomonadota; class Gammaproteobacteria; order Pseudomonadales; family Pseudomonadaceae; genus Pseudomonas; species Pseudomonas putida. The sequence continues at coordinate 4,211,154 of NZ_CP011789.1, forward strand.
ATGCGTCCGACCGGAATGCCGGTCCAGTCCTGCACCACGGCGGCCACCGCTTGCTCGTCGACGGTGAGCAGGATCAATGGCGTCTCGCCCTGGGCCTCGGCCAGCGCCTGCTGGCGGCTGCGCAGCTCAACCAGGGCGTCGTCGCTCACGCCCTCACCGCCCAGTTGCCCGCGCAGTTCGACGATCGCCGCCACCTGTTCCTGCTCGCTGGCCCAGGACGCCTCCAGACCATCGAGCCGCTCGCGCTCGCGGGTGCGCTGCGCGTCGAGGGCCGCCTGGCGCGCGTCGGTGTCCACCCCCAGCGCGCGCTCGCGGGCGATGATCGCCTGCTCGGTGTCCAGCGCTTCGAGCCGCCGACGGCTGTCGTCCACCGCCGCCGGGGTGGCGTGCAGGCTGATGGCAACCCGCGCGCAGGCGGTGTCGAGCAGGCTGATGGCCTTGTCCGGCAGCTGGCGCGCGGGGATGTAGCGGTGCGAGAGGCGCACCGCCGCAGCCAGCGCAGTGTCGAGAATCTGCACCTGGTGGTGGCGTGCCATGCTTTCGGCGATGCCGCGCAGCATCAGCAGCGCGCGGGCCTCGTCGGGTTCGCCGACCTGCACGGTCTGGAAGCGCCGGGTCAACGCGGGGTCTTTCTCGATGTACTTCTTGTACTCGGCGAAAGTGGTCGCGCCGATCGTGCGCAGCGTGCCACGGGCCAGCGCCGGCTTGAGCAGGTTGGCCGCATCGCCGGTGCCCGCCGCACCGCCCGCGCCGACCAGGGTGTGGGTTTCGTCGATGAACAGGATCACCGGCGTGACGCTGGCCTGCACTTCGTCGATCACCGCGCGCAGGCGCTGCTCGAACTCGCCCTTCATGCTCGCCCCGGCCTGCAGCAGGCCGACGTCGAGCACCAGCAGGCGCACCGTGCGCAGCGCTGGCGGCACGTCACCGCGCACGATGCGCTGGGCCAGGCCTTCGACCACGGCGGTCTTGCCGACCCCGGCCTCGCCGACCAGCAACGGGTTGTTCTGCCGGCGGCGCATGAGGATGTCGATGACCTGGCGGATCTCGTCGTCACGACCGACGATCGGGTCCAGCGTGCCGCTGCGCGCCTGCCCGGTGAGGTCGACGGTGAAGCGCGCCAGCGCCTCCTGGCCATTCGGGCCGGCGCTGGGCAGCGCGCCGGAGCTTTCCCCCGGTGCCAGCTGAAAGCCGTCGCTGGCTGCCTGATGGGCTTCGGGCGAGTCGGCCAGCACCGTGGCGAAGCACTCGGTAAGGTCGTCGATGCGCACCTTGGCGAACTCGGCGGACAACGCCAGCACCGCATTGCGCAGGGCGCGGTCCTTGAGCAGGCCGACCAGCAGGTGCCCGGAACGTACCTGGGCCTCGCCGAACATCAGCGTGGCATGCACCCAGGCGCGCTCGACTGTGTCTTCGAGTTGCGACGACAGGTCGGTGATCGAGGTGGAGCCACGCGGCAGGCGGTTCAGCGCCGTGGTCAGGTCGGCGGCCAGGCGCGCCGGGTCGAGGCTGTAGTGGCGCACGATGCGCACCAGGTCGCTGTCCTGCGCCTGCAGCTGGTGCAGCCAGTGCGCCAGCTCCACGTAGGGGTTGCCACGCAGCTTGCAGAACACCGTGCTGCTTTCGATGGCCCGGTAGCACAGGCCGTTGAGTTTGCCGAACAGGGCCACTCGACTGATCTCAGCCATGATCTGATCCTTGCGATGAGGGGGAAACGGAAGGGGTAAGGCGCGGGTTGATGAGCAACTGGCGGTCGTCTTCGCTCGGTGGTGCGCTGCTCAGCCAACTGCTCCAGCCAAGCCGGGCATCCCGGCCCAGGCGGGTGCCGGGCAGGTGCTGGCGGGCGACGATCAGGTTGACGTCCCAGTCCAGCGCCAGGCCCGCGTACTGGCGCACCCAGTCGGTCAGCCGGCGCAGGCCGGGCTGGCCCGGCAGCAGGCGGCGCACTTGGGCCATGCTCAGCGGGCCGACCCGCAGGCGGAACTTGCCCTGGGCGTTCCACACCTTGCGCCCGAGCACCGTGCCCACGCCCAGGCGCTCGGCGCTCGGCCCGCTGCGCAGGGCGCACAGGCCATCGGCCGGCAGGGTCATCCAGTGGCCGACGAACTGCTCCACCTGCACCGGCACACCGAGGTCGTCGCTGAGCAGCGCGGCCAGGCCTTCGGCATTGCGCATGTGCGGCGCCAGACGCCCGGCATGGTGCTGCTTGGCCAGTTGCGGCACGGCATCGCGGCCTTGCAGCGAGGGCATGCCCAGGCCGATCAGCGAGGCCACGTAGTCGGAGAAGCGGTCGGTGCCGGGGCGGTCGAGGCTGACCGCTGGCTGGGCACTGGCCCAGGCGCGGTAGAACAGGCTGATCAGGCGGTGATGGAAGATATCGAGGAAGCGCGCCAGGGTCGGGTCGTCGACATTGCGCTGGCGGTCGCGTACGTATTCGGTCAGGTGCAGCGGCAGTGGCCCGTTGGCGCCCAGTGCGCCGAAGCCATTGAGCAGAAGGCGCGGCGCCTGGTGCCCGTCGCCCGCCTGCAGGCCCGCCAGCATCGACGGTTCGAAGGCCAGCGACGGCTGCTGGCCGAAGCGCAGCGGCTCGTCGGCCGGGCGGCTGGCCTGGCCGATCCGTGGGCGGTCGGCGAAGGCGCATTCGAGCTGGCGCAGGGCGGCGTAGAAGTCGAACGACGCCGGTTTCTGCGCGAGCCGCTGCAACAGCGCTAGAGGATCTCGCATCGCCCTACCCTCGCCGGCCACTGCATGATCAAGCCGCGCGTGGTGCTGTGCAGCTGGGTTTCGGTGAAGCTGTTGAGCGCCACGTACTTGGCGAAGAACTGCTCCAGCACCGCGCCGAAGACGAACAGGCTGGCGCCTTCGAAGGCGCTCTCGTCGACCGTGACGCACACCTGCAAACCACGGCCATGGGTGATCGGGCCTGGGATCGGCAGACGTCGCACGATCGACCGCGCGATCACCGAGCGCAGACCGTCGACCTGCTTGTGCACCGGCGTATCGCTGACGCCGCAGTACAGCCGCAGCAGGTCGCGCAAGGCGCTGGCGCCCTGCTCCGGGTCCTGGTCGAGCAGCGACAGGTAGTTCAGCGACAGGTGGCTGACCAGCCGCCAGGCGGTTTCGCCCTCGGCGAACGAGGCTCGCGGCGCGGTCGGCCCGGCCACGCAACGCACCGCCTGCACCGGCGCGCCGGAGTCGACGGTGAAGTCGGTCTTGCCCACGCCCACCGGCATGCTCAGCACCAGGTCGCGGTTGCTGCACAGGGTGTCGACGCCCAGCTGGCGCAGGTCGCTGCGGTACGGCGCCTCGTGGGCGTCGACCAGGGTCAGGAAGATCTCGCTGCCGATGTAGCTGGAGCGCGGCCCCTGGCGACGCTGCTGGGCGCTGAGCACGCGAGTGTCGCGGCGCACCTGGAACCAGGCGCCCTGGCGAGGGTCGTGCAGGTCGTTGGCGCGGTAGAACGACTCGAAGCGCTGCTCGGCCTCGGCACCGCTGCCGTGGCCGGTGACGCCGGTGACCTGATGGATCTCGAAATCCATCGGCCGGGTGCGGTCGGGCACCACGTGGTAATCGACCTGCTGGTCAGACAGGTGCACGCGGTCGGCGCGTTTGGGGAACAGGTTGATCGCCGGGGTGCAGTGCAGCGCGAACTGCGTGGCGGACACGCTGCTTTCGAGCGCTGGCACGAAGGTCTTGAACAGCACCGTCACATCCAGTTCACTGACGTCGCAACGCTGCACCGCCGGGCCCAGTCCGCCCAGTTCGACGAACTGGAAGCGCTGCGGCAAGGCGAAGTATTCCTGCAGCAGCCGGTAGCCCTGGAAGGTGCGCGGCGCCACCGGCAGCAGGGCCTGGTCGTCGTCAAAGCCCTGGGCGCGCAGCGCCGAGGCGTCGATGAAGGCGTGCCAGCGGTTGTCGGCCTGCACCGGCTGCACCAGCACCCCGGCGGCCTGGGCCAGCAGTTGCTCCTGGATGCGCCCGGCCAGCCCTTCGGTGCCGCGCAGGTGCAGCATCAAACGCTCGAGGGCGAGCTTGTCGAAGGTCAGCCCGGCGCCGACTTTCAGGCGCAGGCGCAGCGCCGCCTTGACCGGGCCCAGGCGCGCCAGCTCGACACCGCCGACCTGCCCGGAGCAGGCGAAGTAACGGGCCTCGGTGAGCTCGATCGGCCACAGGGTGACGTCATGCGCGGTGCGGAATTCGCAGGCGGTCTGGTCGCCCTTGCCCAGCAGGCTGTGCAAGGGCGTGCCGCGCGGCACGGTGAAGCCGGCGGCCAGGCTGCCTTCGGCGAGGTCCGGTTGCAGTTGCACCAAGGCGGTGGCTGGCGTGGGTGCCAGGTAATGGGGGTAGACCAGCTCCAGCAGGTGATTGGTGAAGCGTGGAAATTCGGCGTCGATCTTCAGTTGCACGCGCGCTGCGAGGAAGCTGAAGCCCTCCAGCAGGCGCTCGACGTAAGGGTCGGCGCAGGCGTGGCTTTCCAGCCCCAGACGCCCGGCGACCTTGGGGAAATCGCGGGCGAACTCACCGCCCATCTCGCGCAGGTGCTGGAGTTCGCGCTCGTAGTAACGCAGCAGCTTGGGGTTCATCGCACACCTCCGGCGTCGATGTCGTAGAGCTTCACATCGCCCGCCTCCAGGTCCAGTTCGGTCTTCAGGTACAGGCGCTCGGGCAGCGGCTGGCCCCACAGCTCACCGTGGATCTCGAACGCCACCTGGTTGGGGCTGGCCTGTTCGCGGTCCCGGGCCAGTGGCGTGACGCGCACGCTGGCCGGCAGGATGCGCGGCTCGAAATCGACGATCACCTGCTCGATGCGCCGCGCCAGGGCCTGCGGATCAAGGCCGGTGGCGGTCTTGCCGGACAGGTCGGGCAGTCCGAAGTTGAGCACCGAGCGCGCCGCCAGCGGGTAGGCGGTGAGGTCCTGCACACTGCCCAGGCTGGTGCTGTTGAGCAGCCAGCCGAGGTCGCGCAGCACCGCCTTGCGCAGCGCGCGCATCGACAGCACGCGCTGCTCGCGGGGCTCGTGCGACTGGTCGCGGGCGTCGTCGCTCAGGCGGTCGAGCAGCGAGGGTTGCAGACGCTCACTGCTGGTCAGCTCAGCCATGATCGACAGCGCCAGGCAAAATGAAGGGGGTCATGGGCGACACTCCAGGTCGAAGGGCCGGGCCGGCACCTGGGCACCGGCCGGCCAAGGGGCCAGGTCAGATCTTGGCGTTGGCTTCCAGGTCCCACTTCTTCGGCGTGCCGGTGGTGATCTTCTCGCCGCTGAAGGAGTCGTACTGGTAGCTGATCTTGGTGAAGTTGATCGAGAAGGTTTCGCTCGGGCGCTCGCCGTTGCTGCTGGCCGAGTAGGAGCTGATGATCGCCTCCTCGAGTTCGAGCTTGAGGAACACCTGCTCTTTCTTCTCGGCGCCGCCGGTCTGGATGAAGTGGATCTCGGCCTTGCCCAGGCTCTTGCCGCACACCGCTTCCATGAACAGGTCGGCGGACGCCAGGTCGGTGGCCTTGGTCAGGGAAATCTCCGAGAACGACGGGTTGCTGGTGTCGCGGTCGGCGCCGCCGCCGCTGGTGGAGATGGCGCGGCCGACGCCCATCTGCAGGGCGTCGATGGTGATCCAGTCGGCGTGGCCGGAGACGGTCGAGGTGCCTTTGATTTTCTTGCCGTTGAAGTTGAGCAGGATCATGGTCTGTACCTTTTCGGTGGGTCAGTGAGGGTGCTGGGGAACGCGCGCCGTCAGGTCTTGGCCGACGGCAGCTTGGAAACCAGGCGCAGCGACACGGTCAGCCCTTCGAGCTGGTAGTGCGGGCGCAGGTAGAACTTGGAGTGGTAGTAGCCGGGGTTGCCCTCGACCTCCTCGACCACCACCTCGGCGCCGGCCAGCGGCTTGCGCGCCTTGTCCGATTCGGTGGCGGTGGCCGGGTTGTGCTCGACGTAGCGGCCGATCCAGTTGTTCAGCCACACCTGCATGTCGGCGCGTTCCTTGAACGAGCCGATCTTGTCGCGCACGATGCACTTCAAGTAGTGGGCGAAGCGGCAGGTGGCGAACAGGTACGGCAGGCGCGCGGCCAGGTTGGCGTTGGCAGTGGCGTCGGGGTCGTCGTACTCGGCGGGCTTGTGCATCGACTGCGCGCCGATGAAGGCCGCCAGGTTGCTGTTCTTCTTGTGCACCAGGGGCATGAAGCCGTTCTTGGCCAGTTCTGCTTCACGACGGTCGCTGATGGCGATTTCGGTCGGGCAGGTCATGTCCACGCCGCCATCGTCGGTCGGGAAGGTGTGCACCGGCAGCCCTTCGACCGCGCCACCGGACTCGATGCCGCGGATCTGCGAACACCAGCCGTAGTGCTTGAACGAGCGGTTGATGTTCACCGCCATGGCGTAGGCGGCGTTGGCCCAGGTGAAGTCCTTGCTGCCGACGCCGTCGGTGGTCTCCTCGAAGTCGAAGTCTTCCACCGGGTTGGTCTTGGCGCCGTAGGGCGCGCGGGCGAGGAAGCGCGGCATGGCCAGGCCCACGTAGCGCGAGTCTTCCGAGGCGCGGAAGCTGCGCCAGGCGGCGTGCTCGGGGGTCTGGAAGATCTTGGTCAGGTCGCGCGGGTTGGCCAGCTCCTGCCAGGATTCCATCAGCATCACGCTGGGGTCGGCGGCGGTGATCAGCGGGCAGTGGGCGGCGGCGCTGACCTTGGCCATCTGGCTCAGCAGCTCGACGTCCGGGGCGCTGTTGTTGAAGTAGTAGTCGGCGACGAATGCGCCGTATGGCTCGCCGCCGAACTGGCCGTATTCTTCTTCGTAGAGCTTCTTGAAGATCGGGCTCTGGTCCCAGGCCACGCCCTTGAACTTGCGCAGGGTGCGATGCACTTCAGCCTTGGAGATGTTCATCACGCGGATCTTCAGCGACTCGTCCGACTCGGTGTTGTTCACCAGGTAGTGAAGCCCGCGCCAGGCGCTTTCCACGCCCTGGAATTCCTCGTGATGGAGGATATGGTTGATCTGCTCGGAGAGCTTGCGGTCGAGCTCGGCGATCATGCCTTCGACGGTGCCAAGCACGTCGCCGGTGATCAGCCGGGTGCCTTGCAGGGCCTGCTCGGCCAGGGTTCGCACGGCGTTCTCGACGGCGTCGCGGGCCTTGTCGGTCTTGGGCTTGAACTCTTTTTGCAAGAGGCTGGCGAAGTCATCGAGGTCGACTTCGCGGGCCGCTGCGGGGGCCGTTGCCTCGTGGGCTTGTGGGGTGGACATTGCAGCATCCCTCGTTTTTTGGGCAAAAGGGTCTACCTGCCGGTGCCGCGAAGGCCCAGCCGGGTGTCAGGGTTCGATCAGGGAGTTGGGGTCAGTCGCTGCTGTCGGCAGTCGGCTTCGGCGCGCTGCCCAGGGCCTGCAACAGCGCAGGGTCGGCGAGCACGCGGGCGAGCAGTTCCTCGGCGCCGACCTTGCCGTCCATGTAGGTCAGCAGGTTGGACAGCTGGTTGCGTGCGGTGAGCAGTGCATCCAGGGACGGCACCTTGCGCGCCACGGCGCCGGGGCTGAAGTCGTCCATGTTCTCGAAGGTGATCTCCACCGGCAGGTTGCCCTCGCCGGTAAGGGTGTTGGGCACCTGGAAGGCCACGCGCGGTTTCATCGACTTGAGGCGCTCGTCGAAGTTGTCGACGTCGACCTCCAGGAACTTGCGCTCGGCCACCGGCGGCAGCGGCTCGGCAGGCTTGCCGGAAAGGTCGGAGAACACGCCCATGACGAAGGGCAATTGCACGGTCTTCTCGGCGCCGTAGATCTCCACGTCGTATTCGATCTGCACCCGGGGGGCGCGGTTGCGGGCGATGAACTTCTGGCTGTTTTCTGCCACGGGACTGCTCCTGTGCTGGGTTAACGGGGTGTGTCGATCAGTCGTCGCTGCGCGGGTCGTCGCGCACGCCGCTGACCATGGCCATCTGCGCCAGGCCATCGGGGGCCAGGTCTTGCAGCAATTCGATGAAGTTCAGATCCAGCAGTTTGCGGGCACGCTGCAACAGCAGCGGCACCGGGCTGCCGGGTTCGTGCATGGCGAAGTAGGCGCACAGCCGGTCCAGGGTCTGGCGCACGTCCTCGCGGCTGGCGATCTCGCCGCGCGGGCTGGCCCCGGTTGCGCGGGCCTGTGGTGTGGCGGCCTGCGTTGTATCGACGGGGGTGGCAGGCAGTCGCTGGCGCAGTACCTCGGCAGCGCGGCGCAGCGCCGTGGACAACGCGCTGAGGTCGATGGCGCTGGTGAAACCGACGTGCTCGGTCAGCAGCGACTCGATGCGTTGGCTGCTGTGCCAGGCATGCTCCAGGGTGGCCAGGGTGTCGGCGAGGTGCTCGGGGGCGGCTTGCTGGAAGACGGCCTCGATCATCGCCAGGGACGGGCTTTGCGAATCGGACGTGGCACTGGCTTCACCGTTGGCCAGATCGATGTCGCGCAGGCTGACGCTACCCAGCGGCGCGAGATCGACCAGCGGCGTGGTGCGCAGGTCGTGCAGCAGGCCGGCGGTTTCACAGAGGCTGGCCAGGGTGTTCACGCGCAGTTGCGGGTCGTGGCCGTCTTCCGGGTCCAGTTGCGGATGCAGGTGGGCCCACTGGTCGGCAAGCAGGGTTTCGATCAGTGCCAGGCCTGCGGCCAGACCAGGGAAGCCGTTGAGGTTGAGCTCGGCGCGGGTCAGGTGCGCGGCCAGGCGCAGGTCTCGGCTGCGCTGGGCCAGGGCCAGGGCCAGGTGGTGCACGCGTTTCCAGTCGGCGGCGGTGGCCTGGGTCAGGGTGCTGCCATATTCGACTTCCGGCTTGCCCTGGACCTCTTCCTCGAGGGCCAGGTAGTCGGCATCGTATTCCAGGCTTTCGCCACAGGGGGCGTCGGCGGTCAGCGGTTCGGCCAAATGGTTAAGGTACATCGAAGGACCCCATCGGAATGCGTGTTCTGAGGGGATAACAGGTGGGGGGTGGGGATTATTCCGGGGGTGGGAAATTATTTTTGGGGGGCTGTGATGGCCCTATCGCGGGACAAGCCCGCACACAGGTTCACCGCTTAATCTGGGAGCGGTGGGGTATCTGTAGGAGCGGCGGTTCGGCGCCCCGACTTGTCCCGCGATAGGGCCACCACAGGCACCGCAACTGGCGAGCTACTGCCCCGCCATCTCCCGCACCCGGCGCCGGTGCGATTCGGCATAGGCCGCCCCGCGTGCCTGCAACAGCGGGTCGTCCGAAGGGGTGATGCCAGGTGGCAATATCAACGGGTTGAAATCGATGTCGCGGCACGGGCCGTCCATCTGCGGCTGCTGGGCGTCGATCACCAGCACCCCGGCATCGATCTCCTGGTGACCTGGCTGAGTCCACAACTGCGTGGCATCGTTGACCGAGTCGCCCGGCAACGCCGGGGTGAGGATCAGGTGCCAGCGCAGCGGCCCCTCGGCCAGGCGCGAGGCCAGGCCATAGGACAACATGTCGGGGTCGTTCTGCGCGATCTGCTCATCGCTCAGCGGCGCATAGGGCGTTTCTGGTTGCAGACGCCAGCGCACCAGGTGCTCTTGCCCGTCGGCGGCATTGAAGCGGAAGGCGTTGACGCTGAAGTACGCCGCGTTGTCGAACCCCGTCGATGGCCGGTGCGCAGCCATCCAGTCCTCGAAGGCCTGGCTCTCGGGATGGTCGCGACGAAAATGCCGAATGCGCGCCTCACGACCGTCGGCCGGCACCGAGGCCTGCAATTGTTCCAGCAACGCCTCGGGGGTGCGCACGAAGAACACCGGGCTTGAATTGAGTGCCATGCGCCAGGTTTCCCCGCCGTTGCTGATGTCCAGCGCCAGGCTGCGCATGCCCCCTTGGGTATCGTTGACCGACGGGTTGCCACCGACCACCGAGAAGCGCCCTGTCACGGGGTAACTGCCAGTGCGCAACAACCCGGTGTTTGCCAGTGCGACACCCTGGCCGTTGCTGTCGAAGCGACCGCTGACGCACAGGCCCTTGGCGTGATTGCGGCGAAAGCCCGGCTGCGGGCCGGACACCGCTTCGAACGCATCGACCATATGGGCAGCGCCGGCAGGAGAGGATAACGATGAGGGGGCTGCCCAGCCATTGCGCTCGACGAGCAGTGCACAGCCAAGGCCGGCGGACAGGGTCAGGAACAGGGCAAGGAGGACGTGGCGGCGGTGCTGAGCAGGCATTCAGGCGATCCAAGAATCCGGTCGCCCGTCACCAGGGTCCTTATTGGCGGATATCGGCGAACCACAACGGCGATGGCAGGCTGGCATTGGCCGTATACAACTGGCCCGAACTGCGGTCCGCGACCACGCGCGCCACGGCATCGAGGTCGACGCCGTCCGGGGCGCCGATCAGCGCGTAGCCTAGCTGAGACTGACGCCAGACCACAACATCCATGCCAGCGACGTTCAACTGGGCGATGGACTGGTCGGGCTTGGGCTCCTTCATCACGCAAAGGGCTACCGGATCGCCCTGCTGCGGCAGGTACACCAGCTGGATCAGCGCCTTGTTGTTGAAGCGCAGGCGCTGCACGCGCTTGAAGGTCAGGCCGGCGGCGCTGAGGTCTGGCACGCGCAACTCGAGGCCGTCGATCTGGCGGATGTCGGCAAGGGTCTTGCGCACATCGTCGGTGTCAGGGGTGACGTAGTTGACCGTGTCGCGGGTGTACAGTTGCTGATAGCTGGCAGCCTGCATCACCCAGGGCGAGGCCTGGACCTGGGCGACGCTGGGCGCCTGCAGCGCGCGGTCGGTGTTCAGCGCACCACCGATGAAACCCGCCTGCAGCACCAGGCCGTAGCACACCGCACCGGTGGCGAAGGCCACGGCCAGCCAACCGAACCTGGGGCGACCGAACAGACGGGTGAGCAGGCTTTCAGGCTTGGCTGCCGGACGCGAGGGCGCCGTGCTGGCCGGGGCGGCGTGCCGGGCGATCAACGCATCGACGTTGCTCACCAGGCTGTCAGGGACCGGGGGCAGTGCCTGGCGGGCGAAGGCCTCGGCGTATGGCAGGGCAGACGACATCAACAGCGCGACACGCTCGGCCACTTCGGGCGAAGCGTTCATGAGCTGCTCGATTTCCTCGCACTGTTGCGGCGACAATTCGCCGTCAACATAGGCCATCAGCAGGGCATCATCCGCGACGGTGGTGGTCAATTCCCGGTCTCCGTTATTCATGGTACTTCGCACTTCTGTTACGGCATCGTTGCGGCCTTGTGGGCCGACCTGCGAGCGAAGGGGTAGTCAGCTCGCCATCATATTAATATCACTGAAACAGCCGCAAGCAGCTTTACCTAACGCTGACAAGTCGGCAAATGCGACATAGCCAGCATTATAAATCGATTTTGAAACGCACTCGGATAGGTTTTTAGCGTAGGTGGTGGCACAATCCGCGCAGTGTATCGGCTCAGCGACAATGAAGTCCAAGACATGCGAGGGAATCCGCCGGCCGGAGCGTACGGCGGCCGCATGAGAAGCAACTGACTTCCAGTCCACCCAGTACAAGAACGAGGAACTATGTCGATCACCGGTGCCGACCTCCCTGCACTGCTCCCTGGCATGTTGCCGCGCCTGTGGGCCTTTGCCCTGCGCCTCTCGGGCGACCGGCACGACGCTGAAGACCTGGTCCAGCTCGCCTGCGTGCGCGCCCTCGAACGTACCCACCAACTGCGGCCGGACACTGCGCCGCTGAGCTGGATGTTCGCCATCGTGCATACTACCTGGATCAACGAGGTGCGCTCGCGCAACGTGCGCAGCCGCTCGCGCTCGGAGTGGAACGACAGCGTCATCGAGTCGGTGACCGACCCTGCCGCGCCCACCCCGGAAACCGATCTGATGCACCAGCAGATCCTCACGGCAGTGAACAGCCTGCCCGAGGGCCAGCGCGAAGTGATGCTGCTGGTGGCGGTGGAGCGCTTCAGCTACAAGGAAGCCGCCGACATCCTGGAGGTGCCTATCGGCACGGTCATGAGTCGGCTGTCCCGCGCCAGGCAAACGATTGGCACGCTGCTCAATGACACCCCCAAGCCCTCGGCGCCTGGCCGCGACCTGCTGCGCACCTGAACCTTCGTACGCATTGCCAGGCACTTGCATACGCCCTCCTGGGAAACTGCTCGGCAACTTTCGGCCTGTTGATTTTTCATACAGTGCGCCGAAGCCATTATTTTTACAAGTGAAGGGAACTCATCTTGTTATTTATCGTCCTTGTTTCATGAGCTCATACTTTCAGGCAATAAAAACGCCCATAACACTTATCTCACGCCGTTTATTCCATAGCTTTTTCTGTTTTTTTTAATTACCAATTTTAGTTGGACTCTCGCGCTCAGCCCTTTCTATTCTTGCCCCGCCGGAACAACTTTCAGGTTCCCGCCACCCCGCTTTCCTGTCATTGAATTGAAGAGGCAAACATGAAACGACACCTCTGGCTCGCCCTGCTGGGCACCCTGTCCATTGGCGCCCACGCCGCCACCCTTGATGTACCGGTCAATCTGGTCAGCGCCGATGGCAAAGCACAACCCATCGGTCAGGTCAGCATCAGCGAGTCGGCCTACGGGCTGATCTTCACCCCCAAGCTGAACAGCCTGCCCGCAGGCGTGCATGGTTTCCACGTGCATGAGAACGGCAGCTGTGCGCCAGGCATGAAAGATGGCAAGGCAGTGGCGGCGCTGGCCGCGGGCGGGCACTTCGACCCGGCCAAGACCGGCAAGCACCTGGGCCCCTATGGCAATGGCCATCTGGGTGACCTGCCGGCGCTCTATGTGAGCGCCGACGGCACCTCCACGTATCCGGTACTGGCGCCGCGCCTGAAGACGATTTCCGAAATCAAGGGCCACGCCTTGATGATCCATGCCGGTGGCGACAACCACGCCGACATGCCCATGCCCCTGGGCGGTGGCGGCGACCGCGTGGCCTGCGGCGTGATCTGAACCAGGCAGGCCGGGCGTCAGTAATCGCCGCGCTTGTGCAACGCCTGACGCCCGGCCAGCACGGTCACGTCGGCAAGTGGGCATGTCCAGTGCCTGACACCGGCTGAGCCGATGCCAGGCACCGCTCGCAGTCAGGCCGCCAATCGCCCTTGGGCAATGGCCTCCGACGCTGCCAGCATCGCCCGCAGCAACACTGCACAACCCGCCGCCAGATCCTCGGGCGTGGCGTTCTCGATCTCGTTGTGGCTGATGCCGTTCTCGCACGGCACGAAAATCATGCCTGCCGGGCCCAGCTCGGCCAGGAAGATCGCATCGTGCCCTGCCCCGCTGACGATATCCATGTGTGCCAGCCCAAGGCTCCTGGCCGACTCACGCACGGCATCGACACAGTTGCGGTCGAAATACAGCGCCGGGAAATCCGCCGTTGGCGTCAGCTCGAAACTCAGCCCGTGTTTGGCACACGTGCTGTCGATCACTTCACGCACCTCGGCGATCATCGAATCGAGCCGATCTCCCTCAAGGTGACGGAAGTCCAGGGTCATGCGTACCTCACCCGGAATCACGTTGCGCGACCCCGGATACGCCTGCAGGCAACCGACCGTGCCGCAGGCATGTGGCTGATGCTCCAGTGCGGTGCGGTTGACGGCCTCGACCACTGCCGCCGCGCCGACCAGGGCATCCTTGCGCAGGTGCATCGGCGTCGGCCCGGCGTGCGCCTCGACGCCGCGCAGGCTCAGGTCGAACCACTTCTGGCCGAGGGCGCCGAGCACCACGCCGATGGTCTTGCCTTGATCCTCCAGAATCGGCCCCTGCTCGATATGCGCCTCGAAATACGCCCCGACCGGATGCCCCAGCACGGCCCTCGGGCCGGCATAACCGATGGCCTGCAGCGCCTCACCGACGCTGGTCCCTTGGGCGTCGCGCTTGGCCAGCGTCTCTTCGAGGGTGAACTTGCCGGCGAACACCCCCGATCCCATCATGCACGGCGGGAAACGCGAGCCTTCCTCGTTGGTCCACACCACCACCTCAAGCGGCGCTTCGGTTTCCACGCCGAGGTCATTCAGGGTGCGGATCACTTCCAGGCCGGCCATCACCCCGAAGCAGCCATCGAACTTGCCGCCAGTGGGCTGCGTGTCGATGTGGCTGCCGGTCATCACCGGGGGCAGCTTGGGGTTGCGTCCGGGACGCCGGGCGAACATGTTGCCGATCGCATCGACGCTGACGCTACAGCCTGCGGCCTCGCACCACTGCCGGAACAGGTCGCGGGCCTGGCGGTCCAGGTCGGTCAGCGCTAATCGGCAGACCCCGCCCTTGGGCGTGGCGCCCAGGCGCGCGAGGTCCATCAGCGATTGCCACAGGCGCGCGCTGTCGACATGGCGGTCGGTGGAGTGCAGCACTTCCTTGATCGGTTTCATCGAGACTCTCCTCAGGCGATTTCTTGTTCTGGTGATTCGGCTGTAGCGGCCAGCCAGATTTCAGGGTGATGGTTTGGCCAGGCGCGCCGTTCCACGCACCGCGACTCGGCCCAGGACGTAGTACAGCCCCGCCCCCAGCAGCGAACCGGTAAACCAGCCGTAGTCGTAGAACCAACTGAAGCTGCTGTTGCCGATCGACATCACGGTCAGCGCCACCGGCACCGCGAACGCCAGGAACCCGACCCAGTTCCAGGCCGGGTACACGTCATCGCGGTACAACCCGGCAAGGTCCAGTTGCTGGCGGCGGATCAGGAAGTAGTCCACCACCATGATCCCGGCAATCGGCCCGAGCAGGCTCGAATAACCCAGTAGCCAGTTGGAGTACACGCTCTCAAGGCTCAGGTCGGAAACGATCCAGCCAAGCTTTTTCAGCAATTCGTGCCCCATCAGCGCCAAGCCGATGAACCCGGTCAGCCACACCGCACGGCTGCGCCCGATCAGGCGTGGGGCGATGTTCTGGAAGTCATTGGTCGGTGAGACGATGTTCGCCGCCGTGTTGGTCGACAGCGTGGCGATGATGATCAGCGCCATGGCCAGCGCCACCCAGCCGGGGCTCTGGATACGTCCGATCAGGCTCACCGGGTCCGAGACCGTTTCGCCCACCAGCGATGCCGAGGCGGCGGTCATGATCACGCCCAGGGCAGCGAACAGGAACATGGTCAGCGGCAGGCCAAAGATCTGGCCGAGGATCTGGTCCTTCTGGCTTTTGGCGTAGCGGCTGAAGTCGGGAATATTCAACGACAGCGTGGCCCAGAACCCGACCATCGCCGTCAGCCCCGCGCAGAAATAGCCGACCACGCTGGCCCCCTCCGGGCGTTTGGGCGGCTGGGCCAGCAGTTCGCTCATCGACATGTGCGGCAGCGCCCAGAAGAGCAGGCCTACGCCCACCGCCACCAGCAGCGGTGCCGACAGGGTCTCCAGCCATTTGATCGACTCCGAGCCGCGCAGCACCACCCACAGGTTGAGCAGCCAGAACAGCATGAAGCCGATCACCTCGCCGGTTCCGCCCAGGCTCTTCCAGCCGTCGAACAGCGACCCCAGGAACAGGTGGATGGCAAGGCCGCCGAACATCGTCTGGATACCGAACCAGCCGCAAGCCACCACCGCGCGGATCAGGCACGGCACGTTGGAGCCGAGAATGCCGAACGAGGCGCGCAGCAGCACCGGAAAGGGAATGCCGTACTTGGTGCCGGGGAAGGCGTTGAGGGTCAGCGGTATCAGCACGATCAGGTTGGCCAGCAAGATCGCCAGCAGCGCCTCGCCGACGCTCAGCCCAAAGTAGGCGGTCAGGACCCCGCCGAGGGTGTAGGTAGGGACGCAGATGGACATGCCGACCCACAAGGCGGTGATGTGCCATTTGTTCCAGGTACGCTGGTGCACCTTGGTCGGTGCGATGTCGTGGTTGTAGCGAGGGCTGTCGAGGACATCAGTGCCTTCGGACAGCTCGTACAGCCCGTGCTGCTCGATCACTTGCGATCTGCTCTGTTGCATGGGGCCTTCTCCAGATTGTTCTAGTTATTCGCTCATCGGCTGAATCGATGGCCGGAGTTACACACCTCACCAGTACTGCACCTCCGGTCCGGCCTGGCGGTTGTGGCCGCACTCAAATTGCGTGCCGGATTGGCCCGGGCCAACCCTGCCGGCCACCGCCGACTGGAGGTAATTCACTGATTTGCAAGGCATTGATTAGCGCCAGGGAAAGGTACGGTCATGCCTTGCCCTGTCGTCTTGCTGGTGGCGGCCCGCCCTGGCCTGCGCACTCGGTTTCAATCTGGTGCAGCCTGGTTTTTGCGTGGCGTGGTTCGCGCCGGCAAGCCAGGTTTCAAACGGCTGATTTCGCATGGAAAATCTTGACCAAATCTGCTTCTTGTCAAGTGCGTCAAAATGGTGAGCAGCCTGTCCATTTTGGTGATTTATACAGAAAACACTTATATTTCAGTAATTTATAAAAGTAATAAGCTCATAAAATTTTTTCTTGATCAATCCTTGATCAGCATCTAGATTCCAATCTTGTCAGCGCTGACAGGATTGCAACGCAGCCTCCCGCCGCTGGCACAAAACAATTTCAAGAACCGGCAAAACGACCGGTCAGCCTGCGAGGAAGACGGTATGTCCCTGTTGATCCGTGGCGCCACCGTGGTCACCCACGAAGAAAGCTATCCCGCCGATGTCCTGTGTGCCGACGGCCTGATCCGCGCCATTGGCAAAGACCTCGAAGTGCCCAGCGGTTGCCAGGTCCTGGACGGCAGCGGCCAGTACCTGATGCCAGGCGGCATCGACCCGCACACCCACATGCAGTTGCCATTCATGGGCACTGTGGCCAGCGAGGACTTCTTCAGCGGCACCGCCGCAGGCCTGGCCGGCGGCACCACCTCCATCATCGACTTCGTCATCCCCAATCCGCAGCAGTCACTGCTGGAGGCGTTCCACACCTGGCGCGGCTGGGCGCAGAAGTCGGCCAGTGACTATGGTTTTCACGTCGCAATCACCTGGTGGAGCGAGCAGGTCGCCCAGGAGATGGGCGAGCTCGTCGCCCATCACGGTGTGAACAGCTTCAAGCACTTCATGGCCTACAAGAACGCGATCATGGCCGCCGACGACACCCTGGTCGCCAGCTTCGAGCGCTGCCTGCAGCTGGGCGCGGTGCCCACCGTGCATGCGGAGAACGGCGAGCTGGTGTACCACCTGCAGAAGAAACTGCTGGCCCAGGGCATCACCGGCCCCGAGGCCCATCCGCTGTCGCGTCCGGCGCAGGTCGAGGGCGAGGCGGCCAGCCGCGCCATCCGTATAGCCGAAACGCTGGGCACCCCGCTGTACCTGGTGCACATCTCCAGCAAGGAAGCACTGGATGAGATCACCTACGCCCGGGCCAAGGGCCAGCCGGTGTATGGCGAGGTACTGCCGGGGCACCTGCTGATCGACGACAGCGTCTATCGCAACCCCGACTGGTCCACCGCCGCCGGCTATGTGATGAGCCCGCCATTCCGTCCGCGCGAACACCAGGAAGCCCTGTGGCGCGGCTTGCAATCGGGCAGCCTGCACACCACCGCCACCGACCATTGCTGCTTCTGCGCCGAGCAGAAAGCCATGGGCCGTGATGATTTCAGCCGCATCCCCAACGGCACCGCCGGCATCGAGGACCGCATGGCGGTGTTGTGGGACGCCGGCGTGAACAGCGGGCGCTTGTCGATGCACGAGTTCGTGGCGCTGACCTCGACCAACACGGCCAAGATCTTCAACCTGTTCCCGCGCAAGGGGGCGATCCGTGTCGGAGCCGACGCCGACCTGGTGCTCTGGGATCCGCAGGGCACACGCACGATTTCTGCCAGCACCCATCACCAGAAGGTCGACTTCAACATCTTCGAAGGTCGCACGGTGCGCGGCATTCCCAGCCACACCATCAGCCAGGGGCGAGTGCTCTGGGCAGATGGCGACCTGCGCGCCGAGCCGGGCGCGGGACGCTATGTGGAAAGGCCCGCCTACCCCTCGGTGTACGAGGTCCTAGGGCGACGGGCCGAGCAGCAGCGGCCGATCCCGGTCAGCCGCTGAGCAGCCCATAACGGCCGGGGGCCGCAACGCCTCCGGCGATAACAATCCAGAGACACCTGTTGACTGCCATCCCAGAACGGACGGGCGAGTAACCGCCGCCTGCACCCATAAAAAAGAGAGAGGCTACAACCGTGATCGACACCCTGAACCACTTGCCGCGCCCGAGGGCCAGCGCCGAGCAGCTCGCCGACGCCTTCACCGACCTCGCCCCTCCCCTGACCGCACGCCAGGCCGCCGTGGAAAGCGCGCGCTGCCTGTACTGCTACGACGCCCCCTGTGTGAATGCATGCCCGAGCGAAATCGACATCCCTTCGTTCATCCACCGCATCGGTGATGAAAACCTGCAGGGCGCCGCCGAGCGGATCCTGTCGGCGAACATCCTCGGTGGTAGCTGTGCCCGCGTGTGCCCGACCGAAATCCTCTGCCAGCAAGCCTGCGTACGCAACAACGCCCAGGAGTGCGCGCCGGTGCTGATCGGCCAGTTGCAACGCTATGCCCTGGACAACGCCGGTTTCAGCGAACACCCCTTCAAGCGCTCGCCCAGCACCGGCAAGCGCATCGCAGTGGTCGGTGCCGGCCCCGCCGGGCTGTCCTGTGCCCATCGCCTGGCCTTGCATGGTCATGATGTGGTGGTCTTCGAGGCGCTGGAAAAGGCTGGCGGCCTCAACGAGTACGGCATCGCCCGCTACAAGCTGGTCGACGACTACGCCCAGCGTGAAGTGGATTTCCTGCTCGGCATCGGCGGCATCGAGCTCCGCCATGGCCAACGCCTGGGTGACAACCTCACCCTCGGCGAGCTGCGTGACCAGTACGACGCGGTATTCCTGGGCCTTGGCCTGAATGCCGTGCGCCAGCTCGGCCTGCCGGACGAAGAGGCCCCTGGCGTGCTGGCCGCCACCGACTACATCCGTGAACTGCGCCAGGCCGACGACCTCAGCCAACTGCCGCTGGCCGACCGCTGCCTGGTGATCGGCGCGGGCAATACCGCCATCGACATGGCGGTGCAGATGAGCCGCCTGGGGGCGCGCGAGGTCAACCTCGTCTACCGCCGCGGCGCCGCCGACATGGGCGCCACCGGCCACGAGCAGGACATCGCCAAGGCCAACCAGGTGCGCCTGCATACCTGGGCGCGGCCCGATGCGGTGCTGCTGGATGAGCAGGGCCGGGTGAAGGGGATGCGCTTCGTCCGCACCAAACAGGTCGAAGGAAAACTGGCCGATACCGACGAAACCTTCGAGCTGCCCGCCGACGCGATCTTCAAGGCCATCGGTCAGTGCTTCGACGACGCAGGGCTCAAGGATCCGGTGGCGGCGCAACTGGCGCGCGATGGCGAACGCATCCGCGTCGACGAGCAGATGCGCACCAGCTTGCCTGGCGTCTATGCCGGTGGCGACTGCACCGCCCTTGGCCAGGACCTCACCGTTCAGGCCGTGCAACATGGCAAGCTGGCCGCCGAAGCCATCCATGCCCAACTCATGCTCAATGTGGAGGCAGCGTAAATGGCCGATCTGTCCATCGAATTCGCCGGTATCAAGGCGCCCAACCCTTTCTGGCTGGCGTCCGCGCCACCGACCGACAAAGCCTACAACGTGGTTCGCGCCTTCGAGGCGGGCTGGGGTGGCGTGGTCTGGAAAACCCTCGGCGAGGACCCGGCGGCGGTCAACGTGTCGTCGCGCTACTCCGCGCACTTCGGCGCCAACCGCCAGGTGCAGGGCATCAACAACATCGAGCTGATCACCGACCGCTCGCTGGAGATCAACCTGCGTGAAATCACCCAGGTTAAGAAGGATTGGCCCGACCGGGCGCTGGTGGTGTCGTTGATGGTGCCGTGCGTCGAGGAGTCGTGGAAGTTCATCCTGCCGCTGGTCGAAGCCACCGGCGCCGATGGCATCGAGCTGAACTTCGGCTGCCCCCACGGCATGCCCGAGCGCGGCATGGGCGCGGCGGTCGGCCAGGTGCCGGAATACGTGGAAATGGTCACCCGCTGGTGCAAGACGTATTGCTCACTGCCGGTGATCGTCAAGCTCACGCCCAACATCACCGACATCCGCCAATCGGCCCGCGCCGCACATCGAGGCGGCGCCGATGCCGTGTCGCTGATCAACACCATCAACTCGATCACCAGTGTCGACCTGGACCGCATGGTCGCCCACCCCATCGTCGGTGACCAGAGCACCCACGGCGGTTACTGCGGCTCGGCAGTCAAACCGATCGCGCTGAACATGGTCGCCGAGATTGCGCGCGATTCTGAAACCCGTGGCCTGCCGATCTGTGGCATCGGTGGAATCGGCAACTGGCGCGATGCCGCGGAATTCATCGCACTGGGCAGCGGTGCGGTGCAGGTGTGCACGGCGGCGATGTTGCACGGTTTTCGCATCGTCGAAGACATGAAAGATGGCCTGGCGCGCTGGATGGACCAGCACGGACACCGCACCCTGGAAGCCTTCCGCGGCCAGGCCGTACCGCACACCACCGACTGGAAGTACCTGGACATCAACTACAAGTCGGTGGCGCATATCGACCAGGATGCCTGCATCGGCTGCGGACGCTGCCACATCGCCTGCGAAGACACCTCGCACCAAGCCATCGCCAACACCCTGCAGGCCGATGGGACGCACGTCTACAGCGTGATCGAGGCCGAATGCGTGGGTTGCAACCTGTGC
The DNA here is from genome assembly GCF_001636055.1 of Pseudomonas putida. Classification (NCBI taxonomy): domain Bacteria; kingdom Pseudomonadati; phylum Pseudomonadota; class Gammaproteobacteria; order Pseudomonadales; family Pseudomonadaceae; genus Pseudomonas; species Pseudomonas putida. Next base: position 4,231,726 of record NZ_CP011789.1, read on the forward strand.
CAGATCACCTGCCCGGTTGAAAACTGCATCGACATGGTGGCGCAGGAGACCGGCAAGCCGTACCTGAATTGGACCCAGGATCCGCGCAACCCCTATCGTGAAGCGAGCTGACCTGGGCTGGCCTTCAGATTTTGAACCCTGCAAGAACCCTCGCCGGGGTTGTCAGGCACCCCGGCAGGCTCAAGGCTCCAGCCCGATGCCCCGCAGAATCACGCTGGTCACCGTCTGTACCGCCCGCTCGAACGCCATGTCCGACAGCGGCTGCCCATCATTGAGCAAAGCCACCTGATAACCGAAATCGGCGTAATGCTGAGTCGAAGCCCAGATCATGTAGAGCAGCGCCGACGGCTCGACCGGGAGGATGCGCCCCTCCTCCACCCACCGCCGGATCTTGGCTTCCTTCAACTGCGCCCAAGGCACCAGCGAATCGTCCAGGCTGCCTCCCAGCAGCGGCGCGCCATGGAGGATTTCCTCGGCCCAGACCTTCGAGCCCAGCGGCCGCGAGCGCGAGTGCCCCATCTTGGCGCGGATATAGCTGGTCAGCACGACGCGCGGGTCGTCGAAGCGCTCGAAACAGAGGGCATCCTGCTTCCAGACGTCCAGCAGGTCCTGCAGTACCGCGCGGTAGAGTTCGTCCTTGGTACTGAAGTAGTAATGCAGGTTGGAACGCGGCAACTGCGCACGCTCGGCGATGTCGCCCATGGAGGTGACGCCGTAGCCCTGTTCGGCGAACACCTGCTCGGCTGCCTGGAGGATCTTCTCGATATTGCGACGGCGGATCTCGATCTTGTGGTTGGCCATAGGGCGTCCGAAGCGGCTGGAACCTGTCAAGGCTAACACGCAGGCGCCAGGACTGCGCTCTGCAGATCGACCACTGTGCTTCGTCTGACAGTTGTAGCGTCACAACTGCGCACCCGCTCTGGAACCCCTGCCCATGCGTCCGACCCTTCCACTTTCGTTACTGGCCCTGTTGGTCAGCACCGCCACCCATGCCGCCGAGCGCATCGAGCTCGAACAGGTGCTGATCCAGGACCGCCAGCAATCCGAGCAGGAGGCCGCCGCCGAACGATTGCGCGAGATCCCTGGCGCCAGCAACCTGGTGGATATGGAAACCGTCGGCCAGGGACGCGTGGCCAGCAACCAGGATGTGCTGGCCTACCAGCCGGGCGTGTTCGCCCAGTCGGCGGGCAACGACGGGATCAAGCTGTCGATCCGGGGCTCGGGTATCAACCGCGCGCCTGGCGCCCATGGCTCGGGGGTCTACACGATGTTCGACGGCTTGCCGCTGACCGGCCCCGGCGGGACGCCCTACGAGCTGTTCGAACCCTTGTGGCTGAGCCGCGCCGAGGTACTGCGCGGCGCCAACGGCTTCGAGCAGGGCGCCCTGGCTCTGGGCGGTGCGATCAACTACGTGACCCACACCGGCCATGACGCCGCCCCGCTGCAACTGCGCTATGAGGTCGGCAGCCACGGCTACCAGCGCCGGCACATCAGCTCTGGCCAGGTGCTGGGCAACCTCGACTACTACGTGGCGCTGACCGACGCCGAGTACGACGGCTACCAGCGACACAGCAGCGGCAGTGCCAAGGGCATCGCCGCCAATGTCGGCTATCGCTTCAACCCGAATCTGGAAACGCGCTTCTACCTGCGCTACCGGGAAACCGAGAACGACCTGGCCGGGCGCCTGACCAAGGCGCAGATCAAGCATCACCCGCGCGCCGCCAACCCGGCCTACCTCGCCCGCGATGACAGCCGTCCCCAGCCCGGCAGCACCTGGGTGGGCAACAAGACCACCTTCTTCCTCGACGACGACTCACGCCTGGAGGCCGGGCTGGTCTACCACGACTACCCGATGGACCTGCGCGAAGGCCCGATGCGCCTGAAGGTGGCCTACACCGATGTCAGCGGCACGCTCAACTATCTGCGTCGCGACACCTTGTTCGGCCACGAGAGCAAGACCACCGTTGGCTGGCGCACCACCAAGCACCTGCCCAACAGCGGCGCCTCGCAGTTCGCCCGCAATGGCGATGTGTTCGGCCCGCGCAGCCGCGACTTCAGCTACCAGGGCTCGGACACCGTGCTGCACCTGGGCAACGATCTGGAGCTGGTCCCCAACCTGTGGCTGACCACGGGCCTTGCCATGATCTACACCCGCCGAGAAAGTGCTGTCACCTTCCCCGCCAACGGCGGCAAGGTCAGCCAGCATGACTGGGACTACGCACCACGCCTGGGCCTGCGCTACGACATCGATCCGCAGACCCAGGTCTACGGCAACCTCAGTCGCTCCGTCGAACCACCGCACCCCTGGTCGTTGATCTGGAGTTCGACCGTTGCAACGCAACCGATCGAGATGCAGAACCAGACGGCCACCACCCTGGAGCTGGGGGCCCGCGGCGACTCGGTGCTGGGGCGCTGGGACCTGGCCTGGTACTACTCGCAGGTGCGTCACGAGCTGCTGGCAGTGGAAATCGTGCCGGGCCAGCCGTTCAAGGAGTTCAACGCCAGCGCCACCGTGCACCAGGGCATCGAAGCTGGTCTGGACAGCACGCTGTGGGAGCAGCCGGGCAGTGGCAAGCTGTCTCTGCGCCAGGCCTATACCTTCAGCGACTTCCATTACCGCGACGATGACCGCTTCGGCGACAACCGTTTGCCGGGCATCCCCATGCATTACTACCAGGCGGAGCTACGTTACGACTGGCCGAGCGGTTTCTACGCCGGGGTGAACACGCAACTGGCCTCCAAGGTGCAGGTGGACTACGCCAACAGCTATCACGCCGATGCCTACGCCCTACTGGGCGCGCGTCTGGGCTGGGATTCGCCCAAGCGCGACTGGCAGACCTGGCTCGACCTGCGCAACCTGACCAACAAGCGCTACGCCGCGACGGTGACACCAGGGTACGACGATGCCGGGCTGGATGCTGCGCGCTCGACCCCGGGAGAAGGGTTCGGGATGTATGCGGGGGTTTCGTACAGCTTCCGCTAGCGATTAGCCGGGGCTAATTGAACTGCACCCTGCAGGAGCAGCATTACGCTGCTCCTGCCCTTGGGTAGATCGAGTCAGGACGGCAACTGCACCTGCGGTGTGGTCTCGGTGAAGATCGTCCAGCTGGAAATGAACAACGCGGCGATCAACGGCCCGATCACGAAGCCGTTGAGGCCGAACACCGCCAGCCCGCCCAGGGTCGACACCAGGATCAGGTAGTCGGGCATGCGCGTATCCTTGCCCACCAGGATAGGGCGCAGCAGGTTGTCCACCAGCCCGATCACCAGCACGCCGAACGCCGTCAGCACGATGCCCTGCCACATCGCGCCGGTCAGCAGGAAATACACCGCAACCGGCCCCCAGACGATCCCGGCACCCACCGCAGGCAACAGCGACAAGAACGCCATCAGCACCGCCCACACCAGCGCACTGGGAATATCCAGCACCCAGAAGATCAAGCCGCCCAGCGCGCCCTGGGTGATCGCCACCAACAGGTTGCCCTTCACCGTGGCCCGCACCACACGGTTGAACTTCAACTGCAAGCGGCGCTTCTGCTGCTCGGGCAGCGGCACGGCCTGACGGACCTTGCGCGCCAGCTCCGGCCCTTCACGCAGGAAGAAGTACAGCAGGTAGAGCATGATGCCGAAGCTCACCAGGAAGTCGAAGGTGCCCTGGCCAAAACTGAAAGCCTGGCTGGCAAGGAACTGGCTACCCTGTGTCGCCCACTTGGTGATCTTGTCGCGCAGGCCATCGAGATTGCCCATGCCCATGCGGTCCAGGCCGTTCTGGGCGAAGTGCGGCAGCATGTCCTTGCCGCGCTCGATGTAGCCGGCGATATCCAGTTGGCCGCTTTCGATGCGCTGGTACAGTGTTGCCCCTTCCTGGACCAGCAGGGCACTGATGATGATCACCGGCAGGATCGCAATCATCAGGCAGGTGGCCAAGGTAGCGCCGGCCGCCAGGTTGCGCCGACGGTTGAAACGCAGCAGCAGGTTGCGCTGCAGCGGTGCGAACAGGATGCCGAGGATCACGGCCCAGAAGATCGCGCCGTAGTACGGCAGCAGTATCCAGAAGAATGCGATGGTGACCAGCGCCAGCAATACGGCCAGGGCTCTGTTCTGTAGAGCAGTTTGATTCATGGGCTTTCCTCGATTGTCCTGGACCTTAGTGCACAGCGTAGAGGCAAAAGTGCCATCAGCAGCGCTTGATCCAGGTCAATACCGCGTTCCGGGCCCGGTCGTAGCATCCGCACCTTTTGCCCCGGTGCCCCCATGAACCCTCTTGCCAAGCCCGAACTGCTGGCCCCCGCCGGCTCGCTGAAGACCCTGCGCTACGCCTTCGCCTATGGCGCCGATGCGGTCTACGCCGGCCAGCCGCGCTACAGCTTGCGGGTGCGCAACAACGAATTCGACCACGCCAACCTGGCCCTGGGCATCCAGGAAGCGCACGCCCTGGGCAAGCGCTTCTACGTGGTGGTCAACATCGCGCCGCACAACGCCAAGCTCAAGACCTTCCTCAAGGACCTGGCGCCCGTGATCGAGATGGCACCCGATGCGTTGATCATGTCCGACCCCGGGCTGATCATGCTGGTGCGCCAGCATTTCCCACAGATGCCCGTGCACCTGTCGGTGCAGGCCAACACAGTGAACTGGGCCAGCGTGCAGTTCTGGCAACAGCTGGGCCTGAGCCGGGTGATTCTGTCGCGCGAGCTGTCGCTGGAAGAGATCGGGGAAATCCGCCAGCAAGTACCTGACATGGAACTGGAGGTCTTCGTCCATGGCGCACTGTGCATGGCCTATTCCGGGCGCTGCCTGTTGTCGGGCTACCTGAACAAGCGCGACGCCAACCAGGGCAGCTGCACCAATGCCTGTCGCTGGAAGTACCAGGCGACCCCGGCAGGGGAAAACGCCACCGGCGACATCGTGCGTGAGTGCGAACCGACCTTGGGCATTGGCGCGCCCACCGAACAGGTGTTCCTGCTGCAGGAGGGCAATCGCCCGGGTGAAGAGATGCCTGCGTTCGAGGACGAACACGGCACCTACATCATGAACGCCAAGGATCTGCGCGCGGTACAGCACGTCGAGCGCCTGACCCGGATGGGCGTGCACTCGCTGAAGATCGAAGGACGGACCAAATCGCACTTCTACTGCGCCCGTGCCGTGCAGTCCTACCGCCAGGCGATCGACGACGCCGTCGCCGGTCGGCCCTTCGATCGCAGCCTGATGGACAACCTCGAGTCCCTGGCCCAGCGCGGCTACACCGAAGGCTTCCTGCGCCGCCATGTGCACGACGAGTACCAGAACTACCAGCGCGGCAACTCGGTCTCGGAGCGCCAACAGTTCGTTGGCGAACTGACGGGGCTGCGTATCGACGGGCTGGCCGAGGTGAAGGTGAAGAACCGCTTCGCACTGGGCGACACCCTCGAACTGATGACCCCTCGCGGCAACTACCACTTCGAGCTCGCCCGGCTGGGTGATCGCCAAGGCCAGGCCATCGAGGTGGCTCCAGGCGACGGGCACCTGGTGTACCTGCCGATTCCGGAGCAGGTATCGCTCGAATTCGGGCTGCTGATGCGCGACCTGCCTGTGCAGGAGGCCCTGGGCTGACAACGCTGTAATGACAGCCTCAGCTGGCTGACAGGAACGGTGGTGGATCATCGGGCTATTCCAAGGCCGTTCGCAGGCAAGCCCAGGGCTACGAAAGGCGCGCCCGATCGCGACAAGGCCTCTACCCAAGCCCTGCCTGAGGCCGTTTATGCCCCACAGCCCCTCCCGTCGCACCTTCGTCAAAGGCCTCGGCGCCGCCACCGCAGTGGCCGGCCTGGGCCTCTGGCGCCCACTGGCCAGCGCCGCCGAAGGCCATCGCCCAGGCCAACCGCTGCAGGGTCAGGACTTCGAACTGTACGTGGGCCAGACCGCCGTCAACATCACCGGCCGCCCCCGCACTGCCCTCACCGTCAACGGCAGTTTGCCCGGCCCGCTGCTGCGCTGGCGCGAAGGTGACAGCGTAACCTTGCGCGTACGCAACCGCCTGGCCGAACCCACCTCGATCCACTGGCACGGCATCATCCTGCCCGCCAACATGGACGGTGTTCCGGGCCTGAGCTTCGCCGGCATCGAACCTGGCGGCGACTACCTTTACCACTTCACCCTGCGCCAGAGTGGCACCTACTGGTACCACAGCCATTCCGGGCTGCAAGAGCAGGCGGGGGTCTATGGGGCAATCGTCATCGAACCGCGCGAGGCCGAGCCACACGCCTACCAGCGCGACCATGTGCTGCTGTTCAGCGACTGGAGCGATCAGGCCCCTGAAGCACTGCTGGCGACGCTCAAGAAGCAGTCCGACGCCTTCAACTACCACAAGCTCACCGTGGGTGACTTCATCGAGGATGTCGCTCGCGACGGCTGGCGCAAGACCGTCGACGAGCGCCTGATGTGGGCCGGCATGCGCATGAGCCCCACCGACCTTGCCGACATCAGCGCGGCCACCTACAGCTACCTGCTCAACGGCCAGCCGCCGGACGGCAACTTCACCTGCCTGTTCCGCCCCGGCGAGACGGTACGCCTGCGCCTGATCAACGCCTCGGCCATGACCTACTTCGACTTCCGCATCCCCGGCCTGAAACTCACCGTGATCGCCGCAGACGGCCTACCTGTGGTGCCGGTGACGGTCGACGAACTGCGCATCGCCGTGGCCGAAACCTTCGACGTACTGGTCGAGCCGGGCGATGCGCCAGCCTACACGCTGTTCGCCCAGAGCATGGACCGCACCGGCTTTGCCCGTGGCACCCTGGCACATGCTCACGGCCAGCAGGCGCCCGTCCCTGCAACGGACCCACGCCCCCGCCTGACCTTTAACGACATGGGGCACGGCGGCATGGGCGGCACCGCAATGGCAGACATGCCTGGCATGGACCACGCCAGCATGGCCAGCATGGATCACGCGGCAATGGCCGCCATGCAGCCACACCCGGCCAGCGAGACTGACAACCCGCTGGTCGACATGCAGACCATGGCGCCCCGCCCAAACCTGGGCGACCCCGGTATCGGCCTGCGCGACAACGGCCGCCGGGTGCTGACCTACGCCGACCTGCGCAGCCGTTTCGAAGACCCCGACGGCCGCCCGCCTTCACGCGATATCGAACTGCACCTCACCGGCCACATGGAGCGCTTTGCCTGGTCATTCGACGGCGTGAAGTTCAGCGACGCCCAGCCGCTGCGCCTTACCTATGGCGAGCGGGTGCGCATCACCCTGGTCAACGACACCATGATGGCCCACCCCATTCACCTGCATGGCATGTGGAGCGACCTGGAGGATGAGCAGGGCAACTTCATGGTGCGCAAGCACACCCTCGATATCCCGCCCGGCACTCGCCGCAGCTACCGGGTCAGTGCCGACGCCCTGGGCCGCTGGGCCTACCACTGCCACCTGCTCTACCACATGGAGACCGGCATGTTCCGCGAGGTACGGGTCGATGAATGAGTTCAACAGCCGCTGGATCCTGACCAGCATCACACTGCTGGTGCTACTGGCCAGCGAAGAGGCGCGCGCACAGCAGAACCCGACCCAGCCCAGCACGGCGTTGCCGGTCATCACCGATGCCGACCGCCGCGCCGCCTTCCCCCTTTTGCCGGGCCACCAGGTACATGACGATGCACTGAACGGCGCGGTGATCGTCGATCAACTCGAATACCAGCACTTCGACAACAGCGGCGTGCTGAACTGGAATGCCACCGCATGGATCGGCGGCGACATCGATCGCCTGTGGCTGCGCAGCGAAGGCGAACGTGAACAGGGCATCACCCACAAGGCCGAACTGCAGGCGCTATGGGGCCATGCCATCAGCCCCTGGTGGGAGCTGGTCGGTGGTATACGCCAGGACTTCAAACCTGCCAGCGGCCAGGCCTGGGCAGCGTTCGGCATCCAAGGTACGCCGCTGTATGGGCTGGAGTTCGAAGCCACCGCTTATGCCGGCGAGCGACAGCAGACGGCGCTGCGCCTGGAGTCCAGTTACGCTATGCTGCTGACCAATCGCTGGATCCTCGAACCGAACATCGAAGCCAACTTCTTCGGCCGTAACGACGCCGGGCGCGAACAAGGTTCGGGGCTGGCCGAAAGCGAAGTTGGCCTGCGCCTGCGCTATGAAATCACCCGCAGCTTCGCGCCCTATGTCGGCGTCAGTTTCAACCGCGTGCACGGTACACGCGCCGACCAGGCCCGTGAAGACGGCGACGACCCCGCGCAGACCCGTCTGGTCGCAGGTGTGCGCCTGCGTTTTTGAAGGAGTTCGACCATGCTACACAAACACCTGATGGCCTTTGGACTGCTGGCAATCAGTGGCCTGGCCCAGGCCGCCGACGTCATCGATGTCTACCGCGACCCCAACTGCGGCTGCTGCAAACAGTGGATCAGCCATCTGCGCGACAACGGTTTCACGGTCAACGACCATGTCGAGCCGAACATGAGCGCGGTCAAGCAGCGCCTGGGCGTCGCACCACGCCTGGCGTCTTGCCATACCGGCGTGATCGACGGCAAGTTCGTCGAAGGGCATGTGCCCGCCGAACAGGTGCGCCTGTTGGCCAAACGCAGCGATCTCAAGGGGCTGGCCGTGCCGGGCATGCCCATGGGCTCGCCTGGCATGGAAATGGGTGACCACAAGGATGCCTATCAGGTCATCGGCCTGACCCAGGACGGCCAGGACACTGTGGTCGCCGAATACTGATGCTCAGTCTCTGGGCGCTGTTTTTCAGCGCCTTTGGCGCGGCCACCTTGCTGCCGCTGCAGTCCGAGGCGGTGCTGGTCGGCTTGCTCCTGCGCGACCCCGACGCCTGGCTCACGCTGTTGCTGGTAGCGACCCTGGGCAACGTGCTCGGCTCGCTGGTCAACTGGCTGCTGGGCCGAGCGATCGAGCGCTTTCGCGAAAAACGCTGGTTTCCGTTCAGCGCCAGCCAGCTGCAAAGTGCGCAACGACGCTACCAACGCTGGGGCCAGTGGTCGCTGCTGCTGAGCTGGATGCCCGTGATCGGCGATCCACTGACCCTGATCGCAGGCATCATGCGCGAACCATTCTGGCGCTTCCTGCTATTGGTCACCCTGGCCAAGGCCGGGCGTTACCTGGTGGTCGCGATGATCACCCTGGGCTGGTTTCACAACGGGTAACACCTTTCACGGTTCCGAAGGTCAACTGACTGCTACAGTCGCCTTTTCCTACTTGAACCTACACGGAGTACCCCGATGCTGCGCGCAACCGCCCTGGCCCTGGCCTGCCTCGTCGGCAGCTCGGCCATCGCCGCCGAGTCGCCCACCTACGGCAAACAGCTCGAAGGTTTCACCTACCCTCACCCGCTCAAGCACTTCGCTCTCACCTCCCAAGGCCAAGCCCTGCAGATGGGCTACATGGATGTCCCTGCGCAGGGCAAGGCCAATGGTCGCAGCGTGGTGCTGATGCATGGCAAGAACTTCTGCGCCGCCACCTGGGAAACCACCATCGATGCCCTGAGCAAGGCCGGCTACCGGGTCATCGCCCCGGACCAGATCGGCTTCTGCACCTCGAGCAAGCCGGAGCACTACCAGTACAGCTTCCAGCAACTGGCCGACAACACCCATGCACTGCTTCAACAGCTTGGCATCGACAAGGTCAACGTGCTGGGCCACTCCACCGGTGGCATGCTCGCCACCCGCTATGCGCTGATGTACCCACAGCAGGTGGAGCGACTGGCCATGGTCAATCCGATCGGCCTGGAAGACTGGAAAGCCCTGGGCGTGCCGTATCGCAGTGTCGATCAATGGTATCAGCGTGAACTCAAGCTCGATGCCGAAGGCGTGCGCAACTACGAGCGCAACACCTACTACGCCGGGCGCTGGAAACCGGAATACGAGCGATGGGTACAGATGCTGGTGGGCTTGAACAAAGGGCCAGGGCACGAGGCGGTGGCATGGAACTCGGCGCTGATCTACGACATGATCTTCACCCAGCCTGTGGTCTACGAGTTCAAGGACTTGAAGATGCCGACGCTGTTGCTGATCGGCGACAAGGATACTACCGCCATCGGCAGCGACATCGCCCCGCCAGAGGTCAAGGCCCGCCTGGGCAAATACGCAGAGCTCGGACCGCAGGTGGCCAAGCTGATTCCCCAGGGGCAACTGGTCACCTTCGCGGGCATGGGTCATGCCCCACAGATCGAGGAACCTGAAGCGTTCCACAAAGCCTTGATCAACTGGTTGCAGCAGTAGCTCTCGCCTTGCGGCAAGCTGGGAGCGGCCTGCTACGGCCACAAGGCCGCTCCTGAACAGACGGCGCGGGCAAAGCTGTCACGCCCGCCAGACCTGCTCTTCGCTCCACCCCAGTTCGGCAAAATCATCCGCACGCAGGGGCGCTTCCTCCTCGCAGAAGAATTCGTCCAGCTGCGGCGGGCGCACCGAGGTGTCGCTGAGCATCGCATGCACCTGCCCGCGGTGATGGATCTGGTGTTCGAACAGGTGCGCGAGCAGGCGCAGGCGCTGCTCGCGCTGGACCCGGTCAGGCCGCACGATACTCACATAGCGCCGCAACTGGTCGTCACGCAACAGTCGGCAATACGCGATCAGGCGCTGGTCGGCCTGGGCCTGCTGGGCGTGCAGGTCGGTGCAGGTAGCAAACGGCTGTTCAGGCTCGAAGAAGCGCTCGCCATCCGCCTCGGGGGCTTCACCGCGCTGCTCGCACTCCAGGGCATTGAGGTAGAACCAGTCCACCGTCAGCAGGTGATTGAGCGTGGCCTTGATCGAGGGAAAGAAGCTGCAACGGGGGGCGACGAACTCGTCGTGATTCAGTTGCAGGCATGCCTTGTAAAGGCGATGGTTGGCCCAGCCATTGTTGTAGGCCTGGGTCAGCAGATGGTGCGACAGCAGCTCCATGGTCGGCTCCTTCAGGCGAAGCGTTGCAGTTGCATCTCCCGCAGCCGGCTCAGGGTCCGCCTGAACGGGAACGCCAGATACCCTTGAGTGTAGAGCGCTTCGAGCGCAACCTCCGCTTCCAGGTACAAGGCGACCCGACGGTCGTAGCATTCGTCGACCAATGCGATGAAACGCCGCACACTGTCATCGCGGGGCGACAGCGCCGGTAACTGGCGATCACCAGCCACTACACGCCGGGCGCCGTCCTCGGTTCCGCGGGCGATGCGCCCGGCACGTTGCACCCCGCCCAGTGCTGGCAGCCCCTCCAGCAGGATGGCCGTATAGCGGTCACACAGGGCCATGAACTCAGTCGCCGCCAGCGGTTGCTCGCACAGGTCGGCGAAGCGGCACCAGATCACCTGCTCGCTGCGGCGAATCACCTGGATCTGCCGCGAACCGACCTGCAACGGTTGGTCGGTGCCGGGGTCATCCGCGCTCAGTTGCCGGAATACCTCGACCATTGCGCCGGGCTTGCCCGCCTCGGCAATCCAGTAGCGCTGGCGTTGTTCGCCGGGGTGCAGGCGGTGGTCCTGTTCACCGGCCACGGAAACGATCTGCATGTGCCGCTGGATCGCGGCAATGGCCGGCAAGAAGCGCTCCCGATTGAATCCGTCGAGATACAACTGGTCGGGCGGCTGGTTGGACGTAGCGACGATCACCACGCCCTGGTCGAACAGCACCTGAAACAGGCGCCCCAGGATGATCGCGTCGCCAATATCGCTGACAAACAGCTCATCGAAGCACAGTACGCGGATATCCCTGGCCAGCTCTTGGGCCAACGCATGCAGTGGGTCGGCAGTGCCACTCAGCAAAAACAGGCGCTGGTGCACCCAGGCCATGAAGTGATGAAAATGCTGTCGCCGGGAAGGAACCGCAAGGCACTGCTGGAATTGATCCATCAACCAGGTCTTGCCACGTCCGACCGGGCCCCACAGGTAGACGCCCTGGCCGCTACGCCCCTGCTCCAGCACCTCGAAGCAATGCTGCAGGGCGGCAACGGCCTCAGCCTGTGCAGGATCGGCGGCAAAGCCTTGCTGCAGGATGGCTTGCTGATAAAGGGCGTAGGGCGTCATGGCGATGGGTCGTGGGCAAATCGCCATGGTAATGGGGGTTTCCCGGATCCGCCATCAACTCCCGCTCAGGCCTACCTTGAGCAGCGCCCCATCCTTGGCGTCGGTCAGCACGTAAAGGTAACCGTCCGGCCCCACTCGCACATCACGAATACGCGCCTTGAGTTCCCCCAACAGGCGCTCTTCGTGGACGATCTTGTCACCGTCGAGCTGCAGACGAATCAGCTCCTGGGTGGCCAACGCACCGATGAACAGGTTGTGATCCCAGGCCTTGAAGGTCGGGCTGTCGTAGAAGGCCATGCCACTGATACCTGGGGACTTCTCCCACACATGGTGCGGATCTTCCATACCCTGGACATGCTTGCCCTTGGCCTCGGGGATCGGCATCAGCGAGTAGTTGATGCCATGGGTCGCGATCGGCCAACCGTAGTTCTTTCCTGCCTGGGGAATGTTGATCTCATCGCCGCCGCGTGGGCCATGCTCGTGGGTCCAGAGCTTGCCTGTCCAAGGGTTGAGCGCCGCGCCCTGCTGGTTGCGGTGGCCGTACGACCAGATTTCCGGGCGCACATTCTTCTGGCCGACGAAGGGGTTGTCCTTGGGCACCTCGCCATCAGGCAGGATGCGGACCAGCTTGCCCTGCAACTTGTCCAGGTCCTGGGCGGTGGGGCGCTGGTTGTTCTCGCCCAAGGCAATGAATAGATACCCGTCGCGGTCGAACACCAGTCGCGAACCGAAGTGGTTACCGTCAGACAGCTTGGGTTGCTGGCGGAAGATCACGGTGAAATTTTCCAGGCGCGCGCGGTCCTGCGACAGCTGGCCACGTCCGACCGCCGTGCCTCCCTTGCCGTCCGCGCCCTCCTCGGCATACGACAGGTACACCGTGCGATCCTGGTTGAACTCCGGCGAAAGCACCACATCCAGCAGACCGCCCTGCCCTTGCGCCCAGACCTTGGGCACCCCTGACAGCGGCGGCCCGACCTTGCCTTCGGCCCCGACGATGCGCAGGTTGCCTGAGCGCTCGGTGACGAGCATATCCTTGCCCCCCGGCAGGAATGCCAAAGCCCACGGGTTGACCAGGCCATCGGCAACGGTACTGACGGTCAACTGCCCTTCTTCGCTCGGAAACTGCCTGTCGTCGGCAGCCTGCGCCAATAGCGGGAACAGCGCGGCTGCAGCCAGGGTGGTCATCCAGATACGTGACGTCATGCGGGGATCCTTCCAATCAAGAGGCTCAGGGCGCACGTTGTGAATCGCGCGGTGGCCGAGTGGGTTCCAGGTTCGGGGTCTGTTGCTGACGGCGCAGGTTGCCACCGTTGCCGATGCCGCGGTTGTCCAGCGTCGGTGGCCGCACAATCGGTTGGGTCGAGGGACCGCGCACCGGCGGCGTCGCCGGTACACTGCCTTGGCGGCTGTTGGGGTTGGCGCGCTGAATCGGACTGTTGTAGGGGTTATTGCGGTCGCTGGCGGCAAGCAAGGGCATCTGCACGGGGGCCGCGTGCGCAGGAAGGCACAGCAGCAGGCTGATGGCGAGGAAAGGCAGTGTAGGTTTCATCCTTCATCTCCGGTACGAAAAGTCGCGCCCAAGCGTTGGATAGCCTAAGGCGCTTCAGGTTCGCGACAAAAGCATGAAAACCAATGGAGTTGATTCGTGATGTTTCCTTCAGCCCGGAAGCGCTCGGGGCGACAGCGAGGGTTTCACCGATGGAATGTATTTGCCACACTCAAGGGCCCTCTACAGCCAAGGCCCCCTGACATGACCGCCTGCTTGCGTAACTCAGCCCGACTGTGCCTGGCCCTGCTGCTGGCCCTCGCTCTCAATGCCTGCGCACTGCTGCAAAACCGCGATCCGCTGAACATCAATGTCATCGGTGTCGAACCCCTGCCCGGGCAGGACCTGGAGTTGCGCATGGCAGTGAAGATACGCGTTCAGAACCCCAACGAGACGCCGGTGGACTTCAACGGTATTGCACTGAACCTGGAAGTGAACGATCAACCGTTGGCGGCAGGTGTCAGCGACCAGCGCGGGCATATCGGCCGTTATGACGAGGCGGTGATCGTGGTCCCGGTGAGCATCACCGCGTTTTCGTTCTTGCGCCAGGCGTATGGTCTCAGCCAAACCCAATCGCTACAGGGATTGCCCTATGTGCTGCGCGGGAAGCTGGCCGGCGGACCGCTGGGTACGGTGCGCTTCACCGATAAAGGCAAGCTCGATCTGCCGCAGCCTGGGGGTGCAGGCTGGTGAGGATCAGCGGTTGGCGCTGGCTGCCGCCATCATCTTGTTGACTTCGCTGCGAACCATGTCGGCGAACTCCGGGGGCGACATACCCTCCAGCTCGGCACGGACCCATTCGGCCCATTTGCCCTTGCGTCGAGGTTTCTCGGCGATCATTCGGGCTGCTTCACCCTTGGCCTTGCCGAGGTTGCTCTGCCAAAGCTGAAACAGTCGGGCTTTTTCCGCCTCGATCTGCGCGCGTTCGGCGAAATCTCTGTTGGCCAGATTGAAACTCATGGTCTTTCCTGCCGCTTGAAAATGAGCGCTATCTTACACCTAGCGGCGAGGCGCTGGTATGCCGGTGCAACTTTCGACGCACGCCGTTATCCACTGTACAAGTCAATCCATCTACGAGGACGTGTTCATGGCCAGGAAATCCACCGCAACAGTCGACAGCGATCAGATCAAGGACCAGGTATTCAGTGAGCTGCAGGCCTTGATCGAGGAGTCCGAAAAGCTTCTCGACGACAGCGCCTCACTGGTGGGCGAAGAAGCCGACACCTTGCGCGCCCAGCTTGGCCTGAAGCTACGTCAGGCACGCCAGGCCACCAGTCGTCTGGGGCAGAAGGCACAGCCGGTGGTAGATGCCACGCAGGAGTACATTGGTGGTCATCCGTGGCAGACCGTCGCGATTTCCGCAGGTTTCGGGCTGGTGGTCGGCTTGCTGCTCGGCCGTCGTCAGTAAGCTGACGCGCCCCCACGGGCCCGCTCGCCCTCAGGCGGGCTGGGCCATCGGGATGCCGCTGTGAAAGCGCATCTCCATATCTGGCGAGCTGATCAGCTCGGCTTCCACTTCCCTCACCTTCTCCACCACCCGCGCGATATCAGCTTGTTCACCATAGTGGTGCGCCAGTTTCAGGTAGCCCTGGTAATGACGTGCTTCACTCTTGAGCAGGCCGTGGTAGAAGGTGCCAAGCTCCTGATCCAGGTGTGGCGCCAACGCTGCGAAACGCTCACAGCTGCGCGCCTCGATAAAAGCGCCGACGACCAGGGTATCGACCAGCTTGACCGGCTCGTGAGCACGCACGACGCGGCGCAAGCCCGAGGCATATCGTCCTGCCGAAACAGGCCGCAGGGGGACGCCACGACGCTTCATCAGACGCAGAACCTGTTCATGGTGCACCAGCTCCTCACGAGCCAGGCGCGACATCATGTTGATCAAGTCCAGATGGGTGTTGTACTTGGCGATCAGGCTGAGCGCGGTGCTGGCGGCCTTGAACTCGCAGTTCTTGTGGTCGATCAGCAGGGTTTCCTGGTCGGCGAGCGCCGCTTCGATCCAGGCGTCAGGCGTAGGGCAGCCAAGGAAGGCGTCGATTTCAGGGGTCAGGGACATAAGCTCACAGCTGGGTAGCATCGCAGGAGCGCGGATTATACCGAGGGCGATGCCGATCGCCAGCGACTATGCTTGATACACATCAAACGGCGCGACACAGACCGCCGACTATAGTCAGGCATTGGCCTTCATATCCCAACGGAGTCATGCCCATGCAAGCCGTTCGCAGCATCCTCGTCGTACTCGACCCCGAGCACGCCCACAGCCGGGCGTTGACCCGGGCCAAGCTGATCGCCGGGGTGACCGGCGCACGCCTGCATCTGCTGATGTGCGACAAGAAGCAGGACCATAGCGCCCTGCTCAGCCTGCTCAGTAGCCAACTGCATGATGATGGCTACGACAATGTCACCCATGAGCAGGCCTGGCATGACACGCTGCATGAGTCGATTATCAGTGTGCAGCAAGCCGAAGGGTGCGAACTGGTGATCAAGGAGCATCGTCCGGACAATCCGCTGCGCAAGGCGCTGCTCACACCCAGCGACTGGAAACTGTTGCGCCAATGCCCCTGCGCCGTGCTGATGGTCAAAAGCGAACGGCCTTGGACCGGCGGCAAGATCCTCGCAGCGGTGGATGTGGGGAATCAGGACGGGGATCATCGGCGGCTACATGCCAGCATCATCGACCATGGCTATGCAATCGCCAGCCTGGCCAAAGGCGAGTTGCATGTGATCAGTGCTCATCCCTCGCCGATGCTGTCGGCGTCCGACCCGGTGTATCAGCTCAGCGAAACCATCGAAAAGCGTTACCGCGAAGCGTGCTCGGCATTCCAGGCGGAGTTCGATATCAGCGAGGATCGCCTGCATGTCGCCGAGGGGCCTGCCGATGTACTGATTCCCTATACCGAGAAACAGATCGATGCGGTGGTCACCATCGTCGGTACCGTTGCGCGCACGGGGATATCTGGCGCCTTGATCGGCAACACCGCCGAGGTGGTGCTTGATTCACTCGAGGGGGATGTACTGGTGCTCAAGAGCGAGGAGGCCACGACGCACCTGGCCGAGTTGGCGCGCGGTTGATTGCGATACAGATCGGTTTTTCAGTCGCTGTTTCGGACGGCCAGAAAGACAAAACCCCTACCTGCTCGCGCAGATAGGGGTTTTGCGAAATGAATCTTGACGATGACCTACTCTCACATGGGGAAACCCCACACTACCATCGGCGATGCATCGTTTCACTGCTGAGTTCGGGATGGGATCAGGTGGTTCCAATGCTCTATGGTCGTCAAGAAATTCGGTTGCCAGTGCGTCCTTGCAGACACGCCAGCCAATTCGGATATGTGATCTTTGTGGGTCGCTTCGAACTTTCGGTTCGTTTCGTCTTCACCACCGCAATCTGCAAAGCAAATTGCTTGGGTGTTATATGGTCAAGCCTCACGGGCAATTAGTATTGGTTAGCTCAACGCCTCACAGCGCTTACACACCCAACCTATCAACGTCGTAGTCTTCGACGGCCCTTTAGGGGATTCAAGATCCCAGTGAGATCTCATCTTGAGGCAAGTTTCCCGCTTAGATGCTTTCAGCGGTTATCTCTTCCGAACATAGCTACCCGGCAATGCCACTGGCGTGACAACCGGAACACCAGAGGTTCGTCCACTCCGGTCCTCTCGTACTAGGAGCAGCCCCTCTCAAATCTCAAACGTCCACGGCAGATAGGGACCGAACTGTCTCACGACGTTCTAAACCCAGCTCGCGTACCACTTTAAATGGCGAACAGCCATACCCTTGGGACCGGCTTCAGCCCCAGGATGTGATGAGCCGACATCGAGGTGCCAAACACCGCCGTCGATATGAACTCTTGGGCGGTATCAGCCTGTTATCCCCGGAGTACCTTTTATCCGTTGAGCGATGGCCCTTCCATACAGAACCACCGGATCACTAAGACCTACTTTCGTACCTGCTCGACGTGTGTGTCTCGCAGTCAAGCGCGCTTTTGCCTTTATACTCTACGACCGATTTCCGACCGGTCTGAGCGCACCTTCGTACTCCTCCGTTACTCTTTGGGAGGAGACCGCCCCAGTCAAACTACCCACCATACACTGTCCTCGATCCGGATCACGGACCTGAGTTAGAACCTCAAGGTTGCCAGGGTGGTATTTCAAGGATGGCTCCATGAGAACTGGCGTCCCCACTTCAAAGCCTCCCACCTATCCTACACAAGCAAGCTCAAAGTCCAGTGCAAAGCTATAGTAAAGGTTCACGGGGTCTTTCCGTCTAGCCGCGGATACACTGCATCTTCACAGCGATTTCAATTTCACTGAGTCTCGGGTGGAGACAGCGCCGCCATCGTTACGCCATTCGTGCAGGTCGGAACTTACCCGACAAGGAATTTCGCTACCTTAGGACCGTTATAGTTACGGCCGCCGTTTACCGGGGCTTCGATCAAGAGCTTCGCTTGCGCTAACCCCATCAATTAACCTTCCGGCACCGGGCAGGCGTCACACCCTATACGTCCACTTTCGTGTTTGCAGAGTGCTGTGTTTTTAATAAACAGTCGCAGCGGCCTGGTATCTTCGACCGGCATGGGCTTACGGAGCAAGTCCTTCACCCTCGCCGGCGCACCTTCTCCCGAAGTTACGGTGCCATTTTGCCTAGTTCCTTCACCCGAGTTCTCTCAAGCGCCTTGGTATTCTCTACCTAACCACCTGTGTCGGTTTGGGGTACGGTTCCCAGTTATCTGAAGCTTAGGAGCTTTTCTTGGAAGCATGGTATCAACCACTTCGCACTCTAAAGAGCGCTCGTCATCAGCTCTCGGCCTTGAAATCCCGGATTTGCCTAAGATTTCAGCCTACCACCTTAAACCTGGACAACCAACGCCAGGCTGGCCTAACCTTCTCCGTCCCTCCATCGCAATAACTGGAAGTACAGGAATATTAACCTGTTTTCCATCGACTACGCTTTTCAGCCTCGCCTTAGGGACCGACTAACCCTGCGTCGATTAACGTTGCGCAGGAAACCTTGGTCTTTCGGCGTGCGAGTTTTTCACTCGCATTGTCGTTACTCATGTCAGCATTCGCACTTCTGATACCTCCAGCAAGCTTCTCAACTCACCTTCACAGGCTTACAGAACGCTCCTCTACCGCATCACCAAAGGTGATACCCGTAGCTTCGGTGCATGGTTTGAGCCCCGTTACATCTTCCGCGCAGGCCGACTCGACTAGTGAGCTATTACGCTTTCTTTAAAGGGTGGCTGCTTCTAAGCCAACCTCCTAGCTGTCTAAGCCTTCCCACATCGTTTCCCACTTAACCATGACTTTGGGACCTTAGCTGACGGTCTGGGTTGTTTCCCTTTTCACGACGGACGTTAGCACCCGCCGTGTGTCTCCCATGCTCGGCACTTGCTGGTA
Source organism: Pseudomonas putida (assembly GCF_001636055.1). NCBI lineage: Bacteria > Pseudomonadati > Pseudomonadota > Gammaproteobacteria > Pseudomonadales > Pseudomonadaceae > Pseudomonas > Pseudomonas putida. Next base: position 4,250,659 of record NZ_CP011789.1, read on the forward strand.
TTCGGAGTTTGCATCGGTTTGGTAAGTCGGGATGACCCCCTAGCCGAAACAGTGCTCTACCCCCAGCAGTGATACATGAGGCGCTACCTAAATAGCTTTCGAGGAGAACCAGCTATCTCCGAGCTTGATTAGCCTTTCACTCCGATCCACAGGTCATCCGCTAACTTTTCAACGGTAGTCGGTTCGGTCCTCCAGTCAGTGTTACCTAACCTTCAACCTGCCCATGGATAGATCGCCCGGTTTCGGGTCTATACCCAGCGACTAAAGCGCCCTATTAAGACTCGCTTTCGCTACGCCTCCCCTATTCGGTTAAGCTCGCCACTGAATATAAGTCGCTGACCCATTATACAAAAGGTACGCAGTCACCTAACAAAGTAGGCTCCCACTGCTTGTACGCATACGGTTTCAGGTTCTATTTCACTCCCCTCTCCGGGGTTCTTTTCGCCTTTCCCTCACGGTACTGGTTCACTATCGGTCAGTCAGTAGTATTTAGCCTTGGAGGATGGTCCCCCCATGTTCAGACAAAGTTTCTCGTGCTCCGTCCTACTCGATTTCACTGGCAAGAGATTTTCGTGTACGGGGCTATCACCCACTATGGCCGCACTTTCCAGAGCGTTCCACTAATCTCAAACCAGCTTAAGGGCTGGTCCCCGTTCGCTCGCCACTACTAAGGGAATCTCGGTTGATTTCTTTTCCTCAGGGTACTTAGATGTTTCAGTTCCCCTGGTTCGCCTCTTGCACCTATGGATTCAGTACAAGATACTCAGCTTATGCTGAGTGGGTTCCCCCATTCAGAGATCTCTGGATCACAGTCTGTTTGCCGACTCCCCAAAGCTTATCGCAGGCTACCACGTCTTTCATCGCCTCTGACTGCCAAGGCATCCACCGTATGCGCTTCTTCACTTGACCATATAACCCCAAGCAATCTGGTTATACTGTGAAGACGACATTCGCCGAAAATTCGTGAGAACTCACAAATTTTACCTTAGCCTGAACTACCAGCAGTGAAACTGGCATTCAGTCTATTTCTATCACATATCCGAATTTTTAAAGAACGATCTGACAAAAGCCAGAAATCAACATTCAGCGACGAATGTTCATTTCTAGGTTCTGATCAAGGTACAGCGTAAGTGGTGGAGCCAAGCGGGATCGAACCGCTGACCTCCTGCGTGCAAGGCAGGCGCTCTCCCAGCTGAGCTATGGCCCCGCATATTGGTAGGTCTGGGCAGATTTGAACTGCAGAAGAGCCGTCCTCACCACTCTTTATCCAGAGGCATGGGGTGCTCATCATTCCAACCAAAATTGGTAGGTCTGGGCAGATTTGAACTGCCGACCTCACCCTTATCAGGGGTGCGCTCTAACCAACTGAGCTACAGACCTAAGGGTAAAACTTTGGGTCTTGATCGTCTTTATACAATGAATCAAGCAATTCGTGTGGGAGCTCATCAGCAGGCTGATGTCTTCGATTAAGGAGGTGATCCAGCCGCAGGTTCCCCTACGGCTACCTTGTTACGACTTCACCCCAGTCATGAATCACACCGTGGTAACCGTCCTCCCGAAGGTTAGACTAGCTACTTCTGGTGCAACCCACTCCCATGGTGTGACGGGCGGTGTGTACAAGGCCCGGGAACGTATTCACCGCGACATTCTGATTCGCGATTACTAGCGATTCCGACTTCACGCAGTCGAGTTGCAGACTGCGATCCGGACTACGATCGGTTTTGTGAGATTAGCTCCACCTCGCGGCTTGGCAACCCTCTGTACCGACCATTGTAGCACGTGTGTAGCCCAGGCCGTAAGGGCCATGATGACTTGACGTCATCCCCACCTTCCTCCGGTTTGTCACCGGCAGTCTCCTTAGAGTGCCCACCATAACGTGCTGGTAACTAAGGACAAGGGTTGCGCTCGTTACGGGACTTAACCCAACATCTCACGACACGAGCTGACGACAGCCATGCAGCACCTGTGTCAGAGTTCCCGAAGGCACCAATCCATCTCTGGAAAGTTCTCTGCATGTCAAGGCCTGGTAAGGTTCTTCGCGTTGCTTCGAATTAAACCACATGCTCCACCGCTTGTGCGGGCCCCCGTCAATTCATTTGAGTTTTAACCTTGCGGCCGTACTCCCCAGGCGGTCAACTTAATGCGTTAGCTGCGCCACTAAAATCTCAAGGATTCCAACGGCTAGTTGACATCGTTTACGGCGTGGACTACCAGGGTATCTAATCCTGTTTGCTCCCCACGCTTTCGCACCTCAGTGTCAGTATCAGTCCAGGTGGTCGCCTTCGCCACTGGTGTTCCTTCCTATATCTACGCATTTCACCGCTACACAGGAAATTCCACCACCCTCTACCATACTCTAGCTCGCCAGTTTTGGATGCAGTTCCCAGGTTGAGCCCGGGGCTTTCACATCCAACTTAACGAACCACCTACGCGCGCTTTACGCCCAGTAATTCCGATTAACGCTTGCACCCTCTGTATTACCGCGGCTGCTGGCACAGAGTTAGCCGGTGCTTATTCTGTCGGTAACGTCAAAACAGCAAGGTATTAACTTACTGCCCTTCCTCCCAACTTAAAGTGCTTTACAATCCGAAGACCTTCTTCACACACGCGGCATGGCTGGATCAGGCTTTCGCCCATTGTCCAATATTCCCCACTGCTGCCTCCCGTAGGAGTCTGGACCGTGTCTCAGTTCCAGTGTGACTGATCATCCTCTCAGACCAGTTACGGATCGTCGCCTTGGTGAGCCATTACCTCACCAACTAGCTAATCCGACCTAGGCTCATCTGATAGCGCAAGGCCCGAAGGTCCCCTGCTTTCTCCCGTAGGACGTATGCGGTATTAGCGTTCCTTTCGAAACGTTGTCCCCCACTACCAGGCAGATTCCTAGGCATTACTCACCCGTCCGCCGCTGAATCAAGGAGCAAGCTCCCGTCATCCGCTCGACTTGCATGTGTTAGGCCTGCCGCCAGCGTTCAATCTGAGCCATGATCAAACTCTTCAGTTCAATACTGCTTGGGTTTTTAAGAAACCCTAAACTTGGCTCAGCAATCTCAAATGACTATGTGATTTCTCGCATGGCCACTTGTGATGCTGATAATCTTGGCGACTATCAGTCCGTACTCACAAGCACCCACACGAATTGCTTGATTCGATTTGTTAAAGAGCGGTTGGTTAAGAGCTTTTCGTCTCAACCGAGGCGCGCATTCTACGCTTTCCTCATTGGCTGTCAAGCGTTTATTTTGAAGTTTTTCGCGAGAAACTCGTTTAGCTTCAAACACTTGACTCGCTGCGATCTCTCGTAGCGGGAGGCGAATCATACAGCACTCGAAGATGCTGTCAACTGCCTTTTTCACCGCTGCCGATCAGGTGACCGAAGCCCTTCACGCCTTGCCGAAATCGCTTAACTCGTTGATTAACAAGAAGTTTTGCGTTCCGTTTGCTGCGGAAGTGGGGCGCATTATAAGGGAATCTGAGAGGCCGTCAACCTTTTATTTCATAAAATCTTAATCGAAATGAAGGGCTTAGCCCGCGCATTGCTCAAGAGCAGTTGCACCTGCCACTGGGATTTGCGCACTATATTGCGCAGCTCGCCCCTTCTACTTATTTAGGACTGCCCCACCCAAATGAACACCCAGCCCCGCAGCCTGGCCGCCACGCTGTTCCCTATCGGCCTGCTGTTGATTGCCATGGCTTCCATCCAGTCTGGAGCGTCACTGGCCAAGAGCATGTTTCCAGTTGTCGGCGCTCAGGGCACCACAACGCTGCGCCTGATCTTCGCCAGCATCATCATGCTTGCATTGCTACGCCCGTGGCGCGCCAGGTTCAATGCCAGCACCCTGCGCAGCGTCATCATCTATGGGCTGGCCCTGGGCGGCATGAATTTCCTTTTCTATATGTCGTTGCGCACCGTTCCGCTGGGCATCGCCGTGGCGCTGGAGTTTACCGGCCCGCTGGCGGTAGCGATCTTCGCTTCGCGCCGCGCCCTGGACTTTCTCTGGATCGCGCTCGCCATCGTCGGCCTGCTACTGCTCATCCCGACAGGGCAGACGGGGGCCTCCCTCGACCTGACCGGCGCGGCCTACGCCTTGGGTGCCGGCGTCTGCTGGGCGCTCTACATTTTATATGGCCAGCGAGCAGGCGCGGAAAACGGTATCCAGACCGCGGCATTGGGCGTATTGATCGCGGCGCTGTTCGTGGCTCCCATCGGTATCGCCCACGCCGGTAGTGCCTTGCTCACTCCAGCACTGATTCCGGTCGCACTTGCCGTGGCGATCCTGTCTACCGCCCTCCCCTACAGCCTGGAAATGGTCGCACTGACACGAATGCCCGCGCGAACCTTCGGCACACTGATGAGTATCGAACCCGCATTCGGTGCACTGTCGGGGCTTCTATTCCTTGGAGAGGTTCTCAGCTTGACCCAATGGTTGGCGATCCTGGCAATCATTACCGCCTCGGTCGGGGCCACACTGTCGATGCGCAAGGAAAGCAGCCCTCCCGTAGCGGCTGACTGATTTGAGAAATATTTTCATTTGAGCAGCTTCAGCCTTGTACCCGCCTATAAGGCTGTTTAAGCTGTCACAGCATCATCACCTTCAGACGATCTACTGAGCCGGGCACGGAAGCAGGGGAGTTTCAGGCAGAACGCAGTCATCACTACAAGGGCGGACAATGCTCACCGCCCAGATAAGGACAGGAATGAAACGTATTTTTCTCATCCTGGCCATCTTGGCCATTGCTGGGTGTGCCGCTACAGCCAAGACCGAGGTGAAGCGAGGGAAGAAGGGCTTGCACATCAACTGCTCCGGGCTTTCATCGTCCTGGGACAAGTGCTACGCCAATGCGCAAGCGTCATGCGGCAGCAAAGGCTACAAGGTAATCGCGCGCTCCAGCGACAGCGACGAAGAGCCGGGCGACTACGTGTTCGGAATCAACCCAGCCGGCTATACCAGCCGCAGCATGATCGTCATCTGCAAATAAAGGAAAGGGCAGCCTCAGGCTGCCCTTTCTCGTTCCAGTCGATCAGACCGGCTGCGTTCGCAGTCTCAACCAGGCCAGTGCGTCGCCTTGCAACAGGGGCGCTAATCGCTCATACACGGTCTGGTGATAACGGTTGAGCCATTGGCGCTCCGAAACATCGAGCAACTCGGGCAGCAAGCATCGGGTGTCGATCGGGCAAAGCGTCAGGGTTTCAAAGGCCAGGAAGTCGCCAAAAGCGCTGTTGCCCACCTCCCGATTAACCACCAGATTCTCGATACGCACGCCCCAGGCTCTAGGTCTGTAGGTGCCCGGCTCGATCGAACTGATCATCCCGGCCTGCATGGCTGTCTGCGGCGTAGTTGCCGCCTGATAGGCAATGACCTGCGGCCCCTCGTGCACATTCATGAAGTAGCCTACGCCATGCCCAGTGCCATGGCCGTAGTCGACTTGATCGGCCCAGATAGGCGCCCGGGCGATGGCATCGAGCAGCGGCGAAAGAATGCCCCGCGGGAAAGTCGCCCGCGACAACGCGATCACTCCCTTGAGCACCCGCGTGCAGTCCTTCTTCTGCTCCAGGCTGGGTGTACCAATCGGCACCATCCGGGTAATGTCGGTAGTTCCGCCCAGGTACTGGCCGCCCGAATCGATCAGCAGCAGGCCGTTACCCTCGATCACCGCATGCGACTGTTCGGTGGCGCGGTAATGGGGCATCGCGCCATTGGCATTGAAGGCCGCGATGGTCGAGAAGCTCAGCGAGACGAAGTCAGGGCGCCGCGCACGTGCCGCGCTCAGTTGTTCATCGACCGTCAGTTCGGTGATGGTCTCGCGCCCAAGATTGGCCTCGAACCAGGCGAAGAACTCGCACAAGGCTGCACCGTCCTGCTCCATCACCTGACGAATATGAACCAGGTCCGCCTCGCCCTTGCGCGACTTGCTCAGCGTAGTCGGATTGATGCCCTCGACCAACGCGACCCGCTCGTCGAGCTTGTCCAGCAGGCCCTGGGTGACACGCGCCGGATCGACCAGCAGGCGGGTGCCGCCAACGAGGCTCGCAAGTGCCTGGCCAACTTCCGCGTAGTCACGCACCTGGATACCGTCGGCCGCCAGTACTTGACGCAGGTGAGTATTGATCTTGTCCTGACCGACAAAGAGCGTGGCTTGATCACGACCGATCAAGGCGAAGGAAACGAACACCGGGTTGTACGAAACATCACTACCGCGCAGGTTGAACAGCCAGGCGATGTCGTCCAGAGTTGCGATGAAATGCCAGTCGGCGCCCTTGCTATCCAGGGCCTGACGCAACTCACCGAGTTTCTGCGCACGACTGACAGTCGCATGGGGGGGCAGGTGCTGATAGACGGGGTTGCCAGGCAAGGCCGGACGATCGCCCCAGACCTCACCCAGCAGGTCTCGGTCAGTCAGCAGTCTTACATTGCGAGCGCTCAGGCGCTCTCCCAATTGACGGGCAAAGGCCAGCGCCATGACCGCACCATCAACCGCCACGGCACCGCCGCTGGCAACCTGCTCACCCAGCCAATCCAATGCCCCCGGCTGACCTGGCAGTAGCTTCATCAGCTCGATGCCACTGCCCGCCAATTCCTTCTCTGCCTGCTCCCAATAGCGGCTGTCGACCCACAGCCCGGCGAATTCCGCGGCCACTACCAGCGTGCCGACCGAGCCCTGGAAGCCAGACAGCCATTGGCGCCCTTGCCAATGGCCGGGCAAGTACTCGGAAAGGTGCGGATCGGCAGAGGGCACCAACAGGGCATCGACACCCTCCCTGGCCATGACATCGCGCACACGCGCCAGGCGTGCCGGTATGGATTCCTTAAGGGGGTTCAGACTGCTCATGCGCTCTCCTGCGATCACATCTTGGACGGTTCCAGGTCGGGATAATGGAACAGGCTGCGAACGCCCGCAATCGGATCGCCCACAAAGAGCCTGCGATAGATTGGAGCGCCTCGGCCGCCAGTCCAACGGGCTGAACTTTCGAGCTGTCTGGAATTTCACAGTTCGTACAGCCCCAGCGGATGAGATCGCACATGGCCCACCCCCACGAGTCGAAAATCGCCGTCGTACTTCTCGACACCCGCGAACGCACCCCGGACCATGAATATGCCACTCGCCAGAAGCTCGCCGAGATCCTGGCGCAATTGCTTGGAATACCCGTCTTCAACCCTGGACAACCGGCCGGCCAGGCCAACCACTATTATTACCTGCCCACGGAAACCTTGATCGGCCAGCAGCAGGGCATCCGCAGTGAACAGGACCTGTTCGGCGGCCTGGTAAGCCATCCCTACATGGCGACCAAAGCCATTTCCCACCCACTACCCGCCAATGCAGTCTTTCCGCCGGGCTGGACTGACGCCTTCGCGCAACAGGCCAGCGGTGCCCTGTTGCGCGGCTACACGGTCTTTTCCAAGGACGACGCTCGACGAGCAGCCGACTTGCTATTGCGCAGCGGCCCCGTTCGGGTCAAACCCGTATTGGCCCGTGCCGGTCGCGGCCAGCAGGTAATCGATACCCTTGACGCACTTGCCCCCTTGCTCGCGACCTTGGACGACAAGGCACTTGGCCTTTGGGGGCTGGTGCTGGAGGAAGACCTGCATGAAGTAGAAACCTTCAGTGTTGGCCAAGTGCGTGTCGCTGGCCTCACCTGCAGCTACTACGGTACCCAGCAACTCACCCAGGATCATCAGGGCCAACAAGTCTACGGTGGCTCAGATCTGATGGTAGTACGCGGCGACTATCAGGCGCTGCTGCAGCGCCCGCTGGAAGATTATCTGCGCCTGGCTATCAATCAGGCCATGACCTACGAGCAAGCGGCGGAGCGACACTTCCCAGGTTTCATCGCCTCACGCCGCAACTACGACATCGCCCGTGGCCTCGACGCACGTGGCCACCTGCGCAGCGGCGTCCTGGAGCAATCGTGGCGCCAGGGTGGCGCCAGCAGCGCAGAGCTCCTTGCCGTGCGCGCCTTCGCCGACGATCCGACGCTGCAGCAGGTACGCGCATCCACCCACGAGGTGTTCGGCACGCCTGAACTTCCGGCCGACGCCACACTTTTCTATGAGGGGGACGACAGTGAACTCGGACAATTCTGCAAATTTGCACGGATTCGCGAGCATGGCCATTCAGAGTGAACAGGTCGAGCTACAGGTCGAGGGCGAAAGTATCGCCGGTACTTTGGTCAGTCCTGGCAGCAAGATGCCCGGCATTCTCTTCGTCCACGGCTGGGGCGGCAGCCAGCAGCGAGACCTGGCCCGCGCCCGACAGATTACCGGGCTGGGCTGCGTGTGCATGACCTTCGACTTGCGCGGACACGAAAAGACCGAAAGCCAGCGATTGACGGTGACCCGTGAGCAGAACCTCACCGACCTGCTGGCCGCCTACGATCGACTGGCCTCGCACCCTGCCGTCGATCCCGGCGCCATTGCGCTGATCGGCAGCAGCTATGGCGGTTATCTGGCCACCCTGCTGACCGCACATAGACCCGTGAAATGGCTGGCGATGCGGGTACCTGCATTGTACTGGGACGATGAATGGGACACTCCAAAGCAAGCACTCGACCGCCAGCGCCTGAATCACTATCGCCAACGCATTCTGGGGCCGGCCGACAATCGTGCCTTGGCCGCCTGCGCCGAGTTCGCTGGCGATGTCCTGCTGGTGGAGTCCGAGCACGATGACTATGTGCCGCACAACACCCTGATGAGCTATCGCTCCGCGTTCGTCGGCGCCCATTCACTGACCCATCGCATCGTCGACGGGGCCGACCATGCACTGTCCAGCGAGGAAAGCCAGAAAGCCTACAGTTCGATCCTGGGTACATGGATTGGAGAAATGGTCATCGGCGCACGGCTAGACCGCTACCCGCACTACGCTCCCTGGTACGCCTGAGGCTCACCGACCTCGCAATGCAAGCCGCCGTCGCTGCCTCGCACCAGGCTGCGCAAGGTCTGGTAGGCCGTGAAATTGACACCGCGTGCCTGGTGACGCTGCAACAGGTCGAGGAACGGCTCCTCGACGAAACAGGGCGCGGCAGCCGCCCACTCCTGGCGCGATTGCCACCGCAGGTATTGCAACACCCGACTGCCATCGACACTGGCCTGAATGCTGACACCCAGCAGACCATCGCAACGGCTGGCGATCTCCTCCGCCCGCAGGACCAACGCCTCGGCCAGGGCCTGTTGCCGAATCGCCGGCACTTCGTACTCGATCATCTGGGTAAACCATAGGGAATGAGGGGTGGCCACCATGAACAGTCTCCTTGCTCGGGGTACTTGCAGCGTGATGGCGAGCAGGGTAAAACCTCGAGTTAAGTCAAGGTCAAGGAATATTTCGATATGCCCAGCAAGGACGTGACGGCGCCGGAACGCCTGCTCAGCGTAGGCCAGTTGGCCGCGCGCAGCGGCGTCGCGGTGACCGCGCTGCACTTCTATGAAAGCAAGGGACTGATCCACAGCACCCGCAACAACGGCAACCAGCGCCGCTTCGAGCGAGCCATGCTACGCCGGGTGGCAGTGATCAAGATGGCGCAGCGCCTGGGAGTACCGCTGGCGCAAGTCGCCGAAGCGCTCGATACCCTGCCCAAAGGGCACACGCCGACCGCTGAAGACTGGCAGCGTTTTTCCGCACGATGGCGAGAAGACCTGACCCAGCGCATCGAAGAATTGATGATGCTGCGCGACCAGCTGGATGGCTGCATTGGCTGCGGCTGCATGTCATTGAAGGAATGTCCGCTGCGCAACCATAGCGACCGCCTCGCCGCGGAAGGCCCGGGGCCACACCCGTTAGGCCCAGACGCTCAGGCAACCACGGCGAAACGTCGCCGGTAGTCACTGGGTGTCAGGCCGGTGACACGCTGGAACACCTTACGAAAGGCACCGGGGTCCTGATAGCCCACGCCCCAGGCAATCTGGTCGACGCTGCGCCGGGTGAACTCCAGCAGGCGGCAGGCACGTCCTACCCGGACCTGCTGGCAGTATTGGGTAGGACGCAATCCGGTCGCCGCGCGAAAACGCCGCAGAAACGTACGCTCTTCGAGCCCGGCACATCCAGCCATAATTGCCAGATTGGCCTCTCGCGCACCACTCCCCTGCAGCCAGTGCTGCACCTTCAGCACGGCTTCATCGCCGTGATCCAGCCTCGGTGTGAACAACGCACCGGGCAGCGGGGTCGGCACCGGATCGACCGCCAGGTAGCGTGCAGTCTCGCGCGCCAGGGTGGCACCCAGGAAACGCTCAAGCAGACGCAGCCCGAGCTCGGTCCAGGCCATCAGCCCGGCCGACGTCATGATGTCGCCATCGTCCAGTACCGCTACGCTGGCATCGGCGCGTACTTGCGGGTAACGCTCGGCCAAGGTCTGGGCGTAATTCCGGTGGGTACTCGCCGAACGCCCGTCCAGCAGGCCACTGGCAGCAATGAAGAACACGCCGATGCACACCGAAGCGAGCACAGTGCCGCGTGCATGCCACTGGCACAAGTGCGCGCGGTGTCGCTCAAGCAGCGCAGGTGCAGGTGCCGGGCCAAGGCTGGGCGGCACCACCAGCACCTTGAGGTCATGGCGCGCGCCCGGCAGGCTGTCGTACACCTCGCAGAGTTCACCGGCCTGATCGAGTTGCCAGTGGCTGATACGGATCGGCACCAGCTTCCCATCACCGAGTTCACAGGCGACCTGATTGGCGACCGTGAACAGGTCGGTCAGCCCATGTACAGCGGCACGCTGCGCATCGGGATAGACCAGCACACCGATTTCCAAGCCTGTACCCATGTCAGTTTTTGCCCTCATTGTGTCGGTCGCGCCAATCCCCATGTCGGTCGTTCAAGCCTATAACTATCGCCACACCACGACCACGCCCAAGGAGGCGCGCAGCATGAGCAAGCAGGCCCTGATTCTCATCGATATCCAGAACGACTACTTCCCCGGTGGCAAATGGACACTCGACCGCGCCGATGCGGCGGCCGACAACGCCGCCCGCCTGCTCGCCGCTGCCCGCGAGCGCGGCGACCTGGTCGTGCATGTGCGCCATGAGTTCGAATCAGCCGATGCGCCGTTTTTTGCCCCTGGCTCGCCAGGCGCCGAGATCCACGCCAAGGTACTGCCGATCAGCAGCGAGCCGGTGGTGCTCAAGCATCAAGTCAACGCGTTTCGCGACACCGAGCTCAAGTCGCTCCTCGACAAGCATGAGGTAAAAAACCTGACCATCGTCGGCGCCATGAGCCACATGTGCATCGATTCGGCAACCCGCGCTGCCGCAGACTTCGGCTACCAGGTCTCGGTGGCGCACGACGCCTGCGCCACGCTGGCCCTGGAGTTCAATGGACAGACGGTGCCCGCATCGCACGTGCACGACTCGGCCATGGCGGCGCTAGCTTTCGCCTTTGCCGCCGTCGAGAGTACCGATACGTTGCTGGCCAAGTAGGCTGGGTGGATCAGATCACCACATTGCGCACGAATCGCGTGGGCTGGTCGCCGTCGTTGCGGTACGCGTAGCGGCAGTCGCTGGGGAAGATGTGGAACTCCCCAGCGCGCAGGCGCAGTTCACCGCTTTCGATCAGCAGCGTCAGACAGCCCTCGGTCACATAGATCTGCTCGCTCCAACCCTCGGCATCAGCCTCACTGGCATAGTGCTCGCCCGGTGCCAGGGTCCACTCCCAGAGCTCGACCTCGCGCCGCGCGGGGCTACTACCCAGCAGTACCGCGCGGCTGTCCGGCTGCTCACCGGCCCAGGCCAGCTCATTGATGCGTGCAGGATCGCGTTGCTCGGGCGCCTGGATCAGCGTACTGAACGCCACACCCAGCGCTTCGGCGATCAGGTCGAGGGTGGTGAGGCTGACGTTCTTCTCGCCTGCCTCGATGGCAACCAGCATGCGCCGACTGACACCAGAGCTTTCGGCCAAGGCGGTCTGGCTCAGCCCCCTGTCGTTACGCAGGCGGCGGATGTTCTGACTGACGTGCTGCAGCACCGAAGCGCGGTGCGAGGAATCTTTGTGCACTATATTGCTCACTGGTAGGAATTGCGCAGTATACTGCCCACTTTGCGGCGATTGTGCGCCGCCCCTTCCGAGTGCGCAAGACCATGACCCACACCAGCAGCAGCCCGCGGCCGTCCGTATCCTTTCGCCTGAGCAAAGCCGAATGGGTGCTGGTGTTCATCACCATGCTCTGGGGCGGCACCTTCCTGATCGTGCACAACGTCATGAGCGTGAGCGGACCGATGTTCTTCGTCGGCCTGCGATTCGCGGCAGCGGCACTGTTCGTCGGGCTGGTATCGGCGCGAGCGTTGTCGGGCCTGACGTTCACCGAACTCAAGGCCGGCGTACTGATCGGTGTATCGATCATGCTCGGCTACGGCTTGCAGACCATGGGCCTGCAAACCATCAGCAGCAGCCAGTCGGCCTTCATCACAGCCCTCTACGTACCCTTCGTGCCGCTGTTGCAATGGTTGGTGCTGGGACGCCGGCCCGGCCTGATGCCAAGCATCGGTATCTGCCTGGCCTTTGTCGGGCTGATGCTGTTGGCCGGCCCTGAGGGTGGTGCGCTGAATTTCAGCGAAGGCGAAATCGTGACCTTGGTCAGCGCCGTGGCCATCGCCGGCGAGATCATCCTGATCAGCCGTTATGCCGGAAAGGTCGATGTGCGCCGGGTCACCGTGGTGCAACTGGCAACTGCCTCGGCACTATCATTCCTGATGATCGTTCCGACCCAGGAGCGCATCCCGGATTTCTCCTGGCTGCTGTTGGCCAGCGCCCTTGGCCTGGGCGCCATGAGCGCGGTAATCCAGGTGGCGATGAACTGGGCGCAGAAATCTGTCTCGCCAACCCGTGCCACGCTGATCTATGCCGGCGAACCGGTCTGGGCCGGCATCGTTGGTCGTATCGCAGGGGACCGCTTGCCAGGCGTGGCGCTTATTGGTGGCCTGCTGATCGTGATCGCCGTGGTCGTCAGCGAACTGAAGATTCGCCGCGATCGCGATCCCCTTCCAGAGCCGCAAGGCCTGACGCCAAGCGAAAGCGAGACAGGGCGTTGAACTCCTGATCAGCGGCTATGCTCTGAAAAAAACTGTTATAAAAAAACAGCTTGTCACAGCGCTTTTGTAGGATTCTGCCACAGCTTGCGTGTTGGTGATCACCAGCGTGGCACGTATGATCCATGGCAAACCTCCGTAGATTAGAACGCTATGTCTTTGATAGTGCTATCGCTTCTGCCCTTCATCGGCAGTTGCCTGGCAGCCGTGCTGCCGCACAATGCGCGTAACGCCGAGTCCATTCTCGCCGGGCTCGTGGCCTTGGTCGGCACTGTCCAGGTAGCGCTGCTGTACCCGCAGATCGCCCATGGCGGCGTGATCCGCGAAGAATTCCTCTGGCTGCCCAGCCTCGGGCTCAACCTCGTGCTGCGCATGGATGGATTCGCCTGGCTGTTCTCGTTGCTGGTGCTGGGCATCGGCACATTGGTGTCGCTGTATGCGCGCTACTACATGTCACCCCAAGACCCCGTGCCACGATTCTTTGCCTTCTTCCTGGCATTCATGGGCGCAATGCTCGGGCTGGTGATTTCCGGCAACCTGATTCAGCTGGTGTTCTTCTGGGAGCTGACCAGCCTGTTCTCCTTCCTCCTCATCGGCTACTGGCACCACCGCAGCGATGCCCGCCGCGGCGCTTACATGGCGCTGATGGTCACGGGTGCAGGTGGTTTGTGCCTGCTGGTCGGCGCCTTGCTGCTGGGCCATGTGGTCGGCAGCTATGACCTGGACAAGGTCCTGGCCGCTGGCGAAACCGTCCGCCAGCACGCGCTCTATCCTGTGTTGCTGCCGCTGATCCTGATTGGCGCCCTGAGCAAGAGCGCGCAGTTCCCCTTCCAGTTCTGGCTACCGCATGCCATGGCTGCCCCCACGCCGGTCTCGGCCTATCTGCATTCGGCGACCATGGTCAAGGCCGGAGTGTTCCTGCTGGCACGCCTATGGCCAACGCTGTCGGGCACCGAGGAGTGGTTCTGGATCGTCGGCGGGGCAGGCGCCTGTACCCTCCTGCTGGGGGCCTTCGCGGCGATGTTCCAGAATGACCTCAAGGGGCTGCTGGCCTATTCGACCATCAGCCACCTGGGCCTGATCACCCTGCTGCTGGGCCTCAACAGCCCGCTGGCCGCTGTCGCGGCAGTGTTCCACATCCTCAACCACGCCACCTTCAAGGCCTCGCTGTTCATGGCCGCCGGCATCATCGACCATGAAAGCGGCACCCGCGACATTCGCCGTCTCAGCGGCCTGATACGCCTGGTACCCTATACCGCCACCCTGGCCATGGTCGCCAGTGCGTCCATGGCCGGCGTACCTCTGATGAACGGCTTCCTCTCCAAGGAAATGTTCTTCGCCGAAACCGTATTCATCAGCTCCAGCGCCTGGGTCGAGGCCGCCTTGCCGGTGATCGCCACCCTTGCAGGCACGTTCAGCGTTGCCTACGCCCTGCGTTTCACGGTCGACGTGTTCTTCGGCCCGACCGCCCAGGACCTTCCGCATACCCCCCACGAACCCCCGCGCTGGATGCGCGCGCCGGTCGAACTGCTGGTCCTGACCTGCCTGGTAGTCGGCATCTTCCCTGCCCAGTCGGTGGGCCCGCTGCTCGCCGCCGCAGCGTTGCCGGTGGTGGGCGGCACCCTGCCGGAATACAGCCTGGCCATCTGGCATGGCTGGAACGCCCCCCTGATCATGAGCCTGATCGCCATGTGCGGCGGCGTGGTGCTCTACCTGTTGCTGCGCAAACAGTTGCGCCTGGGCCGCTTCCCCTACCCGCCACTGATCGAACGCTTCAATGGCAAGCGGCTGTTCGAGCACGGACTGGTACGTCTGATGCTGCTGGCCCGGCACCTCGAAGGACTGTTGACCAGCCGCCGTCTGCAGACCCAGCTGTTCATGCTGGTGGTCGCCGCCTTCCTCGCCGGCCTCACCCCCATGCTGTACAGCGGCATCAGCTGGGGGGACCGCCCCAAGATTCCGGGGTCCGGCGTATTCGTCGCCATGTGGCTGATTGCAATTGCCTGTGCCATCGGCGCAGCCTGGCAGGCCAAATACCACCGTCTGGCTGCGCTGATCATGGTCAGCGTCTGCGGCCTGATGACGTGCATCACCTTCGTCTGGTTCTCTGCCCCTGACCTTGCACTCACGCAACTGGTGGTCGAAGTCGTCACCACAGTGTTGATCCTGCTGGGCCTGCGCTGGCTGCCGCGCCGAATCGAAGGCGTCTCTCCCCTGCCAGGCAGCCAGGAGCGTGCACGCTTGCGACGCCTGCGCGACCTGCTGCTGGCAGTGCTGGTCGGCGGCGGTATGGCCCTGCTGTCGTACGCCATGTTGACCCGTCCTACACCCAACGACATCTCATCGTTCTACCTGAGCCGTGCACTCCCCGAGGGTGGCGGTACCAATGTGGTCAACGTGATGCTGGTGGACTTCCGCGGCTTCGATACATTGGGTGAAATCACTGTACTGGTCGCCGTGGCGCTGACGGTCTTCGCCCTGCTGCGCCGCTTCCGCCCACCGAAAGAGAGCATGCAGCTGCCGACGCAACAGCGCCAGCTGGCGCCAGACGTGATCACCGACCTGGTCAACCCACGGCATGTCACCGATACCGCGCTGGGCTTCATGATGGTGCCTGCGGTGCTGGTACGCCTGCTGCTGCCGATCGCCCTGCTGGTCTCGATGTACCTGTTCATGCGCGGCCACAACCAACCAGGCGGCGGCTTCGTCGCCGGGCTGGTGATGTCGGTGGCGTTCATCCTCCAGTACATGGTCGCAGGCACTCAGTGGGTCGAGGCCCAGATGAGCCTGCGGCCGCTGCGCTGGATGGGCACCGGCCTGCTGTGCGCCACGCTTACCGGCATAGGTGCCATGTTGCTGGGTTATCCGTTCCTCACTACCCACACTGCGCACCTGCATCTGCCGTTGCTCGGTGACATCCATGTCGCCAGCGCCTTGTTCTTCGATATCGGCGTGTACACCGTGGTTGTCGGCTCCACGCTCTTGATCCTGACCGCCCTGGCACACCAATCGGTGCGTGCCTATCGCCCGGGCCATCCGAAATCCAGCCAGACAGGAGCCGCCTGATGGAAGAAGTCATCGCAGTCGCCATCGGCGTACTGGCCGCCTCCGGAGTCTGGCTGGTACTGCGCCCACGGACCTACCAGGTCATCATGGGCCTGTGCCTGCTCTCCTACGGCGTCAATTTGTTCATCTTCAGCATGGGCAGCCTGTTCATCGGCAAGGAGCCGATCATCAAGGAGGGCGTCCCACAGGACCTGCTGAACTACACCGACCCACTACCCCAGGCGCTGGTGTTGACCGCCATCGTCATCAGCTTCGCCATGACCGCCCTGTTCCTGGTGGTCCTGCTGGCCTCGCGCGGCCTGACCGGCACCGACCATGTCGATGGCCGGGAGCGTGAGGAATGAGCTGGATGAATCAACTGATTGTCGCCCCGATCCTGCTACCGCTGGTAACCGCAGCGATCATGCTGCTGATCGGTGAAAAGCACCGCCAGTTCAAGGCCCGCCTGAACCTGCTGTCGAGCCTGATCGGCTTGGGTGTCGCCGTGACGCTGTTGATGTGGGTACGCGGCCAGGGTCAGGCCGAGTCCATCGGTGTCTACCTGCCAGGCAACTGGCCGGCGCCGTTCGGTATCGTGCTGGTACTCGATCACCTGTCCGCACTGCTGCTTACCCTGACCGGTGTAATCGGCGTCAGCGCCCTGCTGTTCGCCCGCGCCCGCTGGGACGGCGCCGGCGCCAGCTTCCACGCACTGTTCCAGATTCAGCTGATGGGCCTTTACGGCGCGTTCCTGACCGCCGATCTCTTCAACCTGTTCGTGTTCTTCGAAGTGCTGCTGGCGGCGTCCTATGGCCTGCTGCTGCACGGTTCGGGACGCGCGCGGGTCAGGGCCGGGCTGCACTACATCGCCATCAACCTGTTCGCCTCTTCCCTGTTCCTGGTTGGCGCCGCCATGCTCTATGGCGTGACGGGCACGCTGAACATGGCCGACCTGGCGCTGAAGATCCCGTTGGTCGCAGAAGCCGATCGTGGCTTGCTGCACGCCGGAGCGGCGATCCTGGCCATGGCATTCCTGGTCAAGGCCGGGGTCTGGCCGCTGAACTTCTGGCTGGTGCCGGCCTACTCCTCGGCCAGCGCACCGGTCGCAGCCCTGTTCGCCATCATGACCAAGGTCGGTCTGTATGCAGTGCTGCGGCTGTGGACTCTTTTGTTCTCGGGCCAGGCAGGCGCTTCGGCGAATTTCGGTGGGGAATGGCTGGTGTATGGCGGCCTCGTCACCCTCGCGGTGGCTGCCGTCTCGATTCTCGCCGCACAGCGCCTGGAGCGTCTCGCCGCGCTGAGCATTTTGGTCTCGGCTGGCACCTTGCTGGCCTCGGTCGGCTTTGGTCAGGCAGCCCTCACCGGCGCGGCGCTGTTCTATCTCGCCAGCTCCACCCTGGCCTTGTGCGCCTTGTTCCTGCTGGCCGAATTGATCGAGCGTTCGCGCTCGGCCAACGAAGTGCCCCTGGACGACGAAGAGGACGCCATCCCGCCGCCGCTCGAATCCCTGCATCCACCCAAGGGCATCAACCTCGACGACGAACAGAAGGCAGTGATCGGTCAGATCATCCCCTGGACCATGGCCTTCCTCGGCTTGAGCTTCATCGCCTGCGCCCTGCTGATCATTGGCATGCCGCCGCTGTCCGGCTTCATCGGCAAGCTCAACCTGATCAGCGCCCTGTTCAATCCGCAAGGCCTGGGCATGGCGGCCGGGCAGCCTCTGTCAGCCGCTGGCTGGTGCCTGGTAGCCCTGTTGCTGCTATCGGGCATGGCATCGTTGATCGCCTTTGGCCGGGTGGGCATCCAGCGCTTCTGGAAGCCTGAGGAGAGGCCCTCGCCATTACTGCGTCGCTATGAATGCATACCGATCGTGGTACTGCTGGGGCTGTGTATCGTCCTCAGCATCCAGGCCGAGCCGCTGCTGCGCTACACCCAGGACACCGCCGCCGGCCTGCAGGCACCCGACGCCTATATCCAGGCGGTCCTGTCAACCCGCCCCGTGCCTGGGCCGACCACCATGACGCAGGTGCAACCATGAACCGGCTGTTCCCCGCCCCGCTGCTGTCGCTGGCGCTGTTCGTGCTGTGGCTGGTGCTGAACCTTTCCGTCAGCCCAGGCAATCTGCTGCTTGGCGCCGCCCTCGGCATCCTCGCACCCGTGCTCATGGCGCCATTGCGCCCGCAGCACGCCCATATCCGCCGCCCGCTGGTGATTGCGCGCTTGATCGGCCGTGTGGGCCTGGATGTGATCCTCTCGAACCTGCAAGTTGCCCGGGGCGTGCTGCGAGCCGGCGGCCATCCACCGCGCTCTGCCTTCGTGCACATCCCCCTGTCACTGCGCGACGCCCATGGCCTGGCCGCCCTGTCGATGATCACCACGGTGGTACCCGGCACGGTCTGGTCGGAGCTGGCCCTGGATCGCAGCATCCTGCTGCTGCATGTGTTCGACCTGGACGACGAAGCCACCTTCATCGAACACTTCAAGCACACCTACGAACGCCCGCTGATGGAGATCTTCGAATGACAGGCCTGCTCGCCAACGCCATTCTCGCCAGCCTGTTCATCTTCATCATCGCCATGGCCCTGGCGCTGGTCAGGGTGTTCCGCGGCCCTTCGGCGCAGGACCGGGTCCTGGCGCTGGACTACTTGTACATC
Organism: Pseudomonas putida; assembly: GCF_001636055.1. NCBI lineage: Bacteria > Pseudomonadati > Pseudomonadota > Gammaproteobacteria > Pseudomonadales > Pseudomonadaceae > Pseudomonas > Pseudomonas putida. Next base: position 4,269,362 of record NZ_CP011789.1, read on the forward strand.
CTGGCCATGCTGATGATGCTGGTGCTAGGCATCCGCTATGCCAGTGATACCTATTTCGAAGGCGCGATGCTGATCGCCCTGTTCGGCTTCGTCGGCTCCTTTGCCCTGGCCAAGTTCCTGCTGCGCGGGGAGGTGATCGAATGATGCAGACCGTCGAACTCCCGTTCTGGCTGGAGCTGGCCACGGCCGCGCTCCTGCTGATAGGCAGCCTGTTCGCCTTGATCGGCGCAATCGGGTTGGTGCGCCTGAAGGACTACTTCCAGCGCATGCATCCGCCTGCACTGGCCTCGACTATTGGCGCGTGGTGCGTCAGCCTCGCCTCGATCCTGTACTTCTCCGGTCTCAAGCAAGGGCCAGTGCTGCATGCCTGGCTGATACCGATCCTGCTGTCGATTACCGTACCGGTCACGACGCTTCTGCTCGCGCGGGCCGCCTTGTTCCGCAAACGCATGTCGGGAGAACAGGTGCCGGATGAGGTCAGCAGCGGTGGCGATCGGGGCAACTGAGCGCCCGCTGAAGCCGCCTGGCAAACGCTGTCAGTGCTGGGTAAGGCGCTGCAGCTCGCGCCGATAGAGCTCCCCCGCCACCCAGGCCAGCCAACCATCCTTCAACTGTGCTCGATGGGCAATCAGGCGCTCG